>NZ_JBHVZA010000008.1:0-280056 GCF_042880275.1 Streptomyces sp. NPDC058308
GTGCCGTCAAGAGGGTGTCTAAATTGGTCGTCACAACCCGATGTTGGACACCCTCCCTCCGTCTGAGAACCCCGCTATCGGAACTACTCGTCTAGCCCTAGAGGAGTTCCACCTTCCCGGGCACGACTTGGAGCTTGCGTTCCGGCTGTAACGAACTGCCTGGAACCGACGCACGGTTCAGACTTTCTCTACTTCTTCAAGACGGCTCGCTCCGTTCACCGCGGCCCGCTCCCGACCGAGCTTGAAGATCATGGCCCAACGTCGTGCTGTAGAGGGCGGGAATTCATATTGCCCGCCACGCCGAAATCTGGCGCACTCATGATCACTCACGCTAAAGCAGCGCCACCCCAAATCACTCCTCCGACCGCAGATTGCTTCTGCGCTTCACGGAGACCTAAGCCCTCTAAAAAATCGTTCCCTATTAGGAGGCCACGTAAATTTGATTCCTAGCGGCATCAAGTAACTGATTCGAGTAAGTGTCCAAGAGGTCACGAACGGCATTGAGCCGCTCAGCAGCGTCTACCTCGCTGAAGGAAGTCAACTCACCGTGCGCTACTTGATTGCGCCCAAAAACCAGCTTCTCATCAATAAATATCTGCCGCGTTGAATAACTGTCCAGATAAGGAAGTCCTAGGCCTGTAACGAGTGACTGAAAAACTGTCGACGACAGATTGCTCTCCGTGTCGACATATTTGTCAGGAGAGACCGAGAAGATCTTTTCCCTGTCTGCATCAATAGACGTGAGGACCTCTCCCAAGAAGCTGACTTTCGAACTATTCTGAGCGCGCTTGAAATGACCCGCGACGTAAGCAGCTTGAAAGCAATTTCTGAGCTTACTAACCGGAATCTGCTGTCCATTGATATGCCTGATATAGAGTGAGCTTGCGTTTTTAACAAACCCTTCCCAATGAGCATAGGTAAAAACAACCGCCGCTCGACACATCAAGTTCTTTTGTGATTGATCAGTGAAGGGAGTTTGGATCGCCACGGCAAGACGGGACAATTCGAGCTTACGGTGAGCTAGATCCTTTTGGACTTTTTCACCGAACTTCTGCAGATCCATGAGGGCCCTTCGTTCAGCGCGCGAAGAGGCGGCGACCGAAGGGGATTGTCTTTTTCATCCGCTGATCGGCGCGTACGCCGGTCGCGTGGCGGGCCGAAAAGGCTGGGTCCAGCCACAATTCTTCTCGCTTGCTGCGCACGCCGGAGGGGTCTGCTTCGACTTGCGGAGGGTGATACCCCATACCCAAGGCGATGGCCTCGAACGCGGTGAGAGAGAATGGTCCTTCTGCACGCTGCTTCTCAGGATTCCATCGCCGCAGGATTTCCCCTCCGCCAGCAGCCAAGATCACCTCGAATACTCGCTTGAAGATTACACTCTCCTCCTCAAGACGCGCCGTGTCATATTCGGAGAAAGCGACGAGTTCGGATGTGAGAAAGTCGCCAATATTGCCAATCGATGCAATTCCAGACTCCGGGAGTCGACGGAGGAATACAAAGCGTAGAGCCAACTCCATGTGATAACGCTCATCGATTAGCCTGTCGGGCAGCTCCAAGGCCTCCACAAAAGCAGGAGTTTCTGAAATTTCAGTGAGCCACTCAAAGTGCGGCTTACTCATACTGACAAGCAGGCAGTTACGGAGCTCCTGCGGGGTGGCAACCGAGCCGAACGAATTAAGCCGCTGAAACAGATCGTACTTTGCCCTGTTGTCGCTTTCCCTCTTAATGATTTTCATGTCCACGCGAGCACGTTTGAAGTCAAGTCGTTGAGTTGAATCAAGCGATCGCTGCGCCCCCTCTACGGGTTCATACGCGCAGCCGTCGAGTAGCGTCAAGAAAGGTGCAGTGGAACAGATGAGCGGCTTATAGCGTACGTCGTCTTCGTCCTTCAGAATTCCCATGAATTGGAAAATTGTGGACAAGCGCTGAACTCCATCCACGACATCCCAAACGCCTTTCTCATTCTGCGCCACGAACACGCTAGGAAGCGGAATACCTAGAAGGATGCTTTCAATCAGCCGGCTCTTCTGGCTCTCTTCCCACCTAAAAATCCTCTGGAACTCGGGGTGAATATCGATCTCGCCGTCTCGATAGAGATTCGAAAGCTCTCCGATCGACATGGGGTAAGAATCGGTAGCAATCTGACGACGATAACCGCTGATCTGCTCCTCTAGCGTCATGTACGAAGAATAGCAGCCGTCCGATTCAACGGGCAGGAGTTGTCAAGAACACGTCCCTCCCACTTACATTCCCAGGCCGAAGTGATCTTGACTTGCCGGGCGACCGTAGCTGCCACGCACCGAACGGAGAGACTTGAGGAGCAGATCATGCCCGGTTTCGCTCACGGGGTTACCATCGTCTCTCGCCCACCCTCCCGGCAGAATCCGAGTACCGATCCCCGGCGAGAAAGGTACCGACAACACTGCACGGGTTCGCCGAACAGAGCAGCCTGGTCGTTTAAGAAGCAGTTACAGCGTCCGCAGTGGACCGCCACAGCGATGGAGCAGGGGACGACAAGGAATCGAGTTGAAGCTGTGGGCTCGCCTGACTACTCAGCGAAGGTGGCCTGCCGTCCGTCCGGGCTGCGGCGCTGGGGCGCCGGTCCCGGCCGGGCGGCAGGCCACCTGGCTTGTGATCGCGGTGAAGTGCAGGAGTCGTTCAGCGGGGAGCAGCCGAGGCCGGCGAGGCTGCTTGGCGGGCCTTTGCCTCCGCTCCCACGTTAATGAGCTGCGCCAGCAGTTCGGCCGCTTCCGGGCGGATCGTGCCGAGGCGGACCAGGCCGTCGCGGCTCGGAGGCCGGGGAAGTCGGATTCCAGGCCGAGGGCAGTGAGTTGCTGGGCGAGGGTGTCCGCGCTGCGTCGGCCCTCTGCCCAGCCGCGGACGTAGTTCACGCCCGTGGTCAGGTTCTCGGCGCGCGGGGCGATGACTCCGTGTCGGTCGGTCATGGCTCACTCCCCCGAGTCGTGTTCGGTCGCGGTGTCTGGATGGGGCTCTGCGGCGCTCGACAGGCCGAGCCGCAGCAGTTCGGCCAGCTGCTCGGCCGTGGCAGGTGAGACGCGGCCCAGTTCGACCAGGCCGTGGCCGAAGGCATTCAAGTCAGCTCGCAGGTACGGGAAGTCGTGGTCGAGGCCGGCGCTCGTCAGGGCGTCCCGGAGGGCCATCGTGGCGTTGCGGGCGGCGTACCAGCCGTCGCTGTCGAGCGGGGGCCAGCGGGCGGCATCGACGCGGCCGGACGGTTCGTCATGCACGGGTGCTCTGCTCCTCGGGATAGGCCGCGAGGGCGTCGACAGGAGAGCGATAGCGCTCGCCGTAGTGGTCGATGCGTGCCAGGAGTTCCGCCGAGGCGGCAAGGAGCGTGGCCAATGCGATTGGGCGGAGGGGGTTGGCCTCCGGTCGGCGGATCGGTGCGCGCAGCCATTCGTACCGATCACCGGTCAGCGGCATGGGGCCGGGCACGACCACCACCGCGTTCGCGCCGAGGTAGCGGTAGGCCAGCGGCTTGGTGCACTCGCGGTTGACGAAGTGCGCGAAGCCATCCCGGTTGTTGGAGCCGAGGAAGAAGCCGACGCGCTGGGCCGCCCGATCTATCATCGCCGGCCCGCAGGGCAGCCCCTGGCGACACATCTGGTCGAAGGTCTCCAGGCCAAGGCGTTGCCCGACGGACACCACGTCGAAGAAGCGTCCGGTGCGCAGCATCGTCGGCCGACGCGGGTCATCGGCCCAGTGGGCCCGGCACGTAACCGGGTCGTCGGCGCTTGCCGAGAGCCACTCGATGCCTCTCCTGGTCATCGTCTGCACGTCTACTCCCCACCTCGGTTCCGCCGTCGCGCTGTTCCGCGGCGCGGTGGTTCCACACTCCTGCCAAGGCCCTTGAGCTGGGCAGATGACGAGAGGTGACGAGGGGTGACGTGCAGGACGAAGGAGCGTCACCCCTCGTCATCCGCGAATGGAGTCGATTGAGTTCCGTTCGCCTGTGTCAACAGGCCTGTCCCGTCACGTACGTTCAGGATGGGCAAGAACCACGCACCACCCCTTTACCATGCGTCGAGGAGGGCGGGGAGACGACTGCCATGGGTCCGGTCAACGAACGTCTGCGCCGTGCGCGAGCCGAACGCGGCTGGAGTCAGCTCCGGTTGGTGCGTGAGTTGCGGCGGGTGGCAGCCGCGCGTGGGCACCAACTCCCCTCCGACGAGAGCGTGAAGCGGCGCATCGCGAGTTGGGAGAACGGGCACAGCACTCCCGACGCGTTCTACGGGGCTTTGCTTGCGGAGGCGTTAGGGCTTGGTCCGGACGCGCTGGGCATGGAGCAGGGCGGCAGCCGGGACGCCGTACTTCTCGACGCCGGGTACCCGGACAGTCCCGACGCCGCGATCGGCACGGTGGAACGGCTATGGACGGCGGACCTGAATCGGTACGAGCCGCTGTTGCAGGCCGAAGCCTCCGAGCCCGCGTGGAACGAGGCTTCCTTACGTTGGCTGGTCGCACCGGGGCCCGAGCCCCGGTCGGGGCGGCCCGGGTCGTTGCGGGTGGGGCTCGGGGACGTAGCCGCAGTGAAGACGACGGCCGACATGTTCGCCCAGCTCGACGACCGGTTCGGGGGCGACCACGCACGGCGTTCGGTGATCCAGTACCTCAGTACGGACGTGGTGCCGCTACTGCGCGGGAGCTACAGCGACGCGGTGGGACGCGCGCTCTACTCCACCGTGGCGGAGGCGACGCTTCTCGCCGGGTGGATGTCGTATGACGCGTGCCATCACGGACTCGCGCAGCGCTACTTCCTCCAAGCCCTCCGGCTCGCCCAGGACGGCAACGACCGGCGCCTTGCCGGAAGCATCCTCTCGGCTATGAGCCACCAGGCCACCTTCCTCGGTCGGTACACGGAGGCGGCCACTCTCGCCCGCGCCGCGCTCATGGGCATCTCGGCGGTGGCCACGCCGACGCTGCGTGCCCAGTTCCACGCCATGGAGGCACGTGCGCTGGCGCGGATCGGCGACGTACGCGGGTGCGAAGCCGCGTTGACGGCCGCGACACGTGCGTTGGAGAGCCGCAACGCGGAGGACGAGCCGGAGTGGATCACCTACTTCGACGCCGCGGAGTTGGCCGCCGAGGCCGCGCACTGCTTCCGCGACGTGAACAGCGCCCGCCAGGCCGTCGCGCACGCCGAGAACGCGATGAGCGGCAGCCACGTACGGAGCGACTTCTTCGCCACGATGGTGCTCGCCGACGCTCACCTTCGCGCCGGTGACATCGAGGAGGCGTGCCAAGTCGCCGTAGACGCGCTGGATCTCGGGGAGAACCTGAAGTCGGCGCGGTGCGTGAGCTATCTCGCGGAGTTCCGGACCGACCTCCTCGCGGCCGGGGACAACGCCGTGTCACGCGCGTTCGCTGAGCAAGTGCGCGAGCACCGGTTGTGGGTGAAGGCAGAGAGCGGCGTCCGTTCCTCCACGTAGGTTCGGTGCCTCCGGGCCCAGGGGTCCGCTCAGAAGGCGCCCCAGGTCTTCCGTCCTTCGCCCGTCCGGAGGGAGTGAAGGCGCTTCTGGAATTCGGCGGCCGAACGCTCGCTGTCCTGCGCCTGGTGGCCGAGCCACGCCACCATCATCAGCTCTCGCAGATCAGCGAGGGTTTCGTACCCGGGCCAGTTCATGAGGTCGAATCCGTAGCGGAAGACGAAGTCCCGGTACTCCTCGGCCGTGTGCCAGCCGTACCGCTCGTAGTACATGGTGGTGAGGATCAGGTCCCACTCGCGTGGCGCCAGGGCGAAGCCGTCGAGGTCGATCAGGACGGCGTGGCCGTCGCGGTGGCGGAGGATGTTTCCTATGTTGGCGTCGCCGTGGATCAGGCCGAAGGGGAGGACGAAGTCCAGGCGGTCGTAGTCCTTGCCGAGCCTTGCCGCGCGTTCCTCCAGGAACTCCCGGTCTTGGTCCGCGATGGCGTCGAGGCCGGCCAGCGAGGAGGCCAGCTTGGCGTGCGGGTCGAAGTACGGGAGGCCGAGGGATTCGGGCTCCTCCAGCCAGTGCAGGCGCCGTAGGAGGTCGGCCAGCTCGCCTACGGTGGCGTACTCCTCGCGGTCTTGGACGCTCTCCCAGAAGGTGACCACGCGGCCACCGATTACGGCCGGTTGGGTGGTGTGCGGCGGGACCCGGTTCGCGGGGAAGTCGGAGAGCTCCAGCCAGCGGGCGACACCGACGGCACGTTCCATCTCGGCGAGGGCCGAGAGGTCTCTGGCGATGCGGACGATGACCGGTTCCGAGGTGAGGCGGTAGACGGCGTTCGAGCCGAGGCGGAGGAGGTCGGCACCGCTCGGGTCGAGGCCGGCGGAGCGGCAGGCGTCCCGGAGGATGCGGGCCGTACTCTCGGCCGTGAACCCCGTATCGTCGCCGTCTCCACGCCCGCCGTCGCTGCCCAAGATCATGCCAACGACCATACGGGGCACGGACGGAGGCTGACAGGTCGCCCACGTAATGAGGGCGTAATGATCATGAGTGGCGGGCTCCGGCAAGGGCTCCCCCACGCAGGTCAGAGGGTGGATCGGCTCTCCGTCTCCTCTGGCCTCCGGAGCCGTGTGCGCAGGTTCGAATCCTGCCGGGGCACCTTGTAGTAGGTCCCGAAGACCCCGCCATCAGCGGAAACGCTGAGAGCGGGGTCTTCGCGTATCTACGGACGTGTGCAGCTGAATGCGGCCCCGAGCGGCGCCGCATCAGAGTCTGCGGACCACTCGTGACCGTGATCTCGGATCGTTTCCCCAGGGCAGTCCCCACCACACGACGAAGGCCTCCGGAAGGGCCTGCCTCACTTGTTGTGGGTCTGTTCGCTAGGCTCTTCGTTCTCCTCCTTCAGGGCTCGTGTCTCGCTCTTCAGGATGCGTAGGGATTTGCCCATCGAGCGGGCAGCGTCCGGGAGGCGTTTGGAGCCGAACAGGAAGATGACCACCAGCGCCACGATCAGTAGGTGCCAGGGCTCCAGGGCGTTGCGGATCACTGCTGACCCTCCGGCTTCTGTGCGGTTCACGGGAAGTGCTTCACGGGAAGTGATAGTTGCTATATTGCGCAACTGTACAACCGTGCAGTGGTGGGCGGCAGTGAGGTGGGCAGATGGGTGGGGTTCGGCGTAAGCGGGGGCGTGCGCGGCGGTGGAGGCGGGTGGGGTTCGCTGTCGTGGGGGTCCTGGTGGGGGTAGTTGTCGGTGGGGGTGGCTGGGTCTGTCTGAAGTTGAACGGGAGCATCGAGACCTTCAGCGCCGACGGGGTGTCCGGGGACCGGCCCCCGGCCGGCGGTTCGCGGGGGCAGAACGTTCTCGTCATCGGGTCCGATGCGCGGACCGGCGGCAACCGTGCGCTCGGGGGCGGGGACTCGGATGACATCGGGCGGTCCGACACCGCCTTCCTGCTGCACGTCTACGCCGACCGGCGGCACGCCGTCGCCGTCTCCATTCCTCGCGACGCCCTCGTCGACATACCGCCCTGCAAGCTGCCGGACGGAAAGTGGACCGAGCCGCAGCGTCATGTGATGTTCAACGCGGCGTACTCCGTCGGGGAGACCGCCAAAGGGAATCCCGCCTGTACGCAGAACACCGTGGAGAAGCTGAGCGGGCTGCGGGTGGATCACACCGTCGTCGTCGATTTCAAGGGGTTCTCCGAACTCACCGACGTTGTCGGGGGCGTTGACGTCTGCCTGCCCAAGGATCTCTACGAAGGTGACCTCAATCCCCATCGCAGCAGCCCCGGCGAGCGCGTATTCCGCAAAGGGGTGCAGAAGGTTTCCGGGCAGCGCGCCCTGGACTACGTACGCATCCGGCACGGCATCGGCGACGGGTCCGACATCGGGCGCATCAAGCGTCAACAGGCCTTCGTGAGCAGTCTGTTGAAGAAGGTGAAAGGGGAAGGGCTCAGCCCCGGGAAACTGTTTCCGCTCGCCGATGCCGCCGTTCACTCCATGACCGTCGATCCCGGGCTCGGGTCCGCCGACAAGCTCATCTCCTTCGCCATGTCCCTGAAAGACATCGATCTGCACAACACCGAATTCGTCACCCTCCCCTGGCGTTACGACGGCGCCCGCGTCGCTGTCGTCGAGCCCGATGCGTCGGAGCTGTGGGCCTCCCTCAAGGAGGACAAGGGTGTGGGGAGTGGTGGGGCTGGTGAGGATGGCGGGAGTGGTGCCGGTGGTGCTTCCAAGGGGGTTTCCGGGAGTGGGGTCTCCGTCCGCGTTCTCAATGGCACCAGCGTCGACGGGCTCGCCGCCAAGGCCGCCCGGGCGCTCACCTCGCACGGGTTCACCGTGACCGGCACCGGTACGGCCGCCGCCGGTCAGGAGCACGCCACCACCGTGGTCGAGTACGGGACCGGGAAGGGGATGAAAGCGCGGGCCGAGACCGTTGCCCGGCTCTTTCCCGGCGCCGAGGTGCGGGCAACTGCCGAGGGGGGTGGGGTCAGGGTGGTTCTTGGGCAGTCGTACGTCCGGTCGGCCACGGCAGACAGTGCGGGTGGCGGTGGTCATCGCGGCAAGGCTCGGGCCGCCGATGACGCGCCCTGCTCCGATCTCTCCTACGGCTGAGCGGTGACGCGGCGCCCCAGGGCGCGCCTCAAAGTGGTCAGGGCCAGCGCGTACAGGGCCAGGACCGCTGCCAGGAGCAGGTAGTAGAGGGGTGGCAGCGGGGTCATCGCCAGGAGCGGGCCCAGGGGGGTGAGGGGGAGCAGGAGGCCCGTGACCGCCAGGGCTGCCGCCGCCCACGTGATCGGCGCAGGTCTGCCAGGTCTGCCAGGGCTGCCGGGGGGCGCGGTGCCGCGCGTCGTGCGCAGGAGCAGCATCACCAGTGCCTGGGTGAGCAGGTTCTCCGTGAACCAGCCCGAGTGGAACACCGATTCGTCCTCCGTCCCCGTCGGGCCCGGCACCGCGAGCGCGAGGATCGCGAAGGTCGCCAGGTCCGCGACGGCGTTGAGCGCGCCGAAGCCCGTGATGAAACGGAGGAAGGCGCGCGGGCGCAGGGACGTGGGGCGGCGCAGGGCCTCGCGGGCGGGGCGTTCGAAGGCGAAGGCGAGTTGGGCGGCGTCGAAGCAGAGGTTCTGTGCAAGCACCTGGGCCGGGAGCATCGGCAGGAAGGGGAGCAGCAGGCCCGCGGTGAGCATGGCGATGACGTTGCCGAGGTTCGAGGAGAGCGTGCTGCGCAGGTAGGTCGCGATGTTCGTGCTGCTGGCCCGGCCCGCGGTGACGGCGTGGTCGATCGCCGTAAGCCCTGCGGGGTCGGCAGGCGCCGTTTCCACGGGGCCGTCCCCTGCGCGCCGCGGCAGCACCAGGTCTGCCGTCTCTCTCGCCACCGGGACCGCGTCGTGGGGTGCCACGCCCACGTCGGCCGCTCGCAGGGCCGGCAGGTCGTTGACGCCGTCGCCCAGGAATCCCGTGGTGTGGCCGTGGGCGCGCAGGGCGGCCACGATCCGGGCCTTGTGCTCGGGCGTGCAGCGGGCGAAGACCGTGGTGCGGTGGGCCAGTTCGGAGAGGGCGGAGGGAGTGAGTCCCTCGATGTCGGCGGCGGTACGCACGTCTGCCCGGTCGACGTCCAGGCCCAGGTCACGGCAGGCGCGGGCCGCCGTGCCCGGGTGGTCGCCGGTGAGGATCTTGACCGTGACGCCCCGGTCCGCGAGCGCGCGCAGCGCCGGGCCTGCGGCGGGCGTCAACGCGTCCCGCAGGGTGACGAAGCCGCGAAAGGTCAGGCCCCGTACGTCCGCCGGGGACCAGGCGCGGTGCCGTGCGGGGCGGTCGGCGGTGGCCACCGCCAGCAGGCGCAGGCCCGTCGCCGCGTGCCGGGCCGCTTGGGCATGGAGGCGTGCGCGCTCCTCGGCGGGCAGGGCGCAGCGCTCCAGTACGTTCTCGACGGCGCCCTTGACGACCAGCGTGTGGACGCCGAGGCCCGCGCCGGGGCGCGACACGACGGCCGTGGCGAGGCGGCGTACCGGGTCGAAGGGAAGAGCCTCGATGCCCTCGCACCGCGTCGCCGCCTCCTCGTCGTCGTCGGCTGCTGCTGCTGCGGCGGCGGCGGCGGCCAGGATCGCCTCGTCCAGGGCGTCGGGCGCGGGCAGGTCGGCGAGGTGGAGCGTCCACCAGGCGTTCACGGCCGCCCAGTGCAGGACCTCGGGGGCGTCCCTGCCCTCCGCGTCGACGGCCCGCTCGACGACCGGGCGGTCCTGGGTGAGCGTGCCGGTCTTGTCCACGCACAGGACGTCCATGGCGCCGAGGTCGTGCAGGGCGGGCAGCCGTCTGACGATGACGCCGTGGGTGCGGGCGAGACGTACGGCGGCCCGGGCCAGGCACGTGGTGACGACGACCGGGAGCATCTCGGGGGTGAGCCCGACCGCCACCGCCACGGCAAACGGCAGGGTCTCCAGGCCCCGGCCCCGCAGCGCGGCGTCCGCCATGAGCACCAGCGGGGGCGTCAGCAGCATGAAACGGATGAGGATCCAGGAAATGCCGTGCACGGAGCGGTCGAAGGCGCTGGGAGGGCTCGGGGCTTCCCGCGGTGAGGTGGGTGCCTTGCCCGGTTCGCCCGGTCGGATGGGTGGTGCGGCACGACCGGCGGCTCCGGCCGCTCCGGCCGCTCCGACCGCTCCGACCGCTCCGGCGAGCGCCGCGTACCCCGCAGCGAAGCGCGTCCCGCTCCCCGTCGCCGTCACCACCGCCGTCCCGCTGCCCGCCGTGACGCTGCTGCCCTGGAAGCAGGCGTACGGAACGCAGGCATACGGGACGCGGGCGTACGGGGTGTCGAGCAGGGCGGCGGAGGGCGGGGCCGTGGACCCCGCGTCCTTCGGTACCGGCGCCGCCTCCCCGGTCAGCGGGGCCTCGTTCACGTACAGGCCCTGCGACCTGAGCAGGTGGACGTCGGCCGGGACCAGGTCTCCCGCGCCGAGGCGGACGATGTCGCCGGGGACGAGCTGGTCCACCGGGAGTTCGCGGGGTGCGGGCGGGGTGGCGTCGGCGGGGCGGCGTACGACGGTCGCCGTCGTGGTCACCAGCTCGCGCAACGCCGTCATCGCACGGTCCGCGCGGTGTTCACCCGTCGCGCGCAGCGCGCAGCTGACCGCCACCAGCATCGTGATCACGCAGGCCGTGCCCCAGGCCGCGACGGTGGCCGAGACCAGGCCGAGGCAGAGCAGGACGGCCGTGAAGGGGTCGCGCAGGCCGCGTACGAACCGGCCGGGCCACGGCACGGTCCGCCGGGCCGGGAGGGTGTTCTCGCCGTGGCGGGCCAGCCGGGCGTCGGCCTCCTCCTCGGTGAGGCCGCGCGGCCCGGTGTCCAGGGAGCGCAGGACCTCAAGGGCCGTCGGCGCGGGCGTCCGGCCGCCGTGTTCGACGGCCACCGACCCTCCGTACACCGGTTCCTCGGGCACGGAACCCTCAGGCACCGGTTCCGCGCAGGCGCCGGGCGGCGGGGGACGCCTCGGCCCGGGACGCGAGCTGGGTGACCATCAGGCGCACCACCGTCACCACGTCGGGGTCGGCGACGAAGTACACCACGCGGCGACCCTCGCGGCGGGAGCCCACGAGTCCGGCGAGCTTGAGCTTGGTCAGGTGCTGGCTGACGGCGGGCAGCGCGCCGCCCACCCGTTCGGCGAGGCCGGTCACGTCGCTCTCGCCCTGGGCGAGGGCCCACACGATGTGCAGTCGCGCGGACGAGGCGAGCAGGCCGAACGCGGCGGCCGCCTCCGTGAGCAGTTCGGCGGGCGGATCGTCGTAGCCGTCGGCGCCCGTCGTCACCTGTCGGCCTCCCGCTCCCACCACCGTCGTCGTCCTTCTTCTCATCGATCCGGCCCGTCCGCACGGTCCGCCCGTCCGCACGGTCGGGGGCCGTCCGCACGGTCGGGCCCGGCTCTCTCGGCTCAGCGGTCAGTCTAGGTGGATGCGGTGCGTCCAGGTCTGCGGACATGATCAAGACTGTGGCGGTGCCTTGAGGCATGCTGGCGGACGTCGGCCGACCCGACCGGGCGCACGCCGTACGCGTCCGCCCCCCGACCACAGACACACAACGTCGCGCCGTACGCGGCCGCGAAAGGAGAGCGCCCGTGGGCAACTGGATACGTTGCTTCCACCCCGCACCCGATGCCGGGACCCGGCTGGTCTGCTTCCCGCACGCGGGCGGTTCCGCCAGCGCCTACCACCCGCTGTCGGCCGCCGTCACCGGTGTCGTCGAACCGCTCGTCGTGCAGTACCCGGGCCGCCAGGAGCGGCTCGGCGAGCCGTTCGCCGAGCGGGCCGAGGAGGTCGTCGACGCCGTGCTCGCCGCGCTTCCCGGGTGGGCCGACGGCGAACCCACGGCGCTGTTCGGACACAGCATGGGTGCGCTTCTCGCGTTCGAGACCGCGCGGCGCATGACCGCCGAGGGGCGGCCGCCCGCAGCCCTGTTCGTCTCCGGCCGGCAGGCACCCTCGCTGCCCTGGCGGCCCGCCGCGGCCCGGCTGCCGGTGGGTGAGATGTCCGACCTCGAACTCGTCGAGGACATGCGGACGTTGTCCGGCACCGCCGACCGGCTCCTCTCCTCCCCCGAACTGCTGCCGCTCATCCTGCCGCCGGTACGCGCCGACTACCGGCTCCTGGACGAGCACGTCCACCGCAGCGGGCCCCCGCTCGACTGCCCGGTCATCGCCCTGACCGGCGACGCCGACCCGCGCGTCGCCGTCGAGAAGGTGCGGCCCTGGGAGAGCGAGACGCGGGGCGCCTTCTCCTGCCATGTGCTGACCGGCGGCCACTTCTTCCTCGACGGGCATCTGCCGTACGTCGCGGAAGTCGTCGCCTCCTCGCTGCGCGGCCTGAGCGCGACGAGGCCCTGAGGACGGGAACGGTCAGGAGGACGGGGACGGTCAGGAGTGCGGGAACGGTCGGGAGGACGGGGGCGGTCAGGAGTGCGGGAACGGCCGGGAGTACGGGACCGGCCGGGGAGTACGGGAACGGCAGGAGTACGGGAAGGATCAGGCGGAGGCCCGGCGCTTCGACGTCGACGCCGTGGTCGTCTTCTTCGCCGCCGCGGTCTTTTTCCCCGCCGTCGTCTTCTTGGCCGCCGTCCTGCCGGAGGCCGTCTTCGTCGATGCCCTCGACCCCGACCTCGACGCCTTCGACACCGACGCCTTCGGCTCCGAGGGCTTGGCCGCCGCCGTCTTCGTCGTCCTCTTCTTGGCGGGGGCGGCCTTCTTCTTCGCCGAAGCCGCTGACGCCCCCGACACCGACGACGACGCCGTCGACTTCTTGCCGCCCACCTGTTTCGGCGTCGCCCGGGACGACTTGCGCGCGATCGGCGTCACTTCGGCCACCTCGTCGTCCGCCGAACCGCCCTCCGAGGCCTCGCCCCGCGCCGTGCGGGCCGCTCGCACGCTGCTCTCCAGGGCCGCGATCAGGTCGATGACCTTGCCGCCGCCCGCTTCCGCCGCCGGGGTCCGCTCCGCCGGGGTCGCGCCTTCGACCTTCGCGGCGATGAGTTCCTCGACGGCGTCGCGGTAGTCGTCGTGGAGGGTGGAGATGTCGACCTCGCCGAGGGTGTCCATCAGGGCGTCCGCCAGGTCGAGTTCGGCGTCGCGGACGGTGACGTGCGTCTCGGGGGCCACTCCTTCCGGCGCCCGGATCTCGTCCGGCCAGAGCAGGCCGTGCATGGCGATCACGTCGTCGACCACCCGCAGCATGCCGAGCCGCTCCCGGCCCCGCAGCGCGTACTTCGCGATGGCCACCTTCTGGCTCCGCTTGAGCGCCTCGCGCAGCAGCGTGTACGGCTTGGCGGCGGGGACTCCGCTCGCCGAGAGGTAGTACGCGGCGTCCATCTGGAGCGGGTCGATGCGGTCCGCGGGGACGAAGGCGACGATCTCGATCGTCTTGGCCGTCGGGATGGGGAGCGCGGCCAGGTCCTGGTCCGTGATCGGGATGATCGAGCCGTCCGCGTCCTGGTACCCCTTGCCGATCTCCGCCGACGGCACCTCGCGCTCCTCCAGCTCGCACACCTTGCGGTAGCGGATCCGGCCGCCGTCCTCGGTGTGGATCTGGCGGAAGGAGACCGAGTGGTTCTCGGTCGCGTTCACGAGCTTGATCGGGATGCTGACCAGACCGAAGGAGATCGCACCGTTCCATATGGATCGCACGTCGACTCCTCTCTGCGGGGAGGGGCAAGGTGACAGGGTTTGGGAGGATTCGTGGCGTTATAGGCGTTTTGTGGGACTCTCATCGTATGACGCCTATCACCGAGGTGGAGGGGCGACGGCTCCCGCTCAGCAATCTGGAGAAGGTGCTGTATCCCGCGACCGGCTTCACCAAGGCCGAGGTGCTGCACTACTACGCGAGCACGGCCGAGGCCCTCCTCCCCCACCTCCGCGACAGGCCCGTCTCCTTCCTGCGCTATCCGGACGGGCCCGACGGCCAGCGGTTCTTCGCCAAGAACGTGCCGCCGGGGACCCCCGACTGGGTGCACACGGCCGAGGTGCCCCGCTCCGAGGGAGGCGTGCGGCAGATCCTCGTACAGGACCTGCCGTCACTGATGTGGGCCGCCAATCTGGTGACCGAGTTCCATGTGCCGCAGTGGCGGGCGGACGCCCCGGCGCGGGCCGACCGGATGGTGTTCGACCTGGATCCGGGGCACCCCGCCACCGTCGTGGAGTGCTGCCGGGCGGCGCTCTGGCTGCGCGAGCGGCTGGCGGCCGACGGATTCCACGTATACGCCAAGACGTCCGGCAGCAAGGGCCTGCATCTGCTCGTACCGCTGGAGCCGACCCCCTCCGAACGGGTCACGGCGTACGCCAAGGAGCTGGCCGTCGAGGCCGAGCGCGACCTGCCCGAGCTCGTCGTGCACCGCATGACGCGGAGCCTGCGCCCCGGCAAGGTCTTCGTCGACTTCAGCCAGAACGCCGCCGCGAAGACCACCGCCGCGCCCTACACCCTGCGGGCCCGCCCCGAGCCGACCGTCTCCGCCCCGGTGACCTGGGCCGAGGTCGAGGACTGCGCGGAGCCGGAGCAGCTGGTCCTCACCGCGGACGACATCGCGCCCCGGCTGCAACGGCACGGCGATCTGCTCGGTCCCCTCCTCGACCCCGCCCGGGCCCGGCCGCTGCCCGCCTGAGCCACCCCCTCACCCGAGCCCCCCCCACCTCTGCGGCGTGATCGACGTCACTGCTAATCAAGTTTGACTAGGCATGCGTCGAGGCATACCTTCTTCGACAGTAGTCAAACTTGATGACTACGGCTTCACCACCACCTTCACGCATTGACGACGAGGAGACCGCGTGACCTTTCTTCCCGAGACCGGATACGTCCCGACCACCGAGGACCGCGCGAGCCTGGACGCCTGGTTCGCCGAGTACGACGGGCACAGTGCCAGGCGCGACGTGGAGCGCATGGCCGATCTGGCCGTCTTCCCGCTCAACCTGGTCAGCGACGACGCGTCGGGGGACGGGCGCTCGGCGCAGTGGGACCGGGAGCAGTTCGTGGGGACCATGACGCACGTGATGGGGAGCGGCAGCGACGACATCACCTTCGAGTCGACGCGTACGCCCGTCTTCCTCTCCCCCGCGATGGCCGTCGTCTTCACCGACTCGGTGATGACGGCGAACGGCGAGACGCAGCAGCTGCGCTACGCCGACATCCTGATCAGGCGCGGCGGATCCTGGGCCTTCCAGACCATGGTCCAGGGGGGTTGGGGGGACAACCTCTGAGATGACCTCCGAGACAGTCTCTTGAGGGGACCTCTCCTTAAGGCGGCCTCCGGACCCGTCGCGCCTGGCGGCACCCCCTGAGCCGACGGCCGGCTCAGACCTGCAGCCAGGTGCGGCGGTCCCTGGCCAGGGCGTGCAGGGCCTCCACGTCGGCCGGTTTCAGCACCCCGCCGAGGCGGGCGAGCCCCGGCAGGTCCGCCTCGCGCAGCACCCGTACGTCGCGCGGCGGCGCCGCCACGGCGAGTTCGGCGGCGCCGGTCCCGGCCAGCGCCAGGACGGGGCGGACCTCGGCGGTCAGCGCGAAGGAGGCGCGGCCCGCGTCGGAGCGGATCGAGCGCAGCAGCGGAACCGGCTCGGCACGGCCGACCACGACCATCGGATCGGCGATGCGCACCCGCTGCCTGCGGACCGCGAGGGCGCCCACACAGAACAGGCCACCGGGGCCGATCAGCAGATGGTGGATGCGGGCGCCACCGGGCAGCGGCACGGAGTGCAGCACCCGCCAGCCCGCGCCTTCGAGTTCGTCCAGGGCCTCGCCGACCGTCCGCTCCGCGGCGAGCGCACGGTGCCGGGCGTCGGCGCGGAGCCTGCGGGCGGGCGCCGGATCGCGGTCGAGGGAGATGCGCAGGGCCTCGCCGGGGCGGTTGGGGGCCAGGTCGTCGTCCGGGTGGAGGGCGAGGCGGGCCAGCTCGGCAGGGGTGGGCACGGGCGGCGGCCCCACCGTGAACGGGCCGGTCAGAAAGGGGGCGAGGGCGTCGAGCACGTCCTCTTCGCGGTCCTCGCTGAGCAGGTTCACGCGGGCCGAGTCCCGGTCGTACCAGGCCACGTTCCTGCCGTCCGCGAGACACACGTACAGCCGCTCGTTCCCCTGCCGCCAAGTCGGTACGACGCGCAGTCCGGTCATGCGTCATCACCCCCTCGACCATGGGACCAGCCCGTGGCCTCCCGCGGCAAGAACCCGGTTGCGGCGGACGGAAGTCGAGGTCTCTTCGCGCCGGTCCGTCCGCTCCGCGCGGGACACATCTCCGGTCCCGTAACGGCACTGCTCGCACAGCTATGGCCCGTCGTTACATAGACGACGAATTGCCGCAATAGCGGACATCTAGCGTCGTAGCTGTCCACCCGCTCAGCCCGGAGCGACCAGCCGACCGTAAGGAACGTCCCGTGAGCACCCCTCGCCGCCACACCCTCCTCCGCACCGCCGCCGTCTCCACCCTCGTCGGCGGGGCGCTGCTCGTCCCGGCCGCGGGTGCCTTCGCGGCGGCCTCACCGGCCCCCGAACCGACGGCGTCGCAGAGCCGGTCGCCGCAGCCGGAGAAGGGCGAGGTCTTCGACGTCGTCCTCGGCAACGGCGCGAAGGCGAAGATCCAGAACCGCGGCGGCTCCTTCGTGGCGACGATCTCCCTCAAGGGCAAGGAGATCGCGACGCTCTCCGCCACGCACCCGACGGTCACCCAGGGCGGCGTGAAGTACGAGCTGCATCCCTCCAACGGGCACATCGGCATCACGTACCTGAACCGCGAGGACGGCAAGGACGGCAAGGGCGGCAAGGGCGGCCACCACGGCAAGCGCGGCGAGAACAGCGGCAAGACCGTGGCCCCCAAGGGCGGCGTCAAGGCCGGTGCCGAGAACATGCGGGACGCCGGTGACCCCGCGTTCCTGGTGGCCGGGGGCGGCATGGCCGCGGCCGGTGCGGCGGGGCTCGGCTTCGCGATGCTGCGCCGCGGCCGCACCGACTCCTGACACCCCCGCCCATCCGGTACGCCCCTGCCCCTCTCCCCGGCCCCCTCCCCCCGTCCCCCTCTCCGGCCGCCGGACGGCCCTCACCGTCCGGCGGCCGTACCCCTGCCGTTCCTCCCTCTGCCCCACAGGAGTTCCCCGTGAGCACCTCCACCGGTTTCGAGCCCGGCGCCCCCGACGACGCACAGGCCGCGGCCCGGCAGCGCCGTCGCACCACCCGCATCGCGGCCGCCGCGGCCCTGACCGCGGCGCTCGGCGTCGGCCTGATCGCCTGCGGCCAGGGCGGCAAGGGCGACCCGGCCCCCGACGTCAAGGTGAACAACGCCGCCACCACCCGGGCCAAGCAGGCCGTCACCCCGATGCAGGCGTCCAGGCCGACCGGGCTGCGCATTCCCTCGGCGGGTGTCGACGCGACGTCGATGCTCGACCTCGGCGTCGGCGCGGACCAGGAGCTTCAGGTGCCGCCGGTGGACAAGGCCGACGAGCCCGGCTGGTGGACCGGCGGGGTCACGCCCGGCGAGAAGGGGGCCGCCGTGGTCGTCGCGCACTACGACACGGCGAACGGTCCCGCGCTGATGAAGAACGTCGCGAAGGTCGAGGTCGGGGACACTGTCCAGGTCCCGCGCGCGGACGGCAGCACGGCGACGTTCAAGGTGCGGGAGATACAGCAGGTCGACAAGAAAGACTTCCCCACCCATAAGGTGTACGGGGCGACGGGCCGGCCCGAGCTGCGCCTGCTGACCTGCGGCGGGCCGATCGTGGACGGTCACCGCTCGGACAACATCATTCTCTACGCAGACCTGGTGTCGTAACAACAGGCCTGTTGACACGACAGGCCGCACCCTGCGGCAGGCAGGAGTGCAGTGATCCGCAGCCGGCGCGCGCCCGCCGCCTTCGCCGTCCTCGCCGCGCTCCTCGTCGCGGGCTGCGGCGACCCGGGCGGGCTGGAGAGCGCCGGCGCGACGCCGACCGCCGAGGGCCCCACCCACCTCTGGCCCGACCTGCCGTCGCCCTCGGTGCCCGCCGAGGACTACGGCGCCATAGAGAGCGTCAAGGTCAAGGGCGTCAAGGTGCCGAAGGGCGACCTGCACGAGGTGGACCCGGCCGAGGTCGTCCGCGCGGACTTCACGGAGAACCCGGGGACGTACGAACCCTCCGACCGCGCGTACAAGGAGACGGTCGAGCGGCTCAAGGACTGCGCCGAGGACGGCTCTCCGGAGCGCTGCCCGGTCCTCAAGGCGTACTACCGCGACCTGACCGGCGACGGCAAGGACGATCTGATCGTCGGCGTCTCGACGCCCGACGACAACCTCGACATCCGCGTCTACGCCGAGGAGAAGCGGCAGCTGACGCAGATCATGGAGATGAGCGACGCGGTGCTCGGCGTCGAGCTCGCCGGGCGGGACCTGATCATCCGCGCCGTCTCCAGCCTCGCGGGGTACGAGTACCACACCGTGTGGTCCTGGGACTCGCACCAGAAGGCGATGCTGCCGAGGAGCGACGAGATCGTCCGCTCCTCCCACGCGCCCCGCGCCAAGTCGCACCGGCCCAAGACACCCGGGCCCGCCACGCCCCGCCCCTCCCCCTCCGCGGGCGGCGGGCGATGAGCCACCGGCAGCCGCGCGGGCCGCGGCTCCCCGCCTGGACGGCGACCCTCACCTGGAAGGCCGCCGTCTTCATCACCGTCATGTGCTGCGCGCTCGCCGCGCTGCTGGGCGCGCTCGTCCACGTCTCGGTGACCAACCAGACCGTCGGCCAGGCCCGCGAGCGGGCCCTCGCCCGGCTGAAGGAGGTCACCGAGCGCTATGAGGCGGGCGACCGTCTCGGTCCCGGCGCGGGCGTCGATCCGGCGGGTCTGCCCGGCAGGCTGCGCGACCTCGCGGCGGACGGGCAGCGTGGCACGATGGTCGCCGCCCACGAGTCGCGGCCGACGATGTGGGCGGCGGGGCCCGCCGACGGGCGACGCGTCATCGCCGTCCAGGTCGACTACGCGCAGGGCGCCCGCACCATCGACGGCCTCGACCGGGCCATCCTCGGCTCCTCCGTGCTCGCGATCGGCGCGACGCTGCTCGTCGGCGCGTTCGCCGTGACGCGGGTGACCCGGCGGCTGCACCAGACGGCGCAGGTGGCGCGGCGGATCAGCGCGGGCGATCTGGACGCGCGCGTCAAGGATCCGCACTCCGGGCCGAGCGCCACCGGGGCCCCGCGCCACCAGGACGAGGTGGCCGCGGTCGCCGGCGCCCTGGACACCATGGCCTCCACGCTGCAGGGCAAGCTCCTGAGCGAGCAGCGGTTCACCGCGGACGTGGCGCACGAGCTGCGCACTCCGCTGACCGGGCTGCACGCGGCGGCCGAGCTGCTGCCGCCGAGCCGGCCGACCGAGCTGGTGCGGGACCGGGTCGCCGCGTTGCGCACGCTGACCGAGGACCTGCTCGAGATCTCCCGGCTCGACGCGAAGAGCGAGCGGGTGGACCTGGACGCTCATCAACTCGCTCCACTGGCGGAGCGGGTGGTGCGTTCTTCCGGTGAGGGCACGGAGCTCGTCGTCGTACGCGATGTCTGTGTGGAGACCGACCGGCGGCGCCTGGAGCGGGTGCTCGGCAATCTCGTCGTCAACGCGCACAAACACGGGCGGCCGCCGGTCCTCGTGACCGTCGACGGGCCGGTGGTGACGGTACGGGACCACGGGGACGGCTACCCCGACTACCTGGTGGCGCACGGGCCGCAGCGCTTCCGCACCGAGGGCACGTCCTCCAAGGGGCACGGCCTCGGGCTGACCATCGCGCTCGGTCAGGCGGCGGTCCTCGGGGCGCGGCTGACGTTCTCGCAGGCCCCTGACGGAGGCGCCGTGGCCTCGCTCCGGCTGCCGTTCGAGGAGGCCGACGCCTCGGGTGACGCGGTGTGAGGTTGCGGGTGCGTATCGCGCCGCTTTAGGTGTGACTGCGGCCTGCGAGCGCCTTGCCCGGAGCCGCTCGACCCACCCCTCCCCCCGAGGAGTCCCCATGTCCCTGCGGACCACCACCACCCGGCTCGGCGTACTCACCGCGGGCGGCGCCCTCGCCGCACTCACCCTCGCCGGACCGGCCACCGCCCTCGACGACACCACCCACAAGCCGCCCGTCTACAAGGGCCGCGTCACCGCCAAGAACGGGCTCCTGCTCCGCACCTCGCCGACCCGCGGCAGCAAGGTGGTCCGCACCGTCCCGCGCGGCAAGGTCGTCACCATCTTCTGCAAGTCCAAGGGCGACCGCGTGGGCCGCAGCAACCTCTGGTACCTGCTCACCGACGGGACCTGGGCCTGGGGCTCGGCGTACTACATCGCGAACATCGGCCCGGCGCCGCGCTGGTGCTGAGAGTCTGTCCTTGAACCCCCGCCTGCGCCCCCTCACACCGCTCGGCCGACATAGTCGACATAAGCGGACTTTAGGCCGATTGCTTGCTACGTTCCCGGCATGGCCGGAACGAGCACGGGCGCCGCACCCCCCGCGGTCCCCGCTGCCCGCGTCCCCCGGCGCCGGGGCACCGAACTCGCCCTGCTCGTCGTCGCCGTCCTGCTCTGCGTGTACGGCTACTGCGACGTCGGCCTCGCCCAGCACGGCACCGTCCCGCCCGGCGCCGCCGGTTACGGCGCCGGGCTCGGTGCGCTCGCCCTCCTCGCCCACCTCGCCGTCCGCTTCCGCGCCCCGTACGCGGACCCGCTGCTGCTGCCCATCGCGGTGCTGCTCAACGGCCTGGGCCTGGTGCTCATCTACCGGCTCGACCTGGAGACACCGCACGACGAGGCCGCGCCCGCCCAGCTGATCTGGTCGACCGTCGGCGTGGGCCTGTTCATCGCCGCCGTCCTCTTCCTGCGCGACCACCGCGCACTGCAGCGCTACGCCTACCTCTCCGTCGTCGCCGCGCTGATCCTGATGATCGTGCCGATCTTCTTCCCCGCCGTGAACGGCGCCCGGATCTGGATCAGGGTGGGCGGCTTCTCCATCCAGCCCGGCGAGTTCGCCAAGATCCTGCTCGCCGTCTTCTTCGCCAGCTATCTCGCGGACAACCGCAACGCCCTCGCGTACACCGGCCGCACCCTCTGGCGGTTCAAGCGCCTCCAACTCCCCACCGGACGCGTCCTCGGCCCAATCGTCGCGATCTGGCTGCTGAGCGTCGGCGTCCTCGTCCTGGAGCGCGACCTCGGCACCTCGCTGCTCTTCTTCGGGCTCTTCGTGATCCTGCTGTACGTCGCCACGGGCCGCACCGGCTGGATCGCCGTCGGTCTCGTGCTCGCCGCGCTCGGCGCGTTCGCGGTCGGCTCCCTCGAGCCGCACGTCCACAGCCGCGTCGAGGACTGGCTGCACCCCTTCGCCTCCATCGACGCGGGGCAGGGTCCCAACCAACTCGCCCAGTCGCTCTTCGCGTTCGCGGCCGGCGGGATGCTCGGCACCGGCCTCGGGCTCGGGCACTCCATCCTCATCGGCTTCGCCGCGAAGTCCGACTTCATCCTGGCCACGGCGGGCGAGGAGCTGGGGCTCTCGGGGCTCTGCGCGGTCTTCCTGCTCTACGCCCTGCTCGTGGAGCGCGGCTTCCGTGCCGGGCTCGCCCTGCGCGAGCCCTTCGGGCGGCTGCTCGCGATCGGGCTCGCGTCCATCGTCGCGCTGCAGGTCTTCGTCATCGCGGGCGGCGTCACGGGGCTCATCCCGCTCACCGGCATGGCGATGCCCTTCCTCGCGCAGGGCGGTTCGTCGGTCGTCACCAACTGGATCATCGTGGCACTGCTGATCCGGGTCAGCGACTCGGCGCGCAACCAGCCCGCGGGAGAGGGAGCCCCGTGACGCGGTACATCCGGCACGCCGCCGCGTTCTGCGCGCTGCTGCTCATCGCCCTGCTCGTCAACGCCACCCGTGTCCAGGTCGTCCAGTCCGGCTCCCTCGACGCCAACCCGGCCAACCGCCGCAACGCCATCGTCCGGTTCGACCAGCCGCGCGGCGACATCCTGGTCGACGGGCGGCCCGTCACCGGGTCCAAGGACACCGGGGAGCAGCTCCGCTACGAACGCACGTACAAGAACGGGCCGTTGTACGCCCCCGTGACCGGCTTCGCCTCGCAGGTGTACGGCACGACCTTCCTGGAGCACTCCGAGGACGGCATCCTCTCCGGCACCGACCCGATGCTCGCCCCGTTCCCCCTGTGGAACGACATCACGCGCACGCAGAACCCCGGCGGCCACGTGCAGACCACCATCAAGGCGGCGGCGCAGCGGGCCGCGTACGCGGGTCTGGGCGGGAAGAGGGGTGCGGTCGCCGCGCTCGAACCGTCGACGGGCAAGATCCTCGCGCTGGTCAGCGCCCCTTCGTACGATCCGGAGCGGCTCTCGGGGACCAGCGCGCCGGTCGCGCGGGCCTGGGCGGAGCTGAACGGCAGCCCCAGCAAGCCGATGCTGAACCGCGCGATCCGCCAGACCTATCCGCCCGGCTCGACGTTCAAGGTGGTCACGGCCGCGGCGGCGCTCGACGCGGACACGGTGACGGACCTGGACGCGCCGACCAGGTCTCCGAGCCCGTACACGCTGCCCGGCACGAGCACCCAGCTGACCAACGAGGTGGACGGCTGCGCCGACGCCTCGCTCCGCTACGCCTTCCGGTGGTCCTGCAACACGTTCTTCGCGAAGCTCGGCGTCGACACGGGGCTCGGCCGGATGTCCCGCACGGCGCGGAACTTCGGGTTCAACGACCGCGGCCTCAAGATCCCCTCGTCCGTCGCCCCGAGCAACTTCGACACCTCGATGGACAAGGCGCAGCTCGCGCTCTCCTCCATCGGGCAGTACGACACCAGGGCGACGCCGCTGCAGATGGCGATGGTCTCGGCGGCCGTGGCCAACGGCGGCTCGGTCAAGTCGCCGCGCCTGGTGGACCGTACGACCACCGACGACGGCGACGTGGTCGACACCACGGGCGCCAGGTCCCTGCGCCAGGCGATGAACCCGAACACGGCGATGCGGCTGCGCGAGATGATGCAGCAGGTCGTCGAGGAGGGCACCGGCACGAACGCGGCGATCCCCGGCGTGACCGTCGGCGGCAAGACGGGCACCGCCCAGCACGGCATCGACAACTCCGGTACGCCGTACGCCTGGTTCATCTCCTGGGCACAGGCGCCGGGCGACGGCGAGCCCTCGGTGGCGGTCGCGGTGGTCGTCGAGGACGCGTCGGCGGACCGCGGGGACATCAGCGGGGGCGGCAGCGCGGCGCCGATCGCCAAGGCGGTGATGGAGGCGGTGCTCGGCGCCCGCTGACCGGGGTGTTCAGTCCGCCTCGCCGGACTCGATCGCGTCCGCCACCTCCGCCGTGCGCTCCCGCTCCTCGGCGGCGAAGCGCTCCGCGTCGAGCTTCTCGGCGATCTCCTCGTCCTGCGCCATCAGCTGGTCGAGGTTGGCGTTGCCCATCTCGAAGACGCCCATGTCGACGTACGCCTCCTGCAGGCGCTTGCCCCACAGGCCGATGTCCTTGACGCACGGCACGATGCGGGAGAAGAGCAACTGCCGGAAGATCGCGAGGAATTCGGACTGCTCGCTGTACTCCTCGGCCTGGGCCTTGGGGATGCCGAAGTTCGCCAGGACCTCGTCGCCGCGCAGCCGGTCGCGCATCAGGTAGCAGCCCTCGATGACGAATTCCTCGCGCTCGCGCAGCTCCGCGTCGGTGAGCTGCTTGTAGTAGTCGCGCAGCGCCATCCTGCCGAAGGCCACGTGCCGGGCCTCGTCCTGCATGACGTAGGCGAGGATCTGCTTGGGCAGCGGCTTGTCCGTGGTGTCGCGGATCATGCCGAACGCGGCGAGTGCCAGGCCTTCGATGAGGACCTGCATGCCGAGGTAGGGCATGTCCCAGCGGGCGTCGCGCAGGGTGTCGCCGAGCAGCGCCTGGAGGTTGTCGTTGATCGGGTAGAGCATGCCGATCTTCTCGTGCAGGAAGCGGCCGTAGACCTCGGCGTGCCGGGCCTCGTCCATGGTCTGGGTCGCCGAGTAGAACTTCGCGTCCAGGTCGGGGACCGATTCGACGATGCGGGCGGCACACACCATCGCGCCCTGCTCGCCGTGGAGGAACTGGCTGAACTGCCAGGAGGCGTAGTGCTGGCGCAGTTCGCCCTTGTCCTTGTCGGTCATCTTGGCCCAGTGGGGCGTGCCGTAGAGCGTCATGGACTCGTCGGGGGTGCCGAGCGGGTCGAGCGGGTCGACCTCCAGGTCCCAGTCGATGCGCCTGGCGCCGTCCCACTGCTTGTCCTTGCCCTTCTGGTAGAGAGCGAGGAGGCGCTCGCGCCCTTCGTCGTACTCCCAGCTGAAGCGGGCCGAACTGGCCGACGGGACTTGCCAGGTGAGATCCGCAGGTGGACTCGTGTAAAGCTCGTGCGTCGCCATGACGGCAGGCTCACACGGTGCTGGACGAGGGGTCAACAAGTCGCGCGCAAGGGATTGACGGCCTTACTGACAAGCAGTCTCATAAGACGTGACCGCCGGTAACCCGCGACAAGGCAGGAACAGTCATGACGACCGTGACGGAAGACGATTCCCTGGACGGGCTGCGGGACGCACTCGGACTGCTCAAGGACCGGGAGCAGGTGGCCCTGCGACTCCTGGAGTCGTCCGCCAAGCACTCCTTCGACCCGGACAAGGAGCTCGACTGGGACGCGCCGCTCGAGGAGGGCAAGTGGTTCTGGCCGCCCGAGCTCGTCTCCCTCTACGACACCCCGCTGTGGAAGCGGATGTCCGAGGAGCAGCGGCTCGACCTCGCCCGGCACGAGGCCGCCTCGCTCACCTCGCTCGGCATCTGGTTCGAGATCATCCTGATGCAGCTGCTCGTCCGGCACATCTACGACAAGTCGGTGACCAGCGCCCATGTGCGGTACGCGCTCACCGAGATCGCCGACGAGTGCCGGCACTCGATGATGTTCGCGCGAGTGATCGAGAAGGGCGGCGCGCCGACCTACCCCGTCACGCGCCTCACCCACCACCTCGCGCGCATCCTCAAGACGGTCTCCACCACCCCCGGCTCGTTCGCCTGCACGCTGCTCGGCGAGGAGGTCCTCGACTGGATGCAGCGCCTCACGTTCCCCGACGAGCGCGTCCAGACGCTGGTGCGCGGCGTGACCCGCATCCACGTCGTCGAGGAGGCCCGCCATGTGCGGTACGCCCGCGAGGAGTTGCGGCGCCAGATGGTGACCGCGCCCCGCTGGGAGCGGGAGCTGACGCGCCTCAGCTGCGGTGAGGCCGCCCGCGTCTTCTCCATCGCCTTCGTCAACCCCCAGGTGTACACGAACGTCGGGCTCGACCGGCGGGAGGCCGTCGCACAGGTGAAGGCGAGCGGGCACCGGCGTGAGGTCATGCAGACCGGGGCGAAGCGGCTCACCGACTTCCTGGACGACATCGGTGTGATGCGCGGGGTCGGACGGCGGCTCTGGCGGTCTTCGGGGCTGTTGGCCTGACCATCACCGTGCGGGCCGTCCGTGGCTCGGTGCGCGGTTCCCCGCACCCCTGAAGGGGCGCACCCCGAGTTACGCTGCGGGCATGACTTCGCCTGCCGCCACCCCCGCGTACCGCCGCCTGAGCGTCGAGGCCCGGCGGCGGCAGCTCCTGGACTCCGCGCTCACCCTCTTCGCGCACCGCGCGCCCGAGGAGGTCAATCTCGACGACGTCGCGGAGGCGGCCGGGGTCTCGCGGCCGCTCGTCTACCGCTACTTCCCCGGCGGGAAGCAGCAGCTGTACGAGGCCGCGCTGCGCTCCGCGGCCGACGATCTGGAGCAGTGCTTCGCGGAGCCGCCGGAGGGTCCGCTCACCCGGCGGCTCTCCCGGGCGCTCGACCGGTACCTGGCCTTCGTCGACCAGCACGACACGGGGTTCAGCGCGCTGCTGCAGGGCGGCAGCGTGGTGGAGACCTCCCGGACGACGGCCATCGTGGACGGCGTGCGCAGGGCCGCCGCCGAGCACATCCTCAGCCACCTGGACGTGCCGGAGCCGGGTCCGCGGCTGCGGCTGACCGTGCGGATGTGGATCACGGCGGTCGAGGCGGCCTCGCTGATCTGGCTCGACGAGGACAAGCAACCGCCGCTCGACGAACTGCGGGACATGCTCGTGGAGCAGTTCATGGCGGTGCTCGTGGCGACCGCGGGACGCGACGCGCAGACGGCGGAGGTCGTGCGCTGGGCGCTGACCCTGGAGACCCCGCAGGGGCCCGTCGGCACCCTCGCCCGGCACGTGCTGCCCGTGGTGGCCGACGCGGCGCACCTGCTCTGACCTCCTCGGTGTGACACCGGGGCGCGCCGCCCGGGGGTGGCACCGGGGTGTGACACTGGGGGCGTGAAGAGCGAAGACACTCCCTTCGTGGGCGGCCCCCTGGACGGCCGGGTGCTCCCGGTCCTGCTCGGGCCGACCGGGCACCCCCCGAAGGTGTACCGCGTGCCCGTCCCGGACGACGCGGGCGGGCCGCCGGCCGTCCTGGTGTACCGACGGGTGGCAGCGACCCCTGAAAGGCGCCTCTCCCTCACCCCGAAATGGCATTACGAGTACGACGCCGAGGGCGATGCGGGCGGCGGCCTGAAGTGGCCGTGGTCGAAGCCGGGCCGCCCCTGAGGGGCACGGGGAACCGCGCGCCCCACCACGACGCGGCCGCGGAACGACGCCCGCCGAGCGCCCCCGCAACACCCCACGCCGCCCCCTCCCGAACGAGTGACCTCATTGCGCCGCCCGCCCCCCGCCGGGAGGCGGAACCCCCGCCCCGGGCCGATGCTCGCGGTGCGCGACGGAGGGCCCGGCGCGCACCGGAGGTGATGGCGTGTCAGAAAGGCTGCTGCGGTGGATCTGTACGGGTGCCGTGACGGGCGCCCTGATCACGGCCTGCCCCGGAGCGCAGGCCGTGCCCGCGCCCGCGCCGGGCCCCGGGGAGCGCCCGGTCTCCCAGCTCCTGACGGACCTTCAGCGGCTGTACCGGTCGGCGGAGCGGGCCGCGCAGACGTACCACACGACCGGGGAGAAGCTGAAGAAGCAGCGCGCCAGGGCGGCGGAGCTCGACAGGAAGCTGGCGAAGGCCCGCGCTTCGGTGCACGACAGCCGGGGCGACGCCGCCCGGTTCGCCCGGCAGCAGTACCAGGGCACCACCGAGCTCTCCCCCTACCTGCGCCTGCTGCTCGCCCGCGACCCGCAGCGCGCCCTCGACCAGGGCCACGTGGTCCGGCGCGCGGCCACCAACCGCGCCGCCACGGTGAAGCGCCTCGTCGGCGGCGAGAAGAAGGCCGACGCCCTCGCGGCCGAGGCCAAGAAGGCCCTGGACACCGGAGCCGCCCTGGCCGCCCGGCAGAAGAAGCAGCGGGACCAGGTCGACGGCCGGCTGAAAGAGGTCGAGGAGCTGCTCTCCTCCCTCACCCCGGACCAACTGGCGGCGCTGCGGCAGGCGGAGGAGACGGACACCACCGCGGCGCAGCGGCAGTTCGTGACGCCCGGCGCGCCGAGCGGCAGCCAGGCCAGGCGTGCGCCCTCCCGGCAGGGCGACAGGGCCCTCGGCTACGCGGTGCGGCAGATCGGGCGGCCCTACGAGTGGGGCGCGGAGGGCCCCGAGAAGTTCGACTGCTCGGGGCTGACCCAGCGGGCCTGGGCGCACGCGGGCCGGGAGATCCCGCGGACCAGCCAGGAGCAGTGGGCCGAACTGCGCCACATCCCGCTGGCGCGGCTGCGCCCGGGCGACCTGGTCGTCTACTTCCCCGAGGCCACGCACGTCGCCCTCTACCTGGGCGACGGCAAGGTCGTCCAGGCGCCGCGGCCCGGCGCCCGCGTCAAGGTCTCCCCGATCGCGGCGAATCCGGTCCTCGGCGCCGTGCGGCCCGACCCCGGGGGCCGGGCCGTGCACGGGTACACCCCGCCGAGGCTGCCCGCGGGCGCCACCGCGGGCAGCGACCTCGGGTACGGGTCGGCTCAGGCGCCGGGCGCGACCGACTCCAGGTAGGCGGCCGCCTTGTCCGGGTCGAAGAAGAAGTTCTCGAAGTCGGCCGGGTCGTTGAAGCCGTTGGCAAACCGGTCGGCGACCGCCTTGAGCTGACCGGCCGCGCCCAGGATGTTCAGGACGTGCTCCGGCGGGGCGCCCAGCATCGCGTTGGTCCACTTGGTGACGTGCCGCGCCGTCGCCCAGTAGCGGTCGAAGGCCGCCTGCATCCACGCCTCGTCGAAGGGCTTGTCGCCGTGCTCGACGATGGACGAGAGGTACGAGGCGGCGCACTTGGACGCCGAGTTGGAGCCCTGGCCGGTGATCGGGTCGTTGGCGACGACCACGTCGGCGACGCCGAGGACCAGGCCGCCGCCGGGCAGCCGGCCGACCGGCTTGCGCACGGTCGGGGCGTACCGCCCGGCCAGCGTGCCGCCCGCGTCGGTCAGTTCGACCTTGGTGGCGCGTGCGTACTCCCAGGGCAGGAACTTCTCCAGGAGTTCGAGGGTGAGCGCCAGGTGCTCGCTCGGGTCCTTGATGCCCTGGAAGACGTCGAGGGGCCCGCCAGGGATGCCCTCCCAGAAGAGGATGTCCGCACGCCCGGAGGTGGTGAGCGTCGGCATGACGAAGAGCTCGCCGACGCCGGGCACCAGGTTGCAGCGCACCGCGTCGAACTCGGGGTGCTCGGGGCGCGGGCCGAGGCCGTGGACGTACGCCACCGAGAGCGCGCGCTGCGGTTCGGCGAACGGGGAACGCTCCGCGTCCCGCTCGAACATCGAGACCAGCTCGCCCTTGCCCGCCGAGACGAGCACCAGGTCGTAGGCGCGCGAGAAGTAGTCGAGGTCGCCGACCGCGGCACCGTGGATGACCAGCTGGCCGCCGCGCTGGGCGAAGGTGTCCATCCAGCCCGCCATCTTCACGCGCTGGTCGACGGACTGGGCGTACCCATCGAGCTTCCCCACCCAGTCGATGACGCGGGAGGAGTCGGGCCCGGCGACGGAGACGCCGACGCCCTCGATCCTGGGGGCCTGCGACTCCCAGAAGTTCGCCTGGATGTCGCGCTCGTGCTGCAGCGCCGTGTGGAACATGCACTGCGTGGACATGACCCGGCCCGACCGGATCTCGTCCGCCGTGCGGTTGGACATCAGGGTGACCTCGTACCCCTGTCCCTGGAGTCCGAGGGCGATCTGGAGCCCGGACTGACCGGCCCCGACGACAAGTATCTTCCGCATGCGGTCCTTCTCCTGCTCGGGCTCTTACTCGGGTGTTGCTCAGGGGATACGTCTACACAGGGGGTACGTCTACTCAGGGGTGACGTCGAGCGCGTGGCCGACCAGGGCCAGCAGCGACTCGATCGCCGATATCCGGCGCCGCGCGTCCATGATCAGCACGGGGATGTGCGCGGGCACCGTCAGCGCCTCGCGCACGTCGGCCACCTCGAACTCCTCGCTGCCGTCGAAGTGGTTGACGGCCACGATGTACGGCAGGCCGCAGCTCTCGAAGTAGTCGAGCGCCGGGAAGCAGTCGGAGAGGCGGCGGGTGTCGGCGAGCACGACGGCGCCGATCGCGCCGCGCACCAGGTCGTCCCACATGAACCAGAAGCGCTGCTGTCCCGGCGTGCCGAAGAGGTAGAGCACCAGGTCGTCGTCGAGCGTGATGCGGCCGAAGTCCATGGCGACCGTCGTGGTCGTCTTCTCCGGGGTCGCGCTCAGGTCGTCGGTGCCGGCGCTCGCCTGCGTCATCAGCGCCTCCGTCTGGAGTGGCGTGATCTCGGAGACGGCGGTCACCAGCGTCGTCTTGCCGACGCCGAAACCGCCCGCCACCACTATCTTCGTGGCGATCGGGGCGCGTGACCTGTCCGTCTGCCAGGCCTGCAACTGACCCTCGTTCTCGTTCTCGAGGAGTTCAGAGACGGCGGAGTCCACTCAGCACCCTTTCCAGCAGTGCGCGGTCGGGCTGTCCCGGGCCGTGGCCCGTTCCGTACACCCGGATCTTTCCCTGGTCGGCGAGGTCGCTGAGCAGGACGCGGACCACGCCCAGCGGCATCTTGAGGAGCGCGGCGATCTCCGCGACCGTGCGCATGCGGCGGCAGATCTCGACGATCGCCCGCATCTCCGGCATGACCCTCGCCAGCGTGCCCTTGGGCAGCTCGCGGCGCTCCTCGGGCGCTTCGAGCGCGGCGACGAAGGTCTCGACGAGCAGGACGTGACCGAACCTGGTCCGTCCGCCGGTCAGCGAGTAGGGGCGGACGCGAGCGGGTTTTCGCTCGCCACCGCGCTGCGGGAGCTTCGGCGGCTTGCGGCTGCCGCGACTGCTGCTGCTCATCGGGCGCTCTCCATCGACTGGCGCAGTTCGCTGCGGAGTTCGGGGGTGAGGACGTGCCCGGCGCGGCCGACGAAGAGCGCCATGTGGTACGCGACGACGCTCATGTCGCAGTCCGGGGTGGCGTGCACGCCGAGCAGCGAACCGTCACTGATCGACATGACGAAGAGGCTGCCCTCCTCCATCGCGACCATGGTCTGCTTGACCGCGCCGCCGTCCATCAGCTTGGCGGCGCCGATGGTGAGGGAGCCGAGACCCGACACGATGGTGGCGAGGTCGGCGCTGGAGCCCCTGGGTCCGGTGGGGTTCGCGGCGGGACGCTCGGTGTTCCTGCCGGGGTCGGAGGAGAGCAGCATGAGCCCGTCGGAGGAGACCACCGCGACGGAGAGGAGCCCGGGCACCTCCTCCACGAGGTTGGTAAGCAGCCAGTGCAGGTTGCGGGCCTCGCTGCTCAGGCCGTGCGCGACGGGTTCCGCGGGCCCTGTGGAGCCTGCGGAGGCCGCGGAGCCTGCGGGTGCTGCGGGTCGTGCGGCTGCCGCGGGTCGTGCGGGTCCTGCGGATTCGACGGGTGCGGCGGAAGAACTGGGCGTGCGCATGGGCGCAGTCAACTGCTTGCCTCCTCGACTGAGTCCCCCATTACGTCTGCGACTTGTGTGGTCTTTTCGTTACGTTGCGCCGGGTCTGCCGGGCCTGCGGGGCCTGCCGGTCCCGTCTCGGCGGCGAGCTCGGCCTCCACGTCCCGCCGGCCGCTCTGCGCGCCCTGGTGGAAGCCGCCGAGGCGCCGCCGGAGCGCGTCGGCGTCCACGGAACCGCTGCGCGGCTTCGGCGGGGCGGCCGGTGCGGTGATCTTCGGCGTCCGCTTGGGCAGCCCCTTGTCGGTGACGCGCTCCCACTTGGGCGCGACGGGCGCTTGCTCGGGCTCGGCGTCGGGCTGGGGCTCGGCGTCGGGCTCGGGCTCGGGCTCGGGCTTGGCCTCGGGCTCGGGCTTGGCCTCCGCTTCCCGCTGTGCCGGGTCAGGTGACGGCGGCTGCACGAGCTCCATGGTCGTCTCGGCCGACGGCTCGGGCTCGTGGGCGGGCTCGGGCTCGGGCTCAGGGGCGGGCTCGGGCGCGCGGGCGGGCGCGGGCGCGCGGGCGGGCGCGGGCCCGGCTTTCGGCAGCTCCGTTTCCAGCGTCCGCTCCGCCGCGGCGATCAGCGGATCCTCTCCCTCGCCGGAGGCGGAACCCCCAGCCAACCGCCCCGGAATGACGTTCGAGTTGGCCTCGGCCTCCGAGCCGGGCAGGTGGACGAGCCCGGTCTCCCCGGCCCGGGGCACCGCACCCACGTCGGAAGGCGCCCCCGCCAGAGACGGCGCCTCCGCCAGGATTGCGGTGGGCAGCACCACGACCGCCGCGATCCCGCCCTGTTTCTGCTCCCGCAGCCGCACCCGTGCCCCGTGCCGGGCCGCGAGCCGCGCGACGACGTAGAGACCGAGGCCGAGGCCGTCGCCGCTCTCCTGGTCGTGCACGTCGTCGGGGTCGAAGTCCGCGAGGCGGCCGTTGAGCTCCCGCATCCGCTCCTGGGAGACGCCGATGCCCTCGTCCTGGACGGAGAGCATGACCTCGCCGTTCTCCAGGAGCCAGCCGGAGACCTCGACGGCGGCGTCCGGCGGCGAGAACGACGTCGCGTTCTCCAGGAGTTCGGCGGTGAGATGGCTGATGTCGTCCGCGACGAAGCCCGCCACGTGGGCGTGCGGCGGCAGTGTGGCGATGCGGACGCGTTCGTACCGCTCGATCTCGGAGACGGCCGCGCGTACGACGTCGACGAGCGGGACGGCGCCGGGGTGCTGGTGGCCGTGCTCGGCACCGGCCAGGACCAGGAGGTTCTCGCTGTGCCGGCGCATGACCGTGGCCAGGTGGTCGAGCTTGAAGAGGGTGGCGAGCCGGTCGGGGTCCTGCTCGCGCTCCTCCAGGTTCTCGATGACGGCGAGCTGGCGCTCCACCAGGCCGAGGGTGCGCAGGGCGAGGTTGACGAAGGTGCCGTGAATGGACTGGCGCACCCGCTCCAGGTGCGCGGCGGCCTCGGCGAGCTCCTCGCGCAGCGCGGCGCGCTCGTCGGCCATGGACTGCCGCTGCCCGATGAGGTGCTTGCGGTCCGATTCGAGGGTGGCCAGGCGCTCGGCGAGGGCCGCCGCGTGGCCGTGCAGCGCGTTGACGGACCGGACGACCTGGGCGAACTCGTCGTCGCGGCCCGTGAAACGGATCGGCTCCTGGGGGGCGGGCCCGGTGGCGAGGCGCGCCGATCCCAGGCGCAGGACGGCGAGCGGCCGGGTCAGCGAACGGGCCGCGCCCATGGCGGCACCGACCGCGACGAGCAGGCAGACGCCGACGAGCGCGATACGGATCTCCAGGGCCGTGACGTCGTCGTCGCGCAGCTGGGCGAGCTGCTTGGTGCGCTCGACGCCGAGCGCGGACTCGGCGCCGCGCATCGTCTCGATCCGGGCGGAGAGTGCGGCGTCGACCTTCTCGGCGCTGTAGTTCCGTTCGGCGGCGGAGAGCGTGGGCTGGTCGGTGAGGCGCTTGAGGTACTTCTCCGCGGAGGTGACCTCGGAGCCCGTCACGGTCGACTCGTACGTGGCACGGGCCCGGTCGCCCGCCGCGTCCCGGAAGTCGGCGAGCGCGGCGAGCTCGCGGACGCGGGCCTGCTGGGCGGCGGAGCTCAGCTCGTCGCGGCGCTTGGTCTCGGCCGGAGGGCCGTCGGTGACGTTGGCCGGCAGGCCGGTGACCGGGTCGAGCGAGGTGGTGCCAGTGGAGTCGGGCAGGGCGAGGGCGGCGAGGAGGAGGCCGCGGGTGGCGGCTGCCTGCTCGACGGCGTGGTCGAGGTCGGCGAGCGCGAGGGCGCCGCCGTTCGCCTCCGGGGGCAGCCGCTCGGCCAGGTCGCGGGTCAGTCCGTGGAGTTCGGTGATGACCGCGGTGTACGCCTCGTGGGCTTCGAGAGCGGTGCTCTTGCCGGTGAGCGCCGCTCTGCGCACGGCGGCGATGTCGGCGAGGTCGTCGCGCAGCCCGGCGGGCGCGTCGGCGCCGCGGAGCTCGTCGATCTGCCGGTCCACACGGGCGCTGCGGCTCTGGGAGAGCCCCTTGCCCTGGGGGCGCCCCGACGCGATGAACGTGGTGACCTCGTCGCGCTCGTCGGCGAGGGAATGACCGAGGGAGACCGCCTCCTGGGTCCGCTCGGCGAGCGTCACCAGGCTCTGCGTGTCGTTCAGCCGGCCGGACGCGGCGATGAGGGCAGGCGCGCCCGCGCCCGCGATGGCGGCGGCCACGACGGCCACGGCGACGATCAGCCGATTGCGCACCCGCGCGGTGGGCGCCTTGTTGACCGGGGGCGCGGCCGCAGGGGACGCGGTCGCGGCAGGACCGGCGGAGACGTCAGCCGCGGCGGCCGCGCTCTCGCCCGCTCCGACACCCGGCCCGACGCCCGGTCCGGGTCCCGCTCCGACGCCCGGTCCGGATCCCGCTCCGGCGTCCGGGGAGGGGCCCGTGGCGGTGCGCTCCGGCACACGCTCGGTCGGAGTCGTCGCGCCCGGCGTGGCCCCTTCCGGGGCCGTCTTCTTGCCTTTGCGCCGAGGCCCAATCTTCTGCACCGGTGCTCGCATTCTTGTTTTCGTCTGCCCTTGGGCCCGGGTGACGGCCTGTCAACACGAGCGCTCCCCCGGTACGGCTCCCGACCCTTCCAGTGCCGGTGAGTGGCGGTCGTGCATCGCCTGCCTGGCCACCCGAAGGAGTGAACATCGGCGGGGAGTTGGCGAGCAAGTCCCGGCGGGACGGCCGTGCGGCCGGTGCGGTGTGCCGGTTGGACGTCGCCCGAAGGCTTTGGCAGGATGCGCCGCCACACCCCGACGGAGGCGATCATTCCGGTCGAATTCCGGCGGGCATCCCGGTGCCAAGGATCTTCCCGGGGCCCCTTTTCCGCTCCCCCTGACCTCAGTGAAGACCTCATGCAGACTGGCCGGATGCGTATCGAACTCGCCACCGAGCCCGGCGACCCCGCACGCCCCAACGAGGACTTCGCCTCGGTCGCGCTTCCCGCGTCCGGACAGGGTGGTTCGCTCGTCCTCCTGGACGGCGTGACGCCGCCCGAGGGAGCGGTGGGCTGTCCGCATTCCGTCCCCTGGTTCATCGCGCGACTCGGCGGCGCCCTGGGTGAACTGTCCGTTTCACGCCGGGATATGACGCTCACTGAGGTCCTTGCGGCCGCCATCTCGCGTACGGCCGACGCCCATCGTTCAACCTGTGACCTTTCTCACCCCCGTACGCCACAGGCAACGGTGGTGCTCGTGCGGTGGGACGCGGAGCGCGTCGAACACCTGGTCCTGTCCGACTCGGCGCTGCTCATCGCGGGCCGCGACGGCGCGGTGACCGCGATCCTCGACCGCCGCCTGGCCGAGCTGCCGCCCACCGTGTGGGCCCTGCGCGACCAGGTGCGCGCCCTGCCGCGCGGCTCGGCCGAGCGGGACGTGGCGGCCCGCGCCTACGGAGCGGCCGTCGAGGCGCTGCGCAACGCGGAGGACGGCTTCTTCACGGCCGCCGCCGACCCCTCGGCGGCACGGCGCGCGGTCACCGGCGAGCTGCCGCGGGCCGAGGTGACGGCGTTGGCGGCGCTCACCGACGGGGCCGGCCGGTGGGTCGAGACGTTCCGCGAGGGCGACTGGGCCGACTGCTTCGCGCTGCTGCGCAAGCAGGGGCCGCAGCACCTGGTGGACCGGGTGCGGGAGTTGGAGCGCGCGGACCCGGACCGCCTGGCCTTCCCCCGCGGGAAGCGGCACGACGACGCGGCGGTCGTGTACGCGCAGTGGTGAGGCGTCCGGGTGCTGGTAGGGGTACCGCTCAGGTGTCCGGGCGCTGGTACGGGTACCGCTCAGGCGTCCGGGCGCCGGTACGGGTACCGCTCAGGTGTCCGCGCTCTCGTTCAGCCGCCCGAGCAGCCGGGCGAGTTCGGCGACCTCCGTCCGGTCCCAGCTGGCCAGCCTGCGTACGTACTGGGCGCGGCGCCCGGCGCGCACCGTGCGGAAGCGGGTGCGGCCGTCCGGTGTGAGCTGGATGAGCCAGGCCCGCCCGTCGGCCGGGTCGGGCTCGCGGGAGACCAGGCCGAGCTCCTCGAGCGCCCGCAGCTGGCGGCTCATCGTGGCCTTGCCGACGCCGATGTAGGCGGCGAGTTCGGTGGCCCGCTGCGGTCCCGAGTCGTCGAGGCAGACGAGCAGTCCGTACGCGGCGGGCTCCAGGTCGGGGTGGACCTGGCGCGCCATCTCGCCCGACGAGGCCCGCGCGCGGCGCATCAGCAGCGACAACTCCCGTTCGAGGGAGAGGAACTCGCGGTCCGCCCCCTGTTCCACGTCGCCCTGTGCGCCACGCTTCACGTCCTCTTCTGCAGCACCCATGTCCCGCTTTCCCGTTTCTGAAAGTTGTCGCCGGAAGGACCTCGCGCCGCGGCCGTGGCGACAGCGGCCTGACCAGTATTTCGCAAGGTGACGCCGGTACCGCCCCGAAGGCACCGTCACAGGAGTGGACCAACGGCAGAAGACCGACCCTCTTCCCTGGCGGCGGTCTACGTGCGTAGCTTTTCAAGTGACATGTTCACACCACTCACATGTCGACAGGTCCCCACCGAGCACCACCGAGGCCTTCGGAGGCACGCCCATGCCCGTGCACAGACCCGGAACGGCCCGCCGCTCGCGCTTGTCGCCGGCGGGGGTCCTCCTCGCAGCACTGTCCGCCCTCTCCCTCCTCCTGACGCTCCCCACAGCGGCCCGGGCGGACGACGTCCCGGCACGCGGCTCCGCCCGCCTCGGCCAGGGCGTCATCGAACACGACGGCCAGGGCGGTCTGCCCGCCGGCGGTGACGCCACGCAGACCGAGGGCGTCGACGTCAGCAGCCACCAGGGCAACGTCGCATGGTCGACGCTCTGGAACAGCGGCGTGAAATGGGCCTACGTCAAGGCCACCGAGAGCACCTCGTACAAGAACCCCTACTTCGCCCAGCAGTACAACGGTTCGTACAACGTGGGCATGATCCGCGGCGCGTACCACTTCGCGACGCCCGACACCTCGAGCGGCGCCACTCAGGCCAACTACTTCGCGAGCGGCGGCGGGGGCTGGTCGCGGGACGGCAGGACGCTCCCGGGCGCCCTCGACATCGAGTGGAACCCGTACGGGGCGGCCTGCTTCGGCAAGTCCCAGTCCGAGATGGTCAGCTGGATCCGCGACTTCCTCACCACCTACAAGGCGCGCACCAGCCGCGATGCCGTCATCTACACGGCCACCAGCTGGTGGAAGCAGTGCACCGGCAACTACAGCGGCTTCGGCGCGAGCAACCCGCTCTGGATCGCCCGCTACGACACGAGCCCGGGTGAACTCCCGGCCGGCTGGGGCTTCCAGACCATGTGGCAGTACACCTCGTCGGGACCGACGGTCGGCGACCACAACAAGTTCAACGGCGCCCTCGACCGGGTGGTGGCGCTCGCCAACGGCTGAGCGCACGGACGGCGGCCACCCCGGTACGGGGATGGCCGCCGTCGCCCTGTGCCGCCCCGGGCCTACGCGGCGACCGGGACCCGCACCTCGGCCTCGGTGAGAGCCAGTTCGAGCACCTGACGGACGTCCGTGACCGCGTGCACGTCGAGCTTCTCCAGGACCTCGGCGGGGACGTCGTCGAGGTCCGGCTCGTTCCGCTTCGGGATGATCACCGTGGTGATCCCGGCGCGGTGCGCGGCGAGCAGCTTCTGCTTGACGCCGCCGATCGGCAGGACGCGGCCGGTCAGCGAGATCTCGCCGGTCATCGCCACGTCCGTACGGACCAGGCGCCCGCTGAGCAGCGACGCGAGGGCGGCCGTCAGCGTGACGCCCGCGCTCGGGCCGTCCTTCGGCACGGCGCCCGCCGGGAAGTGGATGTGCACGCCCCGGTCCTTCAGGTCGCCGACGGGCAGCTCCAGTTCGGCGCCGTGCGAGCGCAGGAAGCTCAGCGCGATCTGCGCCGACTCCTTCATCACGTCGCCGAGCTGACCGGTGAGCGTGAGCCCCGAGGCCCCCGTCTCCGGGTCGGCGAGCGACGCCTCCACGAACAGCACGTCACCGCCCGCCCCGGTGACCGCGAGCCCGGTGGCCACACCGGGTACCGCCGTGCGCCGCTCGGCCGGGTCCTGGGCGGACTCGGGCACGTGGTGCGGCCGTCCGATGAGCTCGCGCAGGTCCGCGTCCGTGACCGTGAACGGCAGCTCCCTGTCGCCCAGTTCGTGCTGTGCGGCGATCTTGCGGAGCAGCCGCGCCACGGAGCGCTCCAGGTTGCGCACGCCCGCTTCTCGCGTGTACTCGCCGGCGAGCTTGCGCAGCGCGCTCTCGTCCAGCGTCACCTCGTCCTTCTCCAGGCCCGCCCGGTCCAGCTGGCGCGGCAGGAGGTGGTCGCGAGCGATGACGACCTTCTCGTCCTCGGTGTAGCCGTCGAGCCTGACGAGCTCCATGCGGTCGAGGAGGGCCTCGGGGATGGCTTCGAGGACGTTCGCCGTCGCGAGGAAGACGACGTCGCTGAGGTCGAGCTCGACCTCCAGGTAGTGGTCGCGGAAGGTGTGGTTCTGTGCCGGGTCGAGGACTTCGAGGAGGGCGGCGGCCGGGTCGCCCCGGAAGTCCGAGCCGACCTTGTCGATCTCGTCGAGGAGCACCACCGGGTTCATCGACCCGGCCTCCTTGATGGCCCGGACGATCCGGCCGGGCAGCGCCCCCACGTACGTACGCCGGTGGCCGCGGATCTCCGCCTCGTCGCGCACGCCGCCGAGTGCGACCCGCACGAACTTGCGGCCCATGGCGTGCGCCACGGACTCGCCGAGCGAGGTCTTGCCGACGCCGGGCGGGCCGACGAGCGCGAGCACGGCGCCGCCGCGGCGGCCGCCGACGAGCCCGAGGCCGCGGTCGGCGCGGCGCTTGCGCACCGCGAGGTACTCGGTGATGCGCTCCTTCACGTCCTGCAGACCGGAGTGCTCGGCGTCGAGGATCTCCTGGGCGCCCTTGATGTCGTACTCGTCCTCGGTGCGCTCGTTCCAGGGCAGTTCGAGGACGGTGTCCAGCCACGTCCTGATCCAGGAGCCCTCGGGCGACTGGTCGCTGGAGCGCTCCAGCTTGTCGACCTCCTTGAGGGCGGCCTCGCGGACCTTCTCGGGCAGGTCGGCGGCCTCGACGCGGGCGCGGTAGTCGTCGGACTCCTCGGCCGCGTCCTTGCTGTCGCCGTTGATCTCGCGCAGCTCCTTGCGGACGGCGTCGAGCTGGCGGCGGAGCAGGAACTCGCGCTGCTGCTTGTCCACGCCCTCCTGCACGTCCTTGGCGATGGACTCGGCGACGTCCTGCTCGGCGAGGTGCTCGCGCAGCTGCTCGGTGGCGAGCTTGAGACGGGCGACCGCGTCCTCGGTCTCCAGGAGCTCGATCTTCTGCTGGGTGGTGAGGAACGGCGAGTAGCCGGAGTTGTCGGCGAGCGCGGAGACGTCGTCGATCTGCGTGACGCGGTCGACGACCTGCCAGGCGCCGCGCTTCTTCAGCCAGCTGGTGGCGAGCGCCTTGTACTCCTTGACGAGCTCGGTGACGGCGCCCGGCAGGGGGTCGGGCACGGAATCGTCGAGCTTGAGGCCCTCGACCCAGAGGGCCGCGCCGGGACCGGTCGTACCGGCGCCGATGCGCACCCGGCCGCGGCCGCGGATGAGGGCGCCGGGGTCGCCGTCGGAGAGCCGGCCGACCTGCTCGACGGTGCCGAGGACGCCGGTCGCGGCGTACGTCCCGTCGATGCGCGGAACAAGCAGCACCTTCGGCTTGCTGTCGCCGCTGGACCGGGCGGCGGCCTGCGCCGCCTCCACCGCGGCCCGCACCTCCGCGTCGGACAGATCGAACGGCACCACCATGCCGGGCAGGACGACCTCGTCGTCGAGCGGCAGCACGGGCAGAGTGAGCGACGTGTACGTGGTGGACTCAGTAGCCATGATCTCCCCTTCGGCATTCAAGTTGAGCTATACAGACTCAATGCTTGTGAGCTCCGAAGTGTTCCCCCACCGTGTTCGCTGTGAGCGATCACCCGAAGACGCCCGGACACGACGGAGCACGACGGACGCCGCAGCCGTTCGCGGGGCGCGCGGCGAGGGACGGTTTCCAGTCACGCAGCGTGCGGATGTCCACCGGGCGGCGTTCCCCTGCGGCCGTTCCGTTGGGACCGTGGACACTCCGACTCTCACGGAGGGCAGCCATGGTGGACACACCGGGGACCGGCGACGACGGCACGCAGGACGTGGCCGGAGAGCTCGTGGAGCACGCGCTGGGGCACCTCTTCTCGGCGGCGCTGCGCACGGCGGCGCACTGCCGGATAGCCGACCGGCTCGCGGCGGGCCCGCGCACCGCAGGACAACTGGCCGAACTGACCGACACCAACGCCGGGCATCTGCGCCGTGTCCTGCGCTATCTCGCCACGCGCGGCATCTTCCGTGAGGACGCGACGGGCGCGTTCCACCTCACGCCGCTCGGGGACGCCCTGCGCACGGACGCGCCGAATTCCCTGCACGAGGGCGTCCTGCTGCTGACCGACTCGATCTTCCTGCGGACCTCGGCGGGCCTGGAGGAGACGGTGCGCAAGGCGGGCCCGTCCTTCGAGCGCATCTTCGGGAAGCCGTTCTTCGACCACCTGGCCGACGACCCGGCGCTTGAGGAGCTGTTCGACACCGGCATGGCAGCGCTTTCGGGCCCGATCGACGCGGTGATCGCCGGGACGTACCCCTTCCCGGAGAAGGGCACCGTGGTGGACGTGGGCGGCGGCCGCGGCGGGCTGCTGCGCGCGGTCCTGCGCGGGCGCCCCGGCCTGACGGGCATCCTCTTCGACCGTCCTGGCGCGGTGAGCACCCACATGCTGGCCGATGACGACTCGATACGGGGCAGGTGGCGGGCCGACGCCGGGGACTTCTTCGCCGAAGTCCCCGAGGGCGGCGACCTCTACGTGATCAAGCACGTCCTGCACAACTGGCCGGACGACGGCTGTCTGCGGATCCTGCGCAACTGCCGCGCGGCGATGGCGCCGGACGCGCGTCTCCTGATCGTCGACGCCGTGCTGCCCAGCGGCAACGCACCGCACCTCGGCAAGACTCTGGACGTGGTGATGTCGGCCGTCCTTGACGGCCAGGAGCGGACCGAGGACGAGTTCTCGGCGCTGCTCACGGTGGCGGGGCTGCGGCTGACACGGATCCTGCCGACCGAGATGCACCCGTCGATCGTGGAGGCGGAGGTGGCGTAGGACCCTTCTGAACCTCCCCTTTCTACGAGCACTTCGGCTTCACGGTGCCCGACGAGGTCCGGCTTCCTGGCCGCGGCCCGGCCCTGTGGTCGGTGCGCCGCGCACCGGGCCGCCCGGCCGGCGCCCGAGCCCGATCAGCGGCCAGGTGGCGACGCCGATCAGGAGCGCGAGCAGGTGACCCCAGTTGGTCATCGGATCGGTGAAGGCGATCAGGTCCTCGACCAGCATGCAGCCGAACCCGGCGAGGACGGTCCACCGCAGCCACGGCGTGAGGAGCCCCGCGAGCGCGCCGACGCTGGCGGCCACGCCGAAGCTGATGCCGTAGTCGAGCCGGTGCAGCGAACTGTCGGGCAGATGGCCCGCCAGGACCGAGAGGGCGACCGGAACCTCGGTCACGAGCGTCGCGACGACGTGGCCGAGGAGGAAGACCGCCGCGGTGCGGATGCCGCCGATGCGCCGTTCCAGCGCGGTGAGCACCAGCAGGAAGCCGACCGCGTACGGGGACGTGATGCCGCCCGCGATCCACAGGGCGCTGGCGACCAGGACGAGGACGGGGTTCTGCGCGAGGTGCGCCACATCGGTGCTCGACCCGCGCAGGAGCGAGGAGACGAGGTCCGGATCGGCGTACTGGGCGACCATCGAGGTGGCGGCGAGCACGAGCGCGTACCCGAAGGTGAACGGCGTGCCGGTGGGGGTGGGCAGCAGCCGGCCGAGCCGCGCCACGAAACGCAGCCGAGGGCTCCGCACGGCAGCCGTGCCGACGGCAGCGGCGCCGACGGCGGCAGCGGTCTCGACGGCGGTGACCCCCACGTCCGGGGCGTCGCGGCCGGAGTGCGGTGCGCGCGCCCGGCCCGGCGGGGGCCGGTGCGCCGGCTGTCGCGGTATTCCGTTCAGGGTGCCCGGCGTCGCCGCGTCGGACGCGGCCGCGGCGGGCCGCACGCTCTGGTTCACGGGTGAGGCGCTCCTTCCGTCCCACCCCACCCTTTGCCCTCTTTTCCGCCGCTGTCTATGACAGGCGCCACGTGAGGTGCGTCTCACAGGCAACCCGTGGGGTGCCTTCTGCGTCGCCGGGAAAATCACCTGGGCTCGGGCGCCCCGCCGAAATACGCTGCCGCCATGCACACCCACACCACCGCCCCCGTCGTCCTCGACCGGCGCGAGGGCCCGCACGGAGAGGTCGTCCTGCGCCGCCACGGTGAGCTGCTGCAGATCATCGCCAACGGCTGCTTCCTGATGGACACCTCCGACGGCCGCTCCGAGCGGCTGCTCGTCGACGCGGCCCGCGATGCCCTCGACGGCCGCCCGTCCCCCGCCCTCCTCATCGGCGGTCTCGGCGTCGGGTTCTCCCTCGCGCACGCCGCCGCGGACCCCCGCTGGGGACGCGTCGCCGTCGTCGAGCGCGAGCAGGCGATCATCGACTGGCACACCGGAGGACCGCTCGCCGACCTGTCCGGTGCCGCGCTCGCCGACCCACGTACGCAGATTCTTCACACCGATCTCGTCACATACGTCTCCGAGGCCCCGGAGACGTACGACGCGCTCTGTCTGGACATCGACAACGGCCCCGACTGGACGGTGACGGAGGGCAACAACTCCCTTTACTCGCCTGCCGGTCTGGCCGCCTGCAAAGCCCGTCTGAACCCCGGTGGAGTGCTCGCCGTATGGTCCGCCCAACCCTCGTCCGCTTTCGACGACGCTCTACGGAATGCCGGATTCCAGAGGGTACGGACGGAAGAGATCCCCGTTGCCCGAGGCGTCCCGGACGTGGTCCATCTCGGCGTCAGGGCTGCGTAGCCGAGGTGGCTTCGCGACCCGTACTCTGCTGACCGAACACAAGCGATCAGTGTCAGGGGCGGGCGATGGAGCAGACACACACCTCCCACAACGGCGCCACGGCGGCGACGCCGGGCGCCCAGCGCCGGGTGCTGGTGGTCGAGGACGACCCGACGATCGTCGACGCCATCGCCGCCCGGCTGCGTGCCGAGGGTTTTGTTGTGCAAACGGCGGGCGACGGCCCGTCGGCGGTCGACACCGCCCAGGCCTGGCAGCCCGACCTGCTGATCCTGGACATCATGCTGCCGGGCTTCGACGGCCTGGAGGTGTGCCGCCGGGTGCAGGCGCAGCGTCCCGTCCCCGTCCTCATGCTCACCGCGCGTGACGACGAGACGGACATGCTGGTCGGGCTCGGGGTCGGCGCTGACGACTACATGACCAAGCCGTTCTCGATGCGGGAGCTCGCGGCCCGGGTGCACGTCCTGCTGCGCAGGGTCGAGCGGGCCGCGCTCGCCGCGACCACGCCCCGCAGCGGCATCCTGCGCCTGGGCGAGCTGGAGATCGACCACGCCCAGCGGCGTGTGCGGGTGCGCAGCGAGGACGTCCATCTGACGCCCACCGAGTTCGACCTGCTGGTCTGCCTGGCCAACACCCCGCGCGCCGTGCTCTCCCGCGAGCAGCTGCTCGCGGAGGTCTGGGACTGGGCCGACGCGTCCGGCACCCGCACCGTCGACAGCCACATCAAGGCGCTGCGCCGGAAGATCGGGGCCGAGCGGATCCGTACGGTGCACGGCGTCGGATACGCCCTGGAGACCCCCACCCCGTGAGGCGGGCCGTGCGATGAGCGGACCCTTCGGAGGACTGCGGCCGTTCTCCATCAAGACCAAGCTCGGCGCCCTGGTGGTCGTCTCGGTGTTCATCACCACGGGCCTGCTCCTGGTGGCGACGAAGACCGAGACCGAGCTGCGCTTCATCACCGTCTTCTCGGTGATCGCCACCCTGCTCATCACCCAGTTCGTGGCGCACAGCCTCACCGCCCCGCTGGACGAGATGAACGCGGTGGCCCGCGCCGTCTCGCACGGCGACTACACGCGCCGGGTGCGCGGCGCCGACCGGCGCGACGAGCTGGGCGACGTGGCCTCCACGATCAACGCCATGGCGGACGACCTGGAGGCCCAGGACACCCAGCGCAAGGAGCTCGTCGCCAACGTCTCGCACGAGCTGCGCACGCCCATCGCGGGGCTGCGCGCGGTCCTGGAGAACGTCGTGGACGGCGTCTCGGCGGCCGACCCCGAGACGATGCGTACGGCCCTGAAGCAGACGGAACGCCTGGGGCGGCTCGTCGAGACGCTCCTTGACCTGTCCCGCCTGGACAACGGCGTCGTCCCGCTCAAGGCCCGCCGCTTCGAGGTGTGGCCCTATCTGTCGGGCGTCCTGAAGGAGGCCAACATGGTCGCCTCCGCGCGCGCGGGCATCGCCTCCGGCTCGGGCAGCCACACCCGTACGGACGTCCACCTGCACCTCGACGTCTCTCCCCCGGAGCTGACGGCCCACGCGGACGCGGAGCGGCTCCACCAGGTCGTGGCGAACCTCATCGACAACGCGGTGAAGCACAGCCCGCCGCACGGACGCGTGACGGTGCTGGCCCGGCGCGGCCCCTACCCCGAGTCCCTGGACCTGGAGGTCCTCGACGAGGGCCCCGGCATCCCTGAGTCGGAGTGGCACCGCGTCTTCGAGCGCTTCAACCGCGGCAGCCACGCCGGCGCCCTCGCGCCGGGCTCCGGCAACGACGGCGGCACGGGCCTCGGCCTCGCCATCGCGCGCTGGGCGGTCGATCTGCACGGCGGGCACATCGGGGTGGCCGAATCCCCTCGCGGTTGCCGGATCCAGGTCACTCTTCCGGGCCTGCCCCCGGCGTGAAGTTGACGTAGGGTTCGAAGTGGAAGCGGAGAACAGGGCTGCTCAAGGGCGCCTGGAGGCCGCCGCCGCGCGTAGACGTCCCACCGACGGACCCGCGCGGCCATCTGGCGTTGCAGAACCTCGCTTGTTTCCCGCCATTTACGGCGCCGAAACCATTGCTCCAGTGTGACTTACGCGACGGAAGCCGGGCCCGGTCTGCACCTCGCGCCCTGGGAGGCGTAGCCTTTATTTCCGCTGTCCATCACCTTGTGAAGCGGAAGAGGGCGGTTACCGCCGTGTCGTCACAGTCCCCCAGTAGCTCGAGCATCTCGACCGACCAAGACGGGCAGGGCAAGGACCCTGCTGCTGCCTTCGGTCCCAATGAGTGGCTCGTCGACGAGATCTATCAGCAGTACCTCCAGGACCCGAATTCGGTCGACCGAGCCTGGTGGGACTTCTTCGCCGACTACAAGCCAGGCGCGGGCGCCACCACGGCCGCCGCCCCGGCGAAGCCGGCGGGTGACGCGGCCGCGGGGGCCGCGGCCACCAGTGCTCCCGCCGCCCAGGCCGCGCCCGCCCCGGCGAAGCCCGCGGCCCAGGCCGCGCCGGCCACCGCAGCCCCGGCCGCTCCCGCGAAGCCCGCGGCCGCCGCTCCGGCACCCGCCGCGAAGCCCGCCGCCGCCAAGCCCGCGGCCGCCAAGCCCGCGGCCGCCAAGCCCGCGGCCAAGGCGGAACCGGCGACCCCTGCTGAGGCAGCCCCGGCCGGTCCCGAGTACGTGACGCTGCGCGGCCCCTCGGCCGCCGTCGCGAAGAACATGAACGCCTCGATCGAGGTCCCGACGGCCACGTCGGTCCGCGCGGTCCCGGTGAAGCTGCTCTTCGACAACCGCATCGTCATCAACAACCACCTCAAGCGCGCCCGCGGCGGGAAGATCTCCTTCACGCACCTCATCGGGTACGCGATGGTGCAGGCCATCAAGGCCATGCCGTCGATGAACTACTCCTTCGTGGAGAAGGACGGCAAGCCCACCCTGGTCAAGCCGGAGCACATCAACTTCGGCCTCGCCATCGACCTGGTGAAGCCCAACGGCGACCGCCAGCTCGTGGTCGCGGGCATCAAGAAGGCCGAAACCCTGAACTTCTTCGAGTTCTGGCAGGCCTACGAGGACATCGTCCGCCGCGCCCGCGACGGCAAGCTCGGCATGGACGACTTCACCGGTGTGACGGTCTCCCTGACCAACCCCGGCGGCCTCGGCACCGTCCACTCGGTCCCGCGCCTGATGCCCGGCCAGTCGGTCATCATGGGCGTCGGCTCCATGGACTACCCCGCGGAGTTCCAGGGCACCTCCCAGGACACCCTGAACAAGCTCGGCATCTCGAAGGTCATGACGCTCACGTCGACCTACGACCACCGGGTCATCCAGGGCGCCGCCTCCGGCGAGTTCCTGCGGATCGTCGCGAACCTCCTCCTCGGTGAGCAGGAGTTCTACGACGAGATCTTCAAGGCGCTCCGGATCCCCTACGAGCCGGTCCGCTGGCTCAAGGACATCGACGCCTCGCACGACGACGACGTCACGAAGGCCGCCCGCGTCTTCGAGCTGATCCACTCCTACCGCGTCCGCGGCCACGTCATGGCCGACACGGACCCGCTGGAGTACAAGCAGCGCAAGCACCCCGACCTGGACATCACCGAGCACGGCCTCACCCTGTGGGACCTGGAGCGGGAGTTCGCGGTCGGCGGCTTCGCCGGCAAGTCGATGATGAAGCTGCGCGACGTCCTCGGCGTGCTGCGCGACTCGTACTGCCGCACCACCGGCGTCGAGTTCATGCACATCCAGGACCCCAAGCAGCGCAAGTGGCTGCAGGACCGCATCGAGCGCACCCACGCCACCAAGCCCGAGCGCGAGGAGCAGCTGCGCATCCTGCGCCGGCTGAACTCGGCGGAAGCCTTCGAGACGTTCCTCCAGACGAAGTACGTCGGCCAGAAGCGCTTCTCCCTGGAGGGCGGCGAGTCCGTCATCCCGCTGCTCGACGCCGTGCTCGACAGCGCCGCCGAGTCGCGCCTTGACGAGGTCGTCATCGGCATGGCCCACCGCGGCCGCCTGAACGTCCTCGCCAACATCGTCGGCAAGTCGTACGCCCAGATCTTCCGCGAGTTCGAGGGCAACATGGACCCCAAGTCCATGCACGGCTCCGGCGACGTGAAGTACCACCTGGGCGCCGAGGGCACCTTCACCGGCCTGGACGGCGAGCAGATCAAGGTCTCGCTGGCCGCCAACCCGTCCCACCTGGAGACGGTCGACCCGGTCATCGAGGGCATCGTCCGCGCCAAGCAGGACATCATCAACAAGGGCGGCACGGACTTCACGGTCCTGCCCGTCGCCCTGCACGGTGACGCGGCCTTCGCGGGCCAGGGTGTGGTCGCCGAGACGCTCAACATGTCGCAGCTGCGCGGCTACCGCACGGGCGGCACGGTCCACATCGTCATCAACAACCAGGTCGGCTTCACCGCCGCCCCGGAGTCGTCGCGCTCCTCCATGTACGCCACCGACGTGGCCCGCATGATCGAGGCGCCGATCTTCCACGTGAACGGCGACGACCCCGAGGCCGTCGTCCGCGTCGCCCGCCTTGCCTTCGAGTTCCGGCAGGCGTTCAACAAGGACGTCGTCATCGACCTCATCTGCTACCGCCGCCGCGGTCACAACGAGTCGGACAACCCGGCGTTCACGCAGCCGCTGATGTACGACCTGATCGACAAGAAGCGCTCGGTGCGCAAGCTCTACACCGAGTCCCTCATCGGTCGCGGCGACATCACCCTGGAAGAGGCCGAGCAGGCGCTGCAGGACTTCCAGGGCCAGCTGGAGAAGGTCTTCACCGAGGTCCGCGAGGCCGTCTCGCAGCCCGCGCAGGCCGACGTGCCCGCGCCGCAGGCCGAGTTCCCGGTGCACGTCGAGACCGCGATCTCCCAGGAGGTCGTCAAGCGGATCGCCGAGTCCCAGGTCAACATCCCCGACCGGGTCACCGTCCACCCGCGTCTGCTGCCGCAGCTGCAGCGCCGCGCGACGATGGTCGAAGAGGGCACGATCGACTGGGGCATGGGCGAGACCCTCGCCATCGGCTCGCTGCTCCTTGAGGGCACCCCGGTCCGCCTGTCGGGCCAGGACTCCCGCCGCGGCACGTTCGGCCAGCGCCACGCGGTCCTCATCGACCGCGCGACGGGCGAGGACTACACGCCGCTGATGTACCTCTCCGAGGACCAGGCGCGCTACAACGTCTACGACTCGCTCCTCTCCGAGTACGCGGTGATGGGCTTCGAGTACGGCTACTCGCTGGCCCGTCCCGAGTCCCTCGTCATGTGGGAAGCGCAGTTCGGTGACTTCGTCAACGGCGCGCAGACGGTGGTGGACGAGTACATCTCCGCCGCCGAGCAGAAGTGGAACCAGCACTCCGGTGTCACCCTGCTCCTGCCGCACGGCTACGAGGGCCAGGGCCCGGACCACTCCTCGGCCCGCATCGAGCGCTTCCTCCAGCTGTGCGCGCAGAACAACATGACGGTCGCGATGCCGACCCTCCCGTCGAACTACTTCCACCTCCTGCGGTGGCAGGTGCACAACCCGCACCACAAGCCGCTGGTGGTCTTCACCCCGAAGTCGATGCTGCGCCTGAAGGCGGCGGCCTCGAAGACGGAGGAGTTCACGACGGGCGGCTTCCGCCCGGTCATCGGCGACGACTCGGTCGAGGCGTCGGCGGTCCGCAAGGTCGTCTTCTGCTCCGGCAAGCTGTACTACGACCTGGAGGCCGAGCGGCAGAAGCGCGGCGCCACGGACACGGCGATCATCCGCATCGAGCGGCTGTACCCGCTGCCCGGTGCCGAGCTCCAGGCCGAGATCGCCAAGTACCCGAACGCCGAGAAGTACCTGTGGGCGCAGGAGGAGCCGGCGAACCAGGGCGCGTGGCCCTTCATCGCCCTCAACCTCATCGACCACCTGGACCTGGCGGTCGGCGCGGACATCCCGCACGGCGAGCGCCTGCGCCGCATCTCGCGGCCGCACAGCTCGTCCCCCGCGGTCGGTTCGGCCAAGCGTCACCAGGCCGAGCAGGAACAGCTGCTCAGCGAGGTCTTCGAGGCCTAGCCCCGGCTGGCATACGTGGATGGGCCCGGCCCCGAGCACTTCTCGCTCGGGGCCGGGCCCATCGGCGTACTCCCCCGCACGGTCAGCCGTCGGGCGCGAAGCCTGGAGGAGCAGCCTGCCGCTCGCCCCGTTCGGCCGGACGGGCGAGGCGCCCGCGCCGGTTAACCTTGCTGGGCACATCCACCACATCCCCGACGGAGAGCGTCTTGTACTTCACCGACCGTGGCATCGAGGAGCTGGAGAAGCGGCGCGGCGAGGAGGAGGTCACCTTCGAGTGGCTCGCCGAGCAGCTCCGTACCTTCGTGGACCTCAACCCCGACTTCGAGGTGCCCGTCGAGCGCCTGGCCACGTGGCTGGCGCGGCTGGACGACGAGGACGAGGACGAGTAGCGGTCCCTCAGTCCCGCTACGACTAGCGGCCCCTCAGTCCCCGCGGCCGCGCGCCCGCATCCGGTCGTACGCGAGCCCCGCCGCCCCTTGCGCCAGCAGCAGCGCGGCCGCCGCGGCCCAGCCGCCACTGCGGTGCCGTACGGCCCACACCGCCATCGGCAGACCCGCCGCGACCTGGGCGGCCGCCAGCGCCCGCGCCCTCGGCCCGCGCACCCAGGGGCCGAGCGGCCCCTTCTCGACCTGGCCGAACTCCGCGCGCACCACGTCCCGCCAGCCGGGCCAGTCGACCTGCCGCGCGTACCGCTGGGCCCGCGCGGCCTCGCGCAGCCGGTCGGCCGGTTCGCCGGGTGCCAGGCCCGGCGGCAGCCTGAGGCCCGTGCGCGTGAGGACGGCGAGGAGCCCGAGCATCCTGGCGCGCGCGTCCGCCTCGGTGTCGGGCCGGGTGAGCGCGTCCAGGGACTGCAGGTCCAGTACCGGGTCCAGGGCCAGCCGGGCGGCGAACGTCCGCATCGCCTCGCCCTCCCCGACGGGCGTCCCGTTCGCCAGCCACTCGTATCCGACGGTCCTGCGGAAGCCTGCCGCGAGGGTGTAGCCGGAGCGGTCGCGGTCCCACCACAGGGCGAGCACGGGCCAGCCCGAGCCGACGGCGAGCGCGGTGGCCCACCCGGTCAGGACCCGGTCGACGGGCTCGTCGCCGTGCAGCCACGGCTTGCCCTCGGGAACCAGCACGCTCCAGCCGTGGCCGGCCTCCGCGAGCAGCATCCGCTCGCGGAGCAGCTGGGCGGCGGGCTCGACGACGTCGGGCTCGGCGCGGCAGAGCAGCAGCGCGCCGGCGGCCCCGGCGTCCGTCGGGGCGCGGGGCGGAGAAGCGTCGAACGACATGGCCCCACGCTAGGACAGATCCGGTTATTTGGCGCATAGACCCTGCGTTCACCCTTCCGGGTGTCTTGACTTCCCGTATCCGCGATATATCGTGAATGACAGAGAACGCGATATGGCGCGTCGTGTCCGGCCCGCCGAGGCCCACCAAGGAGGTCAGCTCATGTCCGAGTGGTCCGTCGCCGAGCCTCGGAAGCTCACGTTCGACGCCCCTGTGACCACCCTGCACGTGCGCATCGTCAACGGCACGGTGAACGTGGTGGGGACGGACGAAGGTTCCGCCCGCCTGGAGGTCTCCGAGATGGAGGGCCCACCCCTGCGGGTCACCGCGGAGGACGGCACGCTCACGGTCGCCTATGAAGACCTGCCCTGGAAGGGCTTCCTCAAGTGGCTCGACCGCAAGGGCTGGCGCCGCAGCGCCGTGGTCTCCCTGGCCGTGCCCGCCGGGACCGATGTCGAGGTGGGCGTGGTCGGCGCGGGCGCCGTGGTCTCCGGCGTCGGGGGCCGCACACAGGTGAAGGGCGTCACCGGCGACACGACCCTGCTGGGCCTCTCCGGTCCGGTCCGCGCGGACACGGTCTCCGGGAGCCTGGAGGCGCAGAGCGTCACCGGCGACCTCCGCTTCAACTCCGTCTCCGGCAACCTCACGGTGATCGAGGCCGCGGGCCCCTCCGTCCGGGCCGACTCCGTGAGCGGATCGATGATCGTGGACCTCGACCCGGCGGGCACCCCGACCGATGTCGCCCTGACAAGCGTCTCGGGCGAGATCGCGATCCGGCTCCCGCACCCGGCGGACGCCGAGGTCGAGGTGGACACGGCGAGCGGATCGGTGTCGAACGCCTTCGAGGACCTGCGGGTCGGGGGCCAGTGGGGCGCCAAGCGGATCACCGGCCGGCTGGGCACGGGCCGCGGGCGGCTCAAGGCGACGACCGTCTCCGGATCCATCGCGCTCCTGCGCAGGCCACAGACAGAGGACGATCCGTACGACGACGTCCCCCTCGACGTCGCCCCGGCGGACGCCGTCCCCACGCGGACAGACGGCCCGAACGACGGCCCGACCGAAGGCCCGACCGACAAGAAGGTGCTCTGACATGCCCCCCGTGTTCGCCCACGGCCGCCTGCGCCTGTACCTCCTCAAGCTGCTCGACGAGGCCCCCCGCCATGGGTACGAGGTGATCCGTCTCCTCGAAGAGCGCTTCCAGGGGCTCTACGCACCCTCGGCAGGCACGGTCTACCCTCGCCTCGCGAAGCTGGAGGCCGAGGGCCTGGTCACCCACACCACCGAAGGCGGCCGGAAGGTCTACGCGATCACCGACGCCGGCCGCGCCGAACTGGCAGGCCGCAGCGGCGAGCTGGCCGATCTGGAGCTGGAGATCCGCGAGTCGGTCGCCGAGCTCGCCGCCGAGATCCGCGACGGTGTCAAGGGCGCGGCCGGTGAGCTGCGCCGCGAAATGCGAGCGGCCGCCAAGGAGGCGCGCGCCGCGAGCGGTCCGGCCCCGTCTGCGACTTTCCCCGACCCGGCCGACTTCTTCGACGGCACCCTGGGCGACAAGGAGAGCTGGCGCCAGGCCAAGGAGGAGTTCAAACAGGCCAGGCAGGAGTGGAAGGAGCAGGCCCGGCGGGCGAAGGACGAGAGCCGCCGCGCCCGCGAGGAGGCCCAGCGGGCCCGCCGCCAGGCCAAGGACGCCCAGGACAAGGCCCGCGCCCAGGCCCAGGAGGCCCGCGATGAGGTCCAGCGCATCGCCAGGCGGGTCCAGGAGCAGGTCCAGGACCACTTCACGCGGGGCGACTGGCCGACGGGCGTACGAGAAGGCCTGACGGAACTGGCCAAGGAGTTCGGCGAGTTCGGCAAGGACTTCGGCCGCGACTTCGGTAAGGGCTTCGGCTCCCGACCCGAGGGGAGCGCCGGAGCCAGGGCGAGCACCGGGACGAACACCGGGGCGCCGCGTGACGCCGCCGAGGAGGCGGCCGACAAGAAGGCCACCGCCGGGGCCGGTCCCAAGTTCAGCTCCGCCCCCGAGGACCTCCCCGTGGAGTACACCCCCGAGTGGTCCCACGAGGACTCCACGGGCAACCCCGGCAGAGACCTCGACCGCCTCCTGGACCGCTTCCGCGACGACATCCGCGACGCGGCCCGCGACCACGGAGTCACGGAGGACCAACTCCGCGAGGCCCGACGGCACTTGTCCCAGGCGGCGGCACACATCGGCGCCACCCTGCGCACGCCGAGCCACTGACACCGGCGGGACGCGGTGGGAGTGACCCCGAGCCGAACGGAGTCACCCCCACCGCACCCGGCAGAGCGCGGCGAGCCCGCCCGGGCCCTGCGCAGGAAGCCCCACCCAGGAAGCCCCCCAGCGGGGCCCGTTCAGGAAGCCGAGCCGAAGAGCATCCGCTCCAGCCCCGTGTACGTCACCCCGTGATCCGCGAGCGTCTCCGAGGCCACCCCGGGCCGGACCGTGATCGCCAGAAGGATGTGGTGCCCCCCGATGGTCCGGTCGCGCCGCGCGGTGGCGATCCGCAGGGACTTCACGAGGACCTCCTTGGCGTCCCGGCCGAACGGCACCCGACCGAGCCGGGCCCGCCAGCCTTTCCGCTCACCGCTCGCCCCGACTCCCCCACCCTTCCCGGACCCCCCACTCGCCGTGGCGCCCGCACCGGCCAGCACCCCGGCCCCGTGCGCCTCTTCGACCCTGGCGACGATCTCGTCGACGTCGATGCCGAGCCCGGCGAGCGCTTCGGTGTCGGCCTGCGAGAGCCCGCCCCTGCGCCGCGCCTCTCCGAGATCCCGCTCGATCGACTCGCGCCGGTCCGCGGCCCCCAGCGCTGTCAGGGCGAACGCGGCACGGCCGGCGCCGGGCCCCTGGTCGAGCTGGGCGAGGAGGGCGAGCAGCAGGTGACCGTCATCGACCGATGCGGCACCCGCATGCTCCGCCTGTTCGACCGCGCCCACGACCACGGCGCGGGACTCCTCCGTGAACCTCTCGAACATCACTGCCTCCCGTACTTCTTGTGCACGGCCTGCCTGCTCACCCCGAGCTCCGCGGCGATCTCCTGCCACGACCAGCCCTGCAGGCGCGCGCTGCGCACCTGCACGGCCTCCAGCTGCTCCACCAGCTTCCGCAGCGCGGTGACGGCTCGCAGCCCGATCCGTGGGTCGCGATCGCCCGCGCGCTCGGCGAGATCCGTTGCTTCGGTCATGCGTGTCAACTTACGTTGACGCGAAGTGAGTGTCAACCAAAGTTGACATGAGGTGAGGGAAAGGCGGCACCCAGCAGACAGTGGGGCCGTGGGCTATGGGCTACCGGCTACGTGCTGTGGGTGGTGGGCGGCGGGGGATCAGACCTCCAGCACGATCTTTCCGAACTGCTCGCCCGAGGCCAGCCGCTCGAAGCCCTCCCGGGCCCGGTCCAGGGGCAGTACCTCGTCGACCACCGGACGTACGCCCGTGGCCGCGCAGAAGGCAAGGAGGTCCTCCAGCTCGTCCTTGGTCCCCATCGTCGAGCCGACCACCTTCAGCTCCAGGAAGAAGATCCGGGTGAGCTCGGCGTGCGAGGGCCGGTCGCCGCTGGTCGCCCCCGAGATGACCAGCGTGCCGCCCGGCTTCAGGGACTTGACCGAGTGGGACCAGGTCGCCGCGCCCACCGTCTCGATGACGGCGTCCACCCGCTGTGGGAGCCGCGCCCCCGCCTCGACCGCCTCCACGGCACCGAGCTCCAGCGCCCGCTTGCGCTTGGCCTCGTCCCGGCTCGTCGCGAAGACCCGCAGACCGGCCGCCTTGCCGAGCACGATCGCGGCCGTGGCGACACCGCCACCCGCGCCCTGCACGAGGACCGAATCCCCGGGCCGCACCCCGGCGTTGGTGAAGAGCATGCGGTACGCGGTCAGCCACGCCGTCGGCAGGCAGGCCGCCTCCGCGAAGGACAGTTCCTTCGGCTTGGGCAGCACGTTCCAAGTGGGGACGGCGACGCGTTCGGCGAAGGTCCCCTGGTACTTCTCGGTGAGGATGGAGCGGCCCTCGCGGGGCCCGACGCCGTGCCCCGACTGTCCGATGACGGAGTGGAGCACCACCTCGTTCCCGTCCTCGTCGATGCCGGCGGCATCACAGCCGAGGATCATCGGCAGCTTGTCCTCGGCCAGGCCGACCCCGCGCAGCGACCACAGGTCGTGGTGGTTGAGCGAGGCGGCCCTGACGTGCACGGTCGACCAGCCGGAGCGCGCCTCGGGGGCGGGCCGCTCCCCCAACTCGAGGCCGTCGAGCGGCTGGTCACGGTCGATACGGGCAGCGTAGGCAGCAAACATGAGGTGACCCTAGGCGGGAGCGGCGCCCCGGCGGAACCTCGTACGGCTGTGACACGCGCCGCGCCCCCTGCCGCACGAGGTGCACGGCAGGGGGCGCGGTGGAGGCTCGAACCCGGTGTCAGCTCCGGGCCACGCCCTCGGCGCGGGCGGCGGCGGCGACCGCCGCCGTCACGGCCGGGGCGACCCGCTCGTCGAACGGCGAGGGGATCACGTAGTCCGCGGAGAGTTCGTCCCCGACGACGTCCGCGAGGGCGTCGGCCGCGGCGATCTTCATGCCCTCGGTGATGCGGGAGGCCCGCACCTGGAGCGCGCCCGCGAAGATGCCGGGGAAGGCGAGGACGTTGTTGATCTGGTTCGGGTAGTCCGAGCGGCCGGTCGCCACCACGGCCGCGTACTTGTGCGCGACGTCCGGGTGGACCTCGGGGTTCGGGTTGGCCATGGCGAACACGAACGCGTTCGGCGCCATGGACGCGACGGCGGGCTCGGGGACGGTGCCGCCGGAGACGCCGATGAACACGTCGGCGCCCTCCAGGGCCGCCTCCAGCGAGCCGCTGATCCCGGCCTTGTTCGTCAGCTCGGCGAGCTCGCGCTTGACCGGGGTGAGGTCGTCCCGGTCGCGGCTCACGATGCCCTTGCGGTCGGCGACCGCCACGTCGCCGAGACCCGCTTCGAGGAGGAACTTGGCGATGGCGACCCCGGCCGCACCGGCGCCGGAGATGACGGCGCGCAGCTCGCCGAGCGTGCGCCCGGTCAGCTTCGCCGCGTTCCGCAGCGCGGCCAGCGTCACGACGGCGGTGCCGTGCTGGTCGTCGTGGAAGACGGGAATGTCGAGCCGCTCCTGGAGCTTGCGCTCGATCTCGAAGCACCGGGGTGCCGAGATGTCCTCCAGGTTGACGCCGCCGAACGACGGGGCGAGGCGCACGACCGTCTCGACGATCTCGTCGGCGTCCGTCGTCGCGAGGGCGATCGGCACCGCGTCCACGCCGCCGAACTGCTTGAAGAGAATGGCCTTGCCCTCCATCACGGGGAGGGAGGCCTCGGCGCCGATGTCCCCGAGACCGAGCACCGCGGTCCCGTCGGTCACCACGGCGACGACATTGGATTTCCACGTGTAGTCGTGGACGAGCTCCGGCCGCTCGGCGATCGCGCTGCACACTTTCGCGACGCCGGGCGTGTAAGCCAGGGACAGGTCGTCCTTGTCGCGGACCGGCACGGTGGCCTGCACGGCCATCTTGCCGCCGCGGTGCAGCGCAAACGCCGGATCGAAGGAATCGACGAGATCGCTGTCGCCTCCGTGATCCGTACCGCTGTCGCTGCGAGGATTGACGATCTCCGCTGCCACTTGTCTGACCCCTTAAGTCTTATTCATCAGTTGAGGGTGTCCACTCCCGGTTGAGAAGTGGGCGGGCACCGCGTCCGTTCCCCGCCTGTCGGCGGAGGGAGGTACGGACACGCGAGCGCGCCGCACACGCGCCCTGGGCCCCGGATGAGGGGTGTAGCCAACCTTTGTACCCGAAGGCGGCGGGCACGGGCGAGTGACATTGGTTGCAGCATGCTTCGCAGACGTCCCTCGAAGCCGGGCCGAATGTCACTCGGCCGGGCCGGTGACCTCGTGGCGGTCGCGCCGGGGGGCCGTCGGCCGCACCCGTTCCGCGATCAAGAACCACGTAACCGCTCTTTTCCGACATCGGGCCTCCCGCCCGGAAAACGCCCGGAAAGCGCCCGGAAAAGAGGGCTCTCCACCGGCCACTACCGGCCGATGTCCGAATTCTCCGAATAGTGCGCTCCAGGAGTCCGCATAGCGAGATTCACCGGATATCTCTTGGTTAACAAGGATTCGATCCGACCCCCCTACGCCCCTGCCGTACCGGGATCGTGCGATTCGAGGCTCGCCCGTTATCCGATTTTGACATCTCCGGCACCCAGAATCGGACGGTCCGAATGGCAAGATGCCGTCATCACACGAGGTCGCGACACCCGAAGGTGTGTGCCCGACCCATCGGCAACTCCCTCATCCGCCGGAGGACCCACCATGACCGCCAGCTCCATTTGTCGCAGGACCGCAGCCAAGTCCGCTACGTCACGGATTACGGCGGTCGGCGCCATCGCGGTCGCGGGCACGCTGCTGCTTTCCGGCTGCGGCGACCAGACCAACGACAAGGAGAGCAACTCGGTCAGCAATGCCCCGCTCGCCGACAAGCTGCCCCAGGACATCCGCGACAAGGGCGTCCTCAAGGTCGGGTCCGACATCGCCTACCCGCCGGTCGAGTTCAAGGACAAGTCCGGCAACACCGTGGGCATCGACCCCGATCTGGGCGAGGCCCTCGGCAAGCAGCTCGGCGTGCGGGTCGAGTTCGAGAACGGCACCTTCGACACCCTCCTCGGCGGTCTGCGCTCCAAGCGCTACCAGATCGCGATGTCGGCCATGACCGACACCAAGAACCGCCAGGAGGGCATCGACGAGGAGACGGGCAAGAAGGTCGGCACCGGCGTCGACTTCGTCGACTACTTCACCGCGGGCGTCTCGATCTACACCAACAAGGGCGAGGACCAGTCCATCAAGACCTGGGACGACCTCTGCGGCAAGAAGATCGTCGTCCAGCGCGGCACCGTCTCGCACGACCTGGCCAAGGCCGAGTCGAAGAAGTGCAAGGGCGGCAAGAGGATCTCGATCGAGCAGTACGACAACGACCAGCAGGCCCAGGCCCGGCTGCGCTCCGGCGCCGCCGACGCGGGCTCGTCCGACTTCCCCGTGGCCGCGTACGCGGTGAAGACCTCGGGCGGCGGCAAGGACTTCCAGCTGGTCGGCGAGCAGGTCGAGGCCGCCCCGTACGGCATCGCGGTGTCCAAGAAGAACCCCGAGCTGCGGGACGCCGTCAAGGCCGCGCTCGACGCGATCATCAAGAGCGGCGAGTACGGAAAGATCATCAAGAAGTGGGGCGTCGAGGACGGCGCGGTCAAGGAAGCCAAGGTCAACGGCGGCAAGTGATCCCCTCCCCCTCCCTCCCCGTCGCTGAAAGGCCACGCACGTGACCCCCGACATCTCCAAGAAGGGCCCGGCGGACGACGTCCCCACGGCCCGCCCCGCGGAGGCCATCAAGGCCATCCCGGTCCGGCACTTCGGCCGCTACATAGCTGCCGTCCTGGCGATCGGCGTACTCGCCGCGATCGTCTTCGCCTTCGCGCAGGGCGACATCAACTGGGGCGCGATCCCCGACAACTTCTTCGACGAGCGCATCCTCAAGGGTGTCCGCGAGACGCTGATCCTCACCTTCCTTTCGATGCTCATCGGCGTGGTCGGCGGTGTGCTGCTCTCGATCATGCGGCTGTCGAAGAACCCGGTGACCCAGTCGATCGCCTGGTTCTACATCTGGTTCTTCCGCGGCACACCGGTCCTGGTCCAGCTCTTCGTCTGGTTCAACCTCGGCTTCGTCTTCGACTACATCAACCTCGGTCCGATCTACAAGGACGAGTGGTCGGACTTCATGACGCCGATGCTGACGGCGCTGCTCGGCCTCGGCCTCAATGAGGCCGCGTACATGGCGGAGATCTGCCGTGCCGGTCTGCTCTCGGTCGACGAGGGCCAGACCGAGGCGGCGCACGCGCTCGGCATGAGCCACAACAAGACGCTGCGCCGCGTCGTGCTGCCGCAGGCCATGCGCGTCGTCGTGCCGCCGACGGGCAACGAGTTCATCAACATGCTGAAGACGACGTCGCTGGTCGCGGCCGTCCAGTACTACGAACTCCTCAAGTACGCGCAGGACATCGGCACCTCGTCAGGCGCGACGGTGGAGACGCTGCTGCTCGCCGCCTGCTGGTACCTGATCATGACGTCGGTCCTCAGCGTCGGTCAGTTCTACCTGGAGCGGTACTACGCCCGCGGCTCGTCCCGCTCCCTGCCGGACACCCCCTTCCAGAAGATCAAGGCCAACATGCTGTCGCTGAGCAACCGCGGCGCCGGAGGTGTGCGCTGATGACCGCCATGGTGAAGGCCGAGGGCGTCCACAAGTCCTTCGGCAACGTAGAGGTCCTCAAGGGCATCGACCTGGAGGTCGAGTCGGGCCAGGTGTTCTGCCTGATCGGCCCGTCCGGCTCCGGCAAGTCGACCTTCCTGCGCTGCATCAACCACCTGGAGAAGATCAACGCCGGGCGGCTGTACGTCGACGGGCGCCTGGTCGGCTACCGCCAGAAGGGCGACAAGCTGTACGAGCTCAGGGACAACGAGGTCGCCCTGCAGCGCCGGGACATCGGCATGGTCTTCCAGCGCTTCAACCTCTTCCCGCACATGACGGCCCTGGAGAACGTCATGGAGGCGCCGGTCCAGGTCAAGGGCGTCGCCAAGGCGCAGGCCCGGGAGCGGGCCGGGCAGCTCCTGGAGCGCGTGGGCCTCGGCGGCAAGGCGGGCAACTACCCCTCGCAGCTCTCCGGCGGCCAGCAGCAGCGCGTGGCGATCGCCCGCGCGCTCGCGATGGACCCGAAGCTGATGCTCTTCGACGAGCCGACGTCCGCGCTCGACCCCGAGCTCGTCGGCGACGTGCTCGACGTCATGCGCGACCTCGCGGAGTCCGGCATGACGATGGTCGTCGTCACGCACGAGATGGGCTTCGCCCGCGAGGTCGGCGACAGCCTCGTCTTCATGGATGAGGGCGTGGTGGTCGAGTCGGGCCACCCGCGCGAGGTCCTGACGAACCCTCAGCAGGAGCGGACGCAGTCGTTCCTGTCGAAGGTCCTCTAGCGCCCCGTAAGGGGTGCGGGGCGCTGCGCGAGCGGCTACTGCGCGGCCGCGGCTGACAAGCGCGCGACGGGAAGGGGCGGTACGGATCACCATCCGTACCGCCCCTTTTCCTGATGGCGGAGGGCTACTTCAGGCCAAGCACCAGCGCGTCCGACGGCGACGCCCAGACCGGCCGCGCCTCCGCGAAGCCCGCCTCGCGCAGCGTGCGCGCGTGCCACTCGGCCGAGGGCATGTCCCCGTCCGCGTGCTCCCCGTAGATCTCGAACCGCTTGGCGGTCGGCCCCGCGAGGACCGGATCCTGCGCGGCGAGCTGCCACCACTCCCGCCAGTCCAGCACGCCCTCCGCCTTCGCGCGGTCCATCTGCCGGTGCCGGCGCTCGCTCTCGGCGGCGTTGATGCGCGGGGTGGCGGGGTCGGGCATGTGGTCGGCGTTCATGAAGACTCCGCCGTCCCTGACGAGGCCCGCGACCTGGCCGTAGAGCGTGGCCAGCGGGTCGCTGTAGAGCCAGTGCAGGGCCGTGGCCGTGAGCACCGCGTCGTACGCGTCGTGCGGGAGCGCGGCGGTCCAGTCCGGGTCCTTCAGGTCGGCGGTGACGAAGGTGACCCGGTCGTCCCCGGCGAAGGTGCCCTCGGCGATGGTGAGCAGCGCGGGGTCCAGATCGACGCCGACACTCGTCGCGTCCGGGAACCTCTTGAGCAGCCGGTCCGTAATACTTCCCGTACCGCACGCCAGATCCAGGACGCGCGGCGCGGTTCCGACCACGGCCTCGACCATGTCGAGCATGATCCCGAACCGCTCCTCGCGGTCGGGCAGGTACCACTGCTGCTGCCGGTCCCAGCTGTCCTGCCAGGCGCGCCAGTCGGTGCCGAGCCCGGCGGCCGCCTCTGTTCCGGTCCCCGTATCCGTCATCAGAACCCCTCCACTCCGTAATACCCTGGTACCGCAATCGGCTATTACCGGCCGACGAGATGACCCTAGCCCGCCCCCGTAAGGACTACAAGTGGAACTGGCCTATTACTCGGACTACGCCGTACGTCTGGTCAACAGCGAGGAGCCGGGCCGCAACAAGGACACGCTGACGTCCGTCGAGGCGATCAGGGAGCTCTTCGGTACGAGCACCCAGATGGCCCGGCGCGCGACGGACTCCGACGTCACCCGCTTCCGGTCCGTGCGGGGCAGGCTCCGGGCGGTCTTCGAGGCGGCGGACGGCGGCGACGAGACGCTCGCGGTCGACCTCCTGAACTCACTGCTCCTTGAGTTCCCCGTCAGCCCGCAGATCTCGGGCCACGACCACCGGGACGACGACGGGCGCCCGCTGTGGCACATGCACCTGGCGGACCACCCCTCGAACGCGACGGCGGGGTACGCCGCGATCGCCGCGATGGGGCTCGCCTTCCACCTCACCGAGCACGGCGTGGAGCGCCTCGGCCTGTGCGAGGCCGCGCCGTGCCGCAACGCCTACCTCGACACCTCGACTAACCGCTCCCGGCGCTACTGCTCGGACCGCTGCGCGACCCGCGCCAACGTCGCCGCCTACCGCGCCCGCAAGCGCCTGGAGAGCGAACATTCCGCCGGAACCGGCCGTACGGCACCCACCGCCCAGCGCGCCAGCGTGAGCGGCGAACGGTGGCCGGGCGCCGGCGGGCGATAGCGGAACCACACCTTCCCGAGGACGAGTTCCTCGGGAACGACGCCGTAGTCCGTACTGTCCCCGCCCGCGAAGGTGTTGTCGCCGAGCACCCACCAGCCGCCCTCGCGCCGCTCCTTGGCCCGCTTGACGACCAACAGATCCTGCTGGAAGGGGTGACGCAGGATCACCACGTCACCCGGACGCACGCGCGCGCCCCACCGCACGAGCAGACGGTCCCCGTGCTGCAGCGTCGGCACCATCGAAGGGCCCGTCACCTCCGCCGCGCCCCACGGCACAAGGGCCCTTCCGCGCTCGCTCTCCTGCGACAGCTCCGGCATCACCGGCACCTCCCCGGTCCTATCCTCCACCAGTCCCAGTCTGACCCTGGACTTTTGTCCTAAGCCCATGGGGGCACTCGCGAAAACCCGCCTCTCACGGAGTAATGTCCCACCTGAGAAGACGATCACGAGGAGGACAGCACCATGCTTTCCCGCCTGTTTGCCCCCAAGGTGAAGGTCAGCGCCCACTGCGACCTGCCCTGCGGTGTGTACGACCCGGCCCAGGCCCGCATCGAGGCGGAGTCGGTCAAGGCCGTGCAGGAGAAGATGGCCGGCAACGACGACGCGCACTTCCAGGCGCGCGCCACGGTCATCAAGGAGCAGCGCGCCGAGCTCGCGAAGCACCACGTCTCGGTGCTCTGGAGCGACTACTTCAAGCCCCCGCACTTCGAGAAGTACCCGGAGCTGCACCAGCTGGTCAACGACGCCCTCAAGGCCCTCTCGGCCGCCAAGGGCTCGACCGACCCGGCCACGGGCCAGAAGGCGCTGGACTACATCGCGCAGATCGACAAGATCTTCTGGGAGACCAAGAAGGCTTGATCTTCACCCGGGCCACCGACCTGCCGTTTCGCGGGTCGCGCCGCCCGTCCGGCCGCACCCGGACCGCAGGCCGCCGTGAGAACGGCGTTCATGGCGGTCAGGGTGCGGTCTTTCGTTTCACGCCTCCCCGCGTCCGCACGCCCCCGCACCGGCCTGGCCAAGCCCCGCGCGGTCGACGAGACTGACAACGCGGTCGACGAGACTGACAACAGGTGGACACGTGAGAGCCTGTGGGAAGGTGGACCCGGATCACCGTGGGAGGTGTGTGGGCATGCTGGAACCGCCGCGCGAGGAACAGCTCGCGTCTGCGTTCGTCGACCTCGCCGACACCCTGGTGCAGGACTTCGACGTCATCGGCTTCCTGCACACACTCGCCGAGCACTGCGTGGCCCTCCTCGACATCGCGGCGGCCGGAGTGCTGCTCGCCACCCCGGGCGGCCGGCTCGTGGACGCCGCCGCCTCCGACGAGCGCACCCGCCTGCTGGAGCTCGCCAGCATCGAGTGGGACGAAGGCCCCTGCAGGGACTGCTACCGGACCAGGACCCAGGTGTCCGACGTGTCGCTGGGGTCCGAGGCGGCCCGGGAGCGGTGGCCCCGGTTCGCACCCAGAGCCGTGGAGGCGGGCTTCACCTCGGTCGTGGCCGCCCCGCTGCGCCTGCACGACCAGGTGATCGGGGCGCTGAACCTGTTCAGGGACCGGCCGGGACCGCTGGACGGATCCCAGGTGCGGCTCGGCCAGGCGCTGGCCGACACCGCCACCATCGGTGTCCTGCAACAGCGGGCGGTGAGTGAGCAGCTGACGGTGTCCGCGCAACTGCAGGCCGCCCTGGACAGCCGCATCATCATCGAACAGGCCAAGGGCTACCTGGCGCACCGCCGCGACACCGGAGTCGAGGAAGCGTTCACGCTCATGCGCCGCCATGCACGCAGTCACCAGGTGCGACTCACCGAGGTCGCCCGTCAAGTCCTCCAGGGCACCGCCGACACCTCTCTCCTGGTGCGGCGCGACCCGTGAAGCGTCGGCCCATCGGCGCTGGCCGGTGGGCCGGACACCGGCTGACCTGCCCGGCACACGGAACGGAGCGTGTTCGGTGACCCACCCGGTGATGGCCGACTACCTGCGCGCCCTCAGCTCGCACGAGGGGCCCGGCCTCGCACCCCTGCCCCTGGCGGCCTGCGCCGGCATGCTCGGACTCGACGGCCTCGGCCTGGTGCTGACCCCGGGGGACGGCCCGGCCGAACTGGTGCAGTCCCACGGAGAGCGCACACTCGCCCTGGAGGACCTGCAGCAGGTCCAGGGCCAGGGCCCCAGCCTGGACGCCGCCCGCCACGGAGCGCTGATCCTGCTGCCGGACGTGGCCGACGGCTCCGCGTTCGCACCCCAGCGCTGGCCCGGTCTGCCGGTCGCGATGGAGGCACTGGGCGTACGCGCGGTGTTCTCCTTCCCGCTGCGGGTCGGGGTCATCGGGCTCGGCGCCCTCACCGGCCACCGCACGCGCTCCGGCCCGATGACCACCGATCAGCTGACCGAGGCGTTCCGGCTGACCGGGACCATCGCCGAGATCGTCATCGCCACCACCGCCGAATCCGGGCTCGCCCGGACGCCGCTGCTCGACGATCCCGGTCTGCACTTCGCCGAGGTCCACCAGGCCACCGGCATGCTCGCCGCCCAGCTCGACACCGACTGCGACCACGCCCTGATCCGGCTGCGCGGTTACGCCTACAGCCACGACAGGCCCCTGCTCGATGTCGCCCGCGACGTGCTGGGGCGCAGGCTGCGCCTGGACCTGGTCGACGGCGGGGACGGGCACAGCTCGCCCTGATCCGCGCAACGCGCCGGTCGGTTCGGTCAGTACGTGTTCCGGGGCCGGGCAAGGCCCAGGTCGTAGGCGAGGATCGTGGCCTGCACGCGGTCGCGCAGACCCAGCTTGCTCAGCAGGGCGTTGACATGGGACTTGACCGTGCCGGTCGTGACGCCCAGGGCGGCCGAGATCTCCGCGTTCGTGTGGCCCGCGGCCACCAGGGCGAGGACCTCGTGCTCGCGGGGCGTGAGCGCGTCGAGGAGTGCGGGGTCCGGGGCGGGGGCCGTGCCGGCGAAGGCGTCGATCAGGCGGCGCGTGACGGTGGGGGCGAGCATGGCCTCGCCCGAGGCCACCACGCGGATACCGGCGAGGAGTTCCTCGGGCCGCGCGTCCTTCAGGAGGAAGCCGGAGGCGCCGGCGCGCAGGGCGTCGTGGACGTACGCGTCCTGGTCGAAGGTGGTCAGGACCAGCACGCGTGGGGCGGGGGCGGCCGTGCCGGGGGCCGCCGTGAGCAGGCGGGTCGCCGTCAGGCCGTCCATGCCCGGCATCCGGATGTCCATCAGGACGACGTCCGGTACGAGTTCGGCGGCCAGCTGCACCGCGTGGGCGCCGTCCGCCGCCTCGGCCACCACGCGGAGGTCAGGCTCCGCGTCGACGATCGCCGCGAATCCGGCACGGACCACGGCCTGGTCGTCGACGACCATCACCCGGGTCGGCGAACTCCCTGCGGGGACATGATCGGTTCCGGGTCCGGTTCCGGGTCCGGGTCCGGGTCCGGTGTCCGTACTGCGGGGGCCGGGCGCGCGCTCGGTAGTGATGGCGGTGCCTCCTTCGGGCTGTCGGGGGGTGTGGGTTTCTTGGGCGGGTCGGGGGTGGGGCCGGGGTTGTGTACGGGGGTGTGTACGGGGGTGTGTACGGGGGCGGGGACCGGACCGGCGATACGGCCTGGGTCAACGTCGGCGGCCGGGCCCGGGCAGGAGGCAGGTACGAGGCCGGGCCCCGCCGCCTCCCGCAGCACCGCCAGCAGGCCCCGCATCGCCGACAGGCCAGCCCTCGCCGCGTCGGCGACCCCGTCCAGGTCACCCGCCTCGGCCCGGACGACCACCGCGTCGGCGTGCCGCAGTACTTCGCCGCGCAGTTCCCCGGCGATGCGGCGGCGCTCCTCGTGCGCCTCGGCCACCGCCGACCGCACCGTCGCCGTGAGCGCGTGGTCCTCCCAGGCCCTGACCCGTTCGCGCCGCGTCCGTACACCCGCGCCCAGACCCCACAGCGCCGCCATCGGCAGCAGGAACACCGCACCGAGCACCACCGCGAGGAACACCAGGAGGCCGAAGCCGCCGTCCGTCGCGAGGTCCCGGATGCCGTTGGCCGACGCGAGGGCGAGCGAGGACAGGGACAGCCCCGCGGCCCCCACCGCCATCACCGGCCAGGTGCGGCCCCCCGGCCCGGCGAACGCCGCCACCGCGTACACCGCCACGCACTCCGCGGCCCCGCCCGCCACCAGCAGGCACAGGGCCACGGCGGGCGACAGCAGCCCGAGGGCGAGGCCGAGCGGCGCGAGCCATGCCGTGGCGAGGACCGCGCACAGCACCGCCCAGGGCGCCCGGCGCCGCCACAGCAGCGGCAGCGCGTGCGCGGCGGCCGGGCCGCAGGCCAGGACGGTCGCGGTGGGCTCCTCGGCGAGGATCACGACGAGCGGGAGTGCGGCGGCGGCGAGGGCGAGGGCCCCGTCGGACAGGTCGAGGCCGCGCAGCGCGGGGTGGCGGGCGGCCCGGTCGCGCAGGGCCCCTGTGGGGCGCAGGGCTCCCGAGGCGCGCGGCAGACGGGCCCGCACGGACCAGCCCGGGCCGTCGTCGCGCGGCCCGGCCGCCAGGGTGCCGCCGAGCGCGGTGGCCCGCTCCCTCATGCCCGCCGTGCCGCGCCCGGAGCCGAGCCGCTGCCCGGCGGGAACGCGGGTGCCGCTGCCCTCGCCCTCGCCCGATGAGCTCGCCCCGTCATCCTCGACGGTCAGGTGCACCGCTCCGTCGGCTCCGTCGGCTCCGTCGGGCCCACCAAGTCCCTCCGCCACCCGGATACGGACACGTACCGTCGCTTCGGGGGCGTACCGCAGCGCGTTGGTGAGGGCCTCGCGCACGATGCCGAACGCCGCGTCGGCGACCGGTCCCGTCAGCGCCGCCAGGTCCGGCGCCACGTCGACGGCGGGCCGCAGGCCCAGGCGGGCGAAGCCGGCGGCCAGTTCGTCGACGCGGTCCCGCAGGGCACTCCCCTCGTCCGCCGCCGCGGTCCGCGCCATCGCCACCAGGCGGTGCAGCGCCGCCAGCGTCTCGCGTCCGGTGTCGGCCGCGAACCGCAGGGCCTGCCCGGTCAGTTCGGGCCTCCGGTCGCCGAGCCGCAGCGCGGCGGCCGCGGTGACCACGACCGATGTGAGGTGATGGGCGCTGACGTCGTGCAGGTCGCGGGCGAGGCGCTCGCGCTCGGTGAGGGCGGCGCGGGCCCGTTCGGACTCCGCCCGCGCGAGGTCCCGCGCGGCGGCCCGGCGTCCGGCGAGCCAGCGGCGCCGGGTGCGGCCCAGGCCCGCGACGGTCAGGAAGAGCACGCAGTTGATCACGGCCTCACCGCCTGCCTCGACCCCCGATTCGAGCAGCACCGCCGCACGGCCCGTCTCGCAGAGGGCCAGGGCTCCGCCGACGAGTGCCGCCGTCCGCCCCGGGCAGCGCACCGCCACCGAGTACAGGGCGACCAGCGGGCTCAAGGCGTGCAGGAGCGTCGCGTCCTCCGGGAGCGGCAGGCAGGCGAGCAGGACGGCCTCGACGGCGAGCGCGGCGACGACCGGGCGGCCGCGGCGCACGCCGAGCGCCGCGGTGATCACGACCGCGGCGGCGAGCCCCGCCGCCGGCTGGAGCACGCCCACCGGGTCGTCGTCGCGCAGGGCGCGGCCGGGCCAGTAGGCCACCTGCTGGATCGCCAGCAGGACGGGCAGCAGCCAGTTACGTATCCGCTCCATGGTGGCCTCGATGATACGGAGGGGTGGCTTCCTGTCGGCCGCGTCTATCCCTGGTTGGAGAGCACGATCGTGCGGGCGGCCGACGCCACGGCCCGGCCCCGCCGGAATGCTGGTGCACATGACCACGCCGCCCTCCGCGAACCGCTCGGCCCACCCGTACGAACCCGCGTACGGGCCGTACGAACCCGCGCATGGGCCGTACGAACCCGCGTACGGGCCGCACGCCTCGTACGGGCCCTACGCGCCGCACGAGCCGAGGGCCCTCGTCCCCACCCCGCCGCTCCCCTACCACCGCCTCGCCCTGGCCACCGGCCGGCACCGCTGGTGGCGCCCCCTGGCCGGGACCGGACTCGTGCTGGTCGGCGCCGTCGTCGCGTCGCTGGTGGTGCTGCTGGCGGGCGAGGTGGCGGGAGCGTTCCTGGACCGGCCCGTCGGCAAGGACGGGTTCCGCGCCTGGGGCGGTATCGGTGAGACGGGGCAGGCACTGTTGTCGCTCGCCCTGCTCACCCCTGTGGTGTTCCTGGCCGCCCACTGGGCGCAACGGCGTCCCGCGGGCACCCTGTCGTCGGTGACCGGACGGCTGCGGTGGCGCTGGCTCGTGCGGTGTCTGGGCGTCGGACTGCCGCTGGTCACCGCGTCGACGGGACTCATGCTGCTGCTCCCGGAGTCGGCGGCCGACGGCACGAACGCCACGGAGTGGGCGGGCTTCCCGGACTTCCTGCTCGGGCTCGCGATGGTGTGCGTACTCGTGCCGTTCCAGGCGTCGGCGGAGGAGTACGCGTTCCGGGGCTGGCTCACCCAGGCGGTCGGCGCCTGGTGCCGCTCGCCGTGGGTGGCGATCCTGCCGCAGGCGTTCCTGTTCGCCGCGGCCCACGGGTGGGGGACGCCGTGGGGCTTCGCGGATCTGGTCGTGTTCGGGCTGGTCGCGGGCGTGCTGACGGTCCGTACGGGCGGACTGGAGGCCGCGATCGGCCTGCACGTGCTCAACAACCTCCTTGCGATGGGGCTGTCGGCCGCGATCGCCGGAGGCCTCGCCTCCGAGGAGACGGCCGCGGACATGGAGTGGGCTGCCGTGGGTGTCGACGTGCTGGCGGTCTGCGCGTACGCGGCGGTCGTGCTGTGGCTGGCGGGACGCAGCGCCCTCTTGCCGCCCGACGCGAAGGCCACCGCACGGGTGGCCCCCACGACCCCCTCGTCCTAAATCATTTGCCGCCTGCGAGCACCGGCTGCTGCACTGGGGAAGTCGGCAAGGGTCGGCGGAATCTGCGGAGGAGACGGAAATGCGGCGTTCGTGCATGTCCCACACGAAAGGAATTCCCACTTCCGCAAAGGACATGACGGTACGTGCACTCATCTGCTCCGCACATTCTGAATCTGGGCATTCTGGCCCACATCGACGCCGGTAAGACCAGCCTGACCGAGCGGCTCCTGCACGCCGCCGGTGTCATCGACGAAGTCGGCCGCGTCGACGACGGAAACACCCGGACCGACTCGCTCGCCCTGGAGCGGCAACGCGGCATCACCATCAAGTCCGCCGTCGTCTCCTTCGTCATCGACGCCCCGGAGACGGCCGGGGGGATGGACGGCGGGACGGGCGACGAGGCTGCTGACAGGACCGACGACGGCGTCACGGTCAATCTGATCGACACCCCGGGCCACCCGGACTTCATCGCCGAGGTGGAGCGGGTCCTGAGCGTGCTCGACGGCGCCGTGCTCGTGGTCTCCGCCGTGGAGGGCGTCCAGGCACAGACCCGCGTCCTGCTGCGGACACTGCGGCGGCTGCGCATCCCCACGCTGATCTTCGTGAACAAGACGGACCGCGGCGGCGCCCGTTACGAGGGCGTCCTGCGGAACATCTCCGAACGGCTGACCCCGGACATCGTCCCGATGGGAACGGTCTCCGGCCTCGGCACGCGCACGGCACGCTGCACGGCGTTCACCGCGCAGGACGCCGAGTCCTCGCCCGGGGGCGACTTCACCGCCCGCCTCACCGAACTGCTCGCCGGTCACGACGACGCGCTCCTCTCCGCGTACGTCGAGGACGCGGCGTCCCTCTCGTACGACCGTCTCCGCGCCGAACTGGCCCATCAGACCCGCCGCGCCCTCGTGCACCCGGTGTTCTTCGGCTCGGCGGCGACGGGTGCCGGAGTGGCCGAACTGATGGACGGCATCCGGGAGTTCCTCCCCGCCTTGGCCGGTGACGCCGACGGGCCGGTCTCCGGAAGCGTGTTCAAGGTGGAGCGCGGGGCGGCCGGGGAGAAGATCGCGTACGTACGGATGTTCTCGGGCACGGTCCGTACGCGCGACCGTCTGGACATCGGCACCGGCGTCGACGGGGGCGGGGCCCGCCGTGCGGGCAAGGTCACCGGCGTCAGCGTCTTCGAGCGGGGCGAAGACGTGCGCGGCCACGAGGTCCGCGCGGGCCGCATCGGCAGGCTCCGGGGGCTCGGCGACGTCCGGATCGGGGACGTGATCGGCGTACCGCGCGAGGGGACCGAGCCCGGCGGCCACTTCTTCGCGCCGCCCACCCTGGAGACGGTCGTCTCTCCGCTGGACCCCGCCGACCGGGGCGCCCTGCACCTCGCGCTCACCCAGCTCGCCGAGCAGGACCCGCTGATCGACCTGCGGCAGGACGCCGTCCGCCAGGAGGTGTCCCTCTCGCTCTACGGCGAGGTGCAGAAGGAGGTCATCCAGGCGACGCTCGCCGCGGAGTTCGGCCTCGACGTGTCGTTCCGTGAGACCACGACGATCTGTGTGGAGCGGGTCGTCGGCACCGGCTCGGCGTTCGAGATCATCGACAAGGACCCCAACCCGTTCCTCGCCACGGTCGGACTGCGGGTGGAGCCCGCGCCGGTCGGCGCCGGTGTGGAGTTCCGGCTCGGGGTCGAACTCGGCTCGATGCCGTACGCGTTCTTCCGCGCGGTCGAGGAGACGGTCGAGGAGACGCTGCGGCAAGGCATCCACGGCTGGCGCGTCCCCGACTGCACGGTCACGATGACGCACGCCGGGTACTGGCCGCGGCAGAGCCACGCCCACGGCACGTTCGACAAGAGCATGTCGAGCACCGCCGGGGACTTCCGGAACCTGACTCCGCTCGTCCTGATGGACGCGCTGCGGGAGGCGGGCACGGCGGTGCACGAGCCGATGCACCGCTTCCGGCTCGACGTCCCCGCAGACACGGTCGGGGCGGTCCTGCCCGCCCTCGCCCGGCTGCGGGCCATCCCGCACACGCAGACGACGAACGGGTCGTCGTACCGCCTGGAAGGAGACGTCCCCGCACAGCAGGTGCACGCGCTGGAGCAGCTGCTGCCCGGACTGACGCGTGGCGAGGGCGAGTTGGAGTCCGCCTTCGACCACTACGAGCCGGTACGCGGCGGCACACCACCGACCCGCGAACGGACGGACCACGACCCGCTCAACCGCAAGGACTACCTGCTGCGGGTGGTGCGCCGGACGAACGGCGGCAGCGGCCGGGACTGCGCCGCCGGTCAGTGACGCCCTGCTCCCGGCTCCTGCCTCGCGCCCAGCGCGGGGCGGGGGTCATCGCCGCGCACGCACCACTAGCCCCCCAGCACCGGGAGGTTGAGCCGCTTCAGGCGCTCGCGGTCCGCGATGATGTTGATCTCCACGATCTTGCCGTCCACCACCGTGAAGGACCCGAGCGAGACCGCCTCGCCGCCGGGCAGCCCGACCAGGCCCGGCAGTCCGTTGACGAGCACCAGATACTGGTCCGCCGCGACCCGCGCGAACATCTTCGCCTGCCCGGCCACCACCGCGGCACCCCGCACCACCTTCGACAGACCCGACGACAGCTCGCCGGTGTCCGCGCGCAACACGACGTCCGGGTCGAGGAGTTCGAGCAGCGCGTCGAAGTCACCGGTACGCGTGGCGGCCATCCACGCCTCGACGACCTCGCGCTGCTTGGCCACGTCCGTCTCCGCGGCCGGCGTGGAGCCCTGCACGCGGCGGCGCGCCCGGCTGGCCAGCTGGCGCGTCGCGGCCGGCGAACGCTCCACCACCGGCGCGATCTCGTCGAACGGCACGGCGAACATGTCGTGCAGCACGAACGCGAGCCGCTCGGCGGGCGCCAGCGTCTCCAGTACGACCAGGAGCGCGAGGCCCACCGAGTCGGCGAGCAGCACCTCCTGCTCGGGGTCGGCCGCGTCCACGCGGGTGACGACCGGGTCCGGGATGTGCGTCTCCCCGAACGTCTGCAGCGAGGCGTCCAGGGAGTCCTCGCGGCGGGACTGCCGGGAACGCAGCAGGTCGAGGCAGATGCGTCCGACGACCGTGGTCAGCCAACCGCCCAGATTCTGCACCTGGCCCGGCCCCTGCTCCGCGCCGCCCGACGCCGCGCCCGCCCCCGACTCCGACTCCGACTCCGCGCCCACCCCCGACCCGGCCACGGTACGGCTCAGCCGGAACCACGCCTCCTGCACCGCGTCCTCGGACTCGCTCAGCGAGCCGAGCATGCGGTACGCGACCGCGTTCAGACGCGGCCTGTGCTCCTCGAACCTCGCCGCGAGCGCGACCTGTGCCGATCCGTTCTCGTCCATCTGTCACTTTCTCCCGTCGCGGCCCGTCATAGGTATGACGGTCAGCCCCACACATGCGTGACAACCGAGGAGAACAGTAATGATCATCGGGATGAGGAGTCCGACCGAGGTCCTCCCCGACGTCGCGCCCACGCTTCAGATCCTGTTGGAGAGTACGCAGACCGCCGGCGTGCCCGAGGCCACGCTCGGACTCGTCCGTCTGCGCACGAGCCAGATCAACGGCTGCGCCGCGGGGGTCGGACTCGGCGTGCGCAGCGCGCTGCGGAACGGCGAGACCGACGAGCGCCTGCACGCCGTGGCCGCCTGGCGCGACACCTCCTGCTTCACCGGCGCCGAGCGGGCCGCGCTCGCGCTCGCCGAGCACACGGCGCGCCTCGCCGACCGCCCGGACGCCGTCCCTGACACCGTCTGGGACGAGGCCGCCGCCCACTACGACGAACGCCAACTCGCCGCGATCGTCCTCATGATCGGCGTGACCAACCTCTTCAACCGCCTCGACGTCACCACCCGGCAGCCGTCGGGCGAGGGCGGCGAGCCGAGGTGACGAGCCGGACGCCCGCGAAAATCGGTGGACGCGGGACCGGCGGAACAGGTGGGATGAGGAGTCACCCCAAGCTGTCACCGGCTGCCCAAGCGCCGTAGGACCCCGAGGAGTTGCCCGAGTTGTCGTCCGTGCAGATCGATGCCGACCTCGTCCGCCGGCTGCTGGCCGAACAGTTCCCGCGGTGGGCCGACCTGCCCGTCGCGTCGGTACCGCTCCCTGGCATGGACAACGCGACGTTCCGGCTCGGTGACGACATGTCCGTACGGCTGCCGCGGTACGCCCGTTGGACCGGGCAGGTCGAGCGGGAGCAGCGCTGGCTCCCGTGGCTGGCCCCGCAACTGCCGCTCACCGTCTCGACACCGGTCGCCGCGGGGCGGCCCGGGCAGGGCTACCCCTTCCCCTGGTCGGTCTACCGCTGGCTCGACGGTACGGCCGCGACCACCGAAGGACTCGCCGACCCCGTCCGCACGGCACGCGAACTCGCCGGATTCATCGGCGCGTTGCAGAAGATCGACGCCACCGACGGCCCCGCCCCGGACCTGAGCAACGCCTTCCGAGGCGAGCGCGTGGGCACCGAAAGCGACTCCCTGGCCGCCGACTCCCTCGTACGGTCCAAGATCACGAAGCTGGACGGCATCGTCGACACGGGCGCCGTCACGGCGGTCTGGGAGGCGGCCCTCGCGGCGCCCGCATGGGACCGCGAGCCCGTGTGGCTGCACGGCGATCTCGCGACCGGCAACCTCCTCGCCGTCGACGGCCACCTGAGCGCCGTCATCGACTTCGGCACGCTGGCCGTGGGCGATCCCGCCTGCGACCTGATCCCCACCTGGATGTTCCTGCCCGCCGAGGCACGGGCACCCTTCCGCGCGGCGGTCGGCATGGACGACGCGACGTGGGCTCGGGCCCGCGGCCTGGCACTCGCCGGGTCGCTGCCGGTGCCCGACGACCCGTTCTTCGCCATCCCCGCGCGGGTGACGGCGGCGCTGCGGCACCTGAACGCGGTGCTCGACGACTTCGCGGAGCACGCGGGTTCCTAGGGGCGGCGGGGAGGACGTGGCCTTGGAGGCAGGTTCAGCCACGTCAGGTCGGGCCAGGCCCGGTCAAGTCAGGCCCGGTCGGTCGGGTCAGGCCCGGTCAGGTCAGGTCAGGTCAGGTCAGGTCAGGTCAGGTCAGGTCAGTGAGGCCAACGCCGCCCGCAGGTCCGCCGGTTCCTGGTAGAGCAGGCCGGTCATCCCGAGCGCGACGGCGGCGTCCACGTTCTCCTGGCGGTCGTCCACGAAGAGGCAGCGGCCCGGTGCGACCCCGGCCCGCGCCGCCGCCGTCTCGTAAATGCGGCGGTCCGGCTTGGCGATGCCGAGATCGGCGCTGCTGACCACGTCGTCCAGCAGGCCCTCCGGCCCGGTCAGCCCCAGCAGGGCGAGGTCGTCGGCGAGCCACGGGGTCGCGTTCGTGACGAGCAGGACGGGCAGCCCGGCCGCGCGGACCTGCCGAAGCAGCCCCACGACCACCTCGTCGGCCCGGAACTTCGCCTCGGCCAGCGTCGCCCCGAGCTCCTGCCCGCGCGCCCACGGCACCCGGTCGGCGAGCCCGTCCGCGATCGACTCGATCCACCGCTCCTTGGTGATCTCCCCGCGCATCAGCGGCATGTCGGTCTCGGGCCGGAAGGCCACCTCCGCCGTGCTCCCCTGCGGCAGGCCGACCGAGCGCTCCAGCTCTTCCAGCTCCGCCATGTCGTAGAAACGGATCACGCCGTCGAGGTCACTCAGTACGGCGTCGAACGCCCGGGCGCAGATCGTCATCACACGTGTTTATCACGCTGCCCCCACTGCCCCGCTGCCCCGCTGCCCCGACGGGCATCCTCCACCCGAGCCGCGCCCCACCCCGCCCCTCGTGCGCCCGCCACTCCGGACTCACCGCTCCCCGAGCACCTCACTCACCCTGGCGCGCACGCGCATCTGGTTCTTGCCCACGACCTCGTACCGCGACTTGTGGCGGCGCAATTCCTCACGCTGCTTCTCGTTGCTGACGACCCACCACACTCCGGCCACATTCAGCTTCCGGCTGCACTCGACATCGGCGACAGCCGTCTCCAACTCCCGCTTCGTACGGTGGGTGTTGCCGTCCTTGCGCCCCTCGCGCCACGCCTTGTCCCGATAGGCCTGCGACGGGTTCTCATACCGTTTGAAACCCTTGTCCACCACGCAGCGCGACCAGCCGCCGAAGGCATCACGCACCCGCCGGTCCCCGGCAACGGCCTTGTCGATCTTCCCCTTGCGCTCCTGCACGTACCCCCAGAGCCGCGCCCGCTCGGCCGCACCTCCCGTGACCTCCCGCATGCCCTCCCCGGAGCATCCGCCCTCGGGGAGCACGCGGCCGTTCACCACGTCACGACCGCCGCGCTCCGCATCGAAGCCGTACAGCACTTCGTACTCTTGCTGCGTCAGCGCCCGCCCCTTCGGCCGCACCCCCGCACGCAGACGCCTCAAGCGGTCCGGTTCGATGCCATAGCCCCAGCGGCGAGCCTGGTCGAGGTCGAGCATCCCGTACGGAGACACCGTGGTCATCGTGAGCGCGACGACATGTTCGCCTCCCGATCCGACCTGCGGCTTGGGGTCGAGCGGGAAATCGGCGAACCCGAAGGACCGCATGCACCGCTGCGTCGTCCGCTGCAGCGCCCGCCCCAGACGTTGGTCGTCCCGGCGGCTGAACTCGTATCTCTCCAGCGGAAGTTCGGGCATGTCCCGCAAACTCCGCACCCGCGGCACACCGGATTCCCGCCCGTTCCCCGGGCCACCATCCCCGGAGCCGCACCCCGACATCGCCCCCGTCAACACCACGCCTGCCAGGGCGAGTACGCCCCACCACGCCTTCATCGCGCCCCTCCCCGGGCGGCCACATCACCGCTCCGCGGGGACCCTACCGCCAGGCCGACCAGGGCAGCCCGACACGTCCCGGCACACCTCACCCCGGGCCGGTCCGAGCACGGTCGAGACGGCGGTCGACCCGCAAGGCGTCACGTCCCGCAAGGCGTCACGTATCGCCGCTGCTGCCCTCCCCGCGAGGGGCTGCGCGCTCGCCCTCGCCCCCGCGCGCGACGGACCTCCTGCTGTACCGCGACCAGGTCCGGTGCCAGGGCCGGGGCCGCTTGACCGCCGCACCCACGCCACCGCCCGCCCGGCCACCCGGCTCCTCGCCGTCACCGAGGACACATGCCTCACACTCCGCGTTGCGGCACGGCCCGGGGCCCCACACGGGGACGAACACCCCGAGTACCTTGCGCCGCCGGATCGCCGTACCCACCGGCCCTCCGCAGACCTTGCACACCGGCTCGCCCTCGTACTGCGGCGCAAGGTCGGGCCGTGGCTCTTCGCTGCCCATACCTCCAGGTTATTCCGATACGGCCGACCGAGCAGTCCTACGACGTCGACCTCTTCGCCACGGCCGCGCCCGGATCACGCCACATCGGCCACATCCGCGGACCGTCCGGCAGATCGAGCGTCGTACTCATGATCTCGAACCCCAAGCGCGCGTACAGGTCACGGCTCCGCGTGTTGCTCGCCTCCAGATAGGCGTGCGTGCCCTCGCGATCGCACCGTTCGAGCACCGCGGCGACGAGCTCCGTACCGAGCCCCTCGCCCTGCCGGTCCGGGTGCACGGCTATGAGGTGCAGGTATTCGTGCGCCCTGTCGGTCGGATGGATCGCGTCCGTCAGCCGCCCGATCACCTCGACGCGCTCGTTCCCGGGGTCGACGATCCGGCGCAGCAACGCCGGTCCGTCCTCGTCACCCGCCCCCTCCCCCGCAGCGGCCTCCCCCAGCTCCCCGCCACCTGCGTCTTCGTCACCCGTGTCCCTGTCACCCGCGTCTCCGCCACCCGCGGGCACGGACCACCACAGCGCCACGGCCGCGCCGTCCTCGGTGACGTCGACGTACCCCTCGCTGAGCGCGATGTCGAAGAAGGCACCCATCAACCCACCGTGCAGGCGCAGGCGCCGCTCCTCCTCGGGAAAGATCCAGCTGCTCACCGGGTCCTGCATGAACGCCGCATCGAGCAGCCGGACCACGTCCTCCCGGTCGCCCTCCCCGGCCCTCCGGATCGCCACGCCCACAGCCCGCCCCTCACCACTCGTCCGCTCCCGACGACGCGTCCACGGGCCCCTCAACCCCTGGGCTCGGCACGTCGGTTGCAGAGTAGGTGATCTCCGGCGTACACCGGAGGGCGGTCTCGGAAGGCGTCGGGACCCACAGCCCGGCGGGCCCGGACCTCCCCAGGCCGAGCCACACCGGGCTATGTCCCACCTCACCTCCTCACCCCACTCCATCCCAGGCCTTCATCCCGTCCCCCCATTACTGTCTACGCCGACTGTCTACGCAGCCCCAGCGCCCCCCCGTCGCCCCCCTTCGCTCCCCACTCAGTTCCGCGGCGAGGCGCACGGCGTACTCCCCCGAGGCCGCGGCTTGGCCCGCGCTCCTCTCTCCTCACCCAGCCCCCTTCACTCCGCACCCCGGCCCCATCACTCCGCACCCCGCCCTCGCAGCACCTCACCCCATTCCTGTCCCTTCACCCCCCTCCTCAGCACGCCACTCCCCCGCCCCCTCTCAATACGTACGCCGCGTCACGAACTCCGCGAGTGCCAGCAGGCCGCCCGCCGATTCCGGATCAGGAACCGCTCCGGCGAGCTGCCCCACCGCCTTGGACATACGGTCCGCCGCGTGCCCCTGCGCCCAGTCGCGACCACCCGCACGCTCCACGGCATGGGCCGCGCGCGCCGCGAACTCCCGAACTTCTCCGGCCTTTTCGATCCCCGCCTTCTCGACCCCCGCCTTCTCGATCCGGGCCCCCTCGAACCCCCTCGTGCCGTCCCCCGCCCCGCCGTACAACTCGGCCAGTTCGGCTGCGGCCGGTGTGCCCGAGGCCAGAGCCGCGACGACCGGCAGGGACTTCTTCCGGGCCGCCAGGTCGGCACCCGCGGGCTTGCCGGTGCGGCCGGGGTCGCCCCAGATGCCGATGACGTCGTCGATGAGCTGGAAGGCGAGGCCCGCCTCCCGGCCGAACCCGTCCAGCGCATCGGCCTCCTCCTTGCCCGCGCCCGCGTACACCGCCCCCAGCGCGCAGGCACAGCCGAGCAGTGCCCCGGTCTTGGCCTCGGCCATGGCGAGGCACTCCTCCAGCGTGACCTCGTCCGGACCGCGGGCCTCCAGCGCGGAGTCCGCGAGCTGGCCCGCGCAGAGCTCCACCACGCAGGCGGTGAGCCGGGCGGCGGCTGCCGGGGCCCCCGGGTGGGGGTCTTCGGCGACCAGTCGCTGTGCCAGTGCCTGCAGGGCGTCGCCAGTGAGAATCGCGCCGGCCTCGCCGAACACGGTCCAGGCGGTGGGCCGGTGCCTGCGCGTGGTGTCGCGGTCCATCACGTCGTCGTGCAGGAGTGTGAAGTTGTGGACCAACTCCACGGCGGCCGCCGCCCGTACGGCCGCGGCGGGCTCCCCGCCGAGGGCCCGCACCGCGGTGAGCACGAGCGCGGGCCTGATGGCCTTGCCCGCGTTCCCCGAGGCCGGTGTGCCATCCGCGTGCTCCCACCCGAAGTGGTAGAGCGCGATCCGGCGCAGCGATCCGGGCAGCGAGTCGATCGCCCTGCGCAGCTCCGGATCGACGTGCGTCCGTGCCGACGCCAGAATCTCCGCGGCCTCGTGCCCTTCGCCCGGTACGGCCCCCGGGGCACGCCCCGAGTCGCCGCCCGCCACGTCCACCGATTCCGTCGTTTCCGTCGTCATGTCCGTCATGGACTCACCCCGTGAAGGATGCGGACGGTGGCGGTTCCTCGGCCTGTGGGCGCGTACGGAGGGGGTGTACCCCGTGCCGTCCCCGGAGACACGGCGCCTGGCTCGGCTGGCTCACTGCCATCGACCGATCTCGACGTTCTCCAGGACCCCGAGCGCGTCGGGAACGAGCACCGCCGCGGAGTAGTACGTCGAGACCAGGTACGAGATGATCGCCTGCTCGCTGATGCCCATGAACCGTACGGACAGGCTCGGTTCGATCTCGTCGGGGATGCCGCTCTGGCGCAGGCCGACGACACCCTGTTCCTCCTCTCCTGTACGCATGCAGATGATGGACGTCGTCCGGGCCTCGGTGACCGGGATCTTGTCGCACGGGAAGATCGGCACCCCGCGCCAGGTGGGGATCCTGGTGCCTCCCACATCAATGGCCTCCGGAGCGAGCCCCCGCTTGTTGGTCTCACGGCCGAACGCGGCGATCGCGCTCGGGTGGGCGAGGAAGAGCTTGGAGCCGCGCCTGCGGCTGAGCAGTTCGTCCAGGTCGTCCGGGCTGGGGACGCCGTCGTGGGGCTGGATCCGCTGTTCGTACTCGCAGTTGTTCAGGAGGCCGAACTCGCGGTTGTTGATGAGCTCGTGCTCCTGACGCTCCTTGAGCGCCTCGACGGTCAGCCGCAACTGCTGCTCGGTCTGGTTCATCGGCTGGTTGTAGAGGTCGGCCACGCGCGTGTGGACGCGCAGCACCGTCTGGGCGACGCTCAGTTCGTACTCACGCGGCGCCGATTCGTAGTCCACGAAGGTGCCCGGGAGCACGGCCTCTCCGACATGGCCGGCCGACAGGTCGATGGCCGCCTCGCCGTACCCGTTCGTGCGCTGGGCCGGGAGGGACCGCAACCTCTGCAGGTGGTCGCGGAGCGTGTCGCTGCGCTCCGCGACCTGTTCGAGTTCCTGGCGGGGCAGGGTGAGGACCGTGCACGCGGTCACCGCACGCGCGGTGTACTCCCAGATGGACTCGGAGTCGATGAGTGCCTGTTCGCCGAAGTAGGAACCGTCGGCGAGCGTTTCGAGCACGGTGTCGTCCCCGTACGGACCCGCACCGATCTTCTCGACGCGGCCGTGCGCGAGCAGGAACACCTCGTCCGCCTGGCTGCCGAAGGAGGCCAGGACCTCTCCCTCGGCGAACTCCCGCTGATGGCAGCGCTGCGCCAGCTCCCCCAGCACCCCCTCGTCCTCGAAGTCCCGCAGCACCGGCAGCTCGCCGAGCTCGGCCGGGATGACCTGCACGCGGTCGCCGGTCTTCACGAAAGTCACCCGGCCGTCGCCGACCGAGTAGCTCAGCCTGCGGTTCACCCGGTACGTGCCGCCCTGCACCTGGACCCAGGGCAGCATCCGCAGCAGCCAGCGGGAGCTGATCTCCTGCATCTGTGGTGCGGATTTGGTGGTGGTGGCCAGATTCCGCGCGGCGGATGTGCCGAGACTCTGCTGCGGCTTCTCCGACTCAGTACGGATCTCTTCGCCTACCGACATTGGCTTTGCCCTCCCGAATACCTGCATGCGGTGATCTGCCCGCCCAAATCCTTCCAGCACCGAACGTGGTCGCGCCATTACACAAACGAGCGGGAATAGATCACGCTTCCGCGGGGCAGTAGGTGCGTTTCCACCCGTTCGGCCCAACTCGGGAGGTGCCGGGCCGGGCAGCCTGGTGGGCTCGGGAGATGACCACCTCCGAGGCCGCTGCCGACGCCGGTGCGCGAGAGCCGGCGGCGCCGGTCGCGCCGCCGGGCGAGCGCGGTCCGGTGCGCTGGCTGCACGCCGTCGGCCGGGCCTTCGAACCGGTGCGCCGTGCGCCGGTGACCGTGTTCGTGGTCGTGGCGCTGTGGGCCGTGGGCTTCTTCACCGGGAGTCTCGGCGCCGGCCCCTCCCGCACGCTCCTGAACGACATCGGCGTGGGCGTTCCCGCACTCGCCGAGGGCCGCTGGTGGACACCGCTCACCTCGATCCTCTGGTGCCCGGGCATTGGCAACTACATCGGCTCCACCCTGCTGTTGCTGCTCCTGGGCTCAGCCGCCGAGCAGCGCATGGGCTCCGTGCGCACCGCCGTCGTCCTGGTCCTCGGCCAGGTCCTTGGCGCGCTGCTCGGCACCGGCGTCGTCAAGCTGGGCGCGCTGGCCGGTGAGGACTGGCTGGACGACCTCTCGCGCAGCCTGACGGCGACGCCCGGGATCGGCGCCTGCGCCGTCGGCGCCTTTCTCAGCTTCCGGCTCGACGCCCTGTGGCGGCGCAGGCTCCAGCTGTGCCTGATCGTGTTCCCGCTGATGCTCGCGCTGTACGTCGGCCATCTCCAGGGGGTGCTGCGGCTGGGCGGCGTCGTGGTGGGCCTCGGGCTCGGCGCCCTCGCGCACCGGCACACGCACCGGCTGCGGATGCCGCACGCCTCACACTCCGAGGGGCGGGTCCTGGTGGCCCTCGTGGTGGCCGCCTCCGCCGTCGGCCCCCTCGTCGCCACGCTCTACAAGGACTCGCTCGGCCCCTTCAACGTCCTCGACCTGTACGTCTCCGGAGGACCCAGCCCCGAGGAGATCGCGGAGGCCTGCGTCCGGGCCGGCAGCACGGACTGCGCCCGCATCCATGCCCAGGACCGCTTCTACGGCTCTCCCGCGATGCTCATGGGCATCGCCATTCCGCTGCTGCTGCTTGTGCTCGCCGAGGGACTGCGCCGCGGTCTGCGGCTGTCCTGGCGGATCACCGTGGCCGCGCAGCTGGTGTGGCTGGGGCTCATGGCGTACCTGCTGAGTGACATCGCCTCGCACCCGGACCGGTACGTGCTGGAGGGCAGCGACCTGTCCGACCAGAAGGCCGCGATGATCCAGTCGGTCGTCGAGCAGATGATGCTGCCCCTGCTCGTCCTGGTGCTGCTCCTCCTCGCCCGGCGCCTCTTCGACCAAAGCCTTTCGCGGACCACCGTGACGGGGCTCGCGGGGACCGTCGGCGGCACGCTGCTGCTGGCCTGCCTGGCCTACGTGGGCATCGGTTACGCGGTGCGCGACCAGTTCACGCCCGACGCGACCCTCTCGAAGCTGGTCTCGGGCATCCCCGCCCAGTTCCTGCCGCCGAGCTACGAACCGTTCTTCTTCCAGGGCCGGGCCCCCGTGCCGGTCGGCGGCACGGCGCTGTCCCTGTACGAGTACTGCGGGATGCTGTTCTGGGTGGTCACCCTGATCGCCCTCTTCGTGGCGTTCCGGCGGCCCCTGATGCATGCCGACGCCGGGGCGGCCACACGCGCGCGTGCCCTGCTCGCCGCGCACGGCGGCTCCACGCTCTCGTATCTGACGACGTGGCCGGGCAATCACTACTGGTTCTCGGCGGACGGCCGGGCCGCGGTGGCCTACCGCGTGCATTCCACGGTCGCGCTCACGACGGGTGACCCCTTCGGGGAGACGTCCGCGCGCGCGGAGGCGATCGGCGGGTTCGCCGACTACTGCGACCGGAGGGGCTGGACACCGTGCTTCTACAGCGTGACGGCCGACGCCAAGCTCCGTACGGACGCGCTGGGCTGGAGCTCCGTGCAGGTCGCCGAGGACACCGTCGTTCCGTTGCCCGAGCTGGCCTTCACCGGCAAGAAGTGGCAGGACGTCCGCACGGCCCTGAACAAGGCCAAGAAGGAGGGGATCACCGCGGAGTGGCACATCTTTCCGGAGGCACCCCTGGCGCTCACCGACCAGATCCGCTCGATCTCCGAGGAGTGGGTGGCGGACAAGGGACTCCCGGAGATGGGCTTCACGCTCGGTGGCCTCGACGAGCTCGACGACCCCCATGTGCGCTGTCTCCTCGCTGTCGACGAGGAGCGCACGGTGCACGGCATCACGAGCTGGATGCCCGTCTACGGAGACAACGGAAGAGTCGCCGACGGCACGCCCGCCCCGCCGGTGGGCTGGACCCTGGACTTCATGCGGCGCCGCTCCGACGGGTTCCGCGGCTCGATGGAGTTCCTGATCGCGTCCGCCGCGCTCGGCTTCAAGGAGGAGGGCGCCCAGTTCCTCAGCCTCTCCGGAGCGCCGCTCGCCCGCTCCTCCGACTCGGGGGAGCCGCCCGCCGCGCTGCAGCGCCTGCTGGACTACGCGGGCCGCACCCTGGAGCCGGTCTACGGCTTCCGTTCGCTGCTCAACTTCAAGGCCAAGTTCCAGCCCCAGTACCGGCCCATGTACATGTGCTATCCCGACCCGGCGGCCCTGCCCAACATCACGCGGGCGATCGGCAAGGCCTATCTGCCGCACATGAAGCCCACCCAGGGAGTGCGTCTGATGCGCAAACTGACCTCTTAGACACCGGGAAGACGCGGCCCGAGCACGGGCCGGGAACTCCAAGATCTGCACAACCGTTGAACCCATCGCGGGGCATCCGTACCACCCGCCCCCTTCGCACCAACCGGCAGGAGAAGGCAATGGCAGGCTTCCTGGATCGCGCCAAAGAGCAGGCCCAGCGGGGCCTCACGCAGGGCAAGCAGAAGATCGACGAGGTCCAGGAGAAGCGCGCGGGCGACGCCCTCCTGAAGAAGCTGGGCGCCGCGTACTACGCGGAGCGGCGGGGCACCGGCTCCGCCCAGGCCACCCAGCAGGCGCTGCAGGCCCTGGAGTCCCACATCGCGACGAATGGCGACGGCTTCCTGCACGGCAACTGACCGGATCGGCTCGCACGCTGTCCGAACAGGCCTCGAATCGGTTCCGAACAGCTGGTTACGGCACCGGAGTTCCGGTACAAGCAGGGCGTACGAGACGGTCCGCGACCGGCGGCCGTCGCGCCTTGCGAAGAAGGCCGCCATGTCCCCACCCATGTCTGCGGGCAGGTTCCTGGACATCCTGCGAGACGAAGGCGTGACCGTCGTCGAAGTCGGCGACTGGGAGCACCACAACCGCAACCACAAAGGTCCCTGGGGCCCCGTGCACGGCGTGATGATCCACCACACCGTGACATCGGGCAGCCAGCGCACGGTGGAGATCTGCCGCGACGGTTACGCGTCGCTGCCGGGCCCGCTCTGCCACGGCGTCATCACCAAGGACGGCTGTGTCCACCTCGTGGGCTACGGCCGCGCCAACCACGCGGGACTCGGCGACGACGACGTGCTCCGCGCCGTCATCGCCGAGAAGCGGCTACCGCCGGACAACGAGGCGAACACCGACGGCAACCGCCACTTCTACGGCTTCGAGTGCGAGAACCTCGGCGACGGCGAGGACCCCTGGCCCGACGAGCAGCTGGACGCCATCGAGAAGGTCTCGGCCGCGATCTGCCGCCACCACGGCTGGACGGAACGCTCGGTGATCGGCCACTTGGAGTGGCAGCCGGGCAAGATCGATCCGCGCGGCTTCACGATGGACCGGATGCGAGACCGCATCGAAGAGCGCCTCAAATAACCCCACCCCGAGGAACGCCCGGGGAGCCCCGGCACAGGGCTCCCCTGCCGGACGTCGCCTCGCGGGGGACAATGGCGGGGTGTGTCCCACCCCGCCCGCAGGCCTGCGCCCCCGACTGCCGTCCCCGTTGCAGCCCATAGAGGACGACCGTTTCGCCCGGCGCGGCGTACGGCTGCTGCTCAAGCGCGACGACCTGATCCACCCCGACCTGCCGGGCAACAAGTACCGCAAGCTCGTCCTGAACCTGCGGGCCGCGGCCGACGCGGGCCACGACACCCTCCTCACCTTCGGCGGCGCCTACTCCAACCACCTGCGCGCCACCGCCGCGGCGGGCCGTCTCCTGGGCTTCGCCACGATCGGCGTCGTCCGTGGCGACGAACTCGCCGGGCGCCCCCTGAACCCGTCCCTGACGCGCTGCGCGGCCGACGGCATGCGCCTGCACTTCGTCGACCGGACGACGTACCGGCACAAGGCCGAACCCGGCACTCTGGCGGAGCTCCTGCGCGCGACGGACGCCCCGGACGCGTACGTGATCCCCGAGGGCGGCAGCAACAGCCTTGCCGTACGGGGCTGTACGGCGCTCGGCGGGGAGCTGCGCGAGCACACCGATGTGGCGGCCGTGGCGTGCGGCACGGGCGGCACCCTCGCGGGTCTGGCCGCCGGCCTCGGCCCGGACCGTCACGCCCTCGGCATACCCGTCCTCAAGGGCGGCTTCCTGGGCGGCGACATAGCGGCCCTGCAGCGCCGGACGTTCGGCGAGCCGACCGCCAACTGGCACCTCGACGACCGCTTCCACTGCGGCGGCTACGCCCGTACCCCGCCCGAACTCATCGCCTTCGCCGAGGACTTCGAGGCCCGCCACGGCCGCGCGACCGGCCTCTTCGTGGAGCGGCTCTACGTCGCAAAGCTCCTGTACGCCCTGACCGCCCTCTCCGAAGAGGGTGCCTTCCGACCCGGCACCCGCCTCACCGCGGTCATCACCGGCACGGTGTAGGCCGCCAGTCCTCGCTCGGCCCTCGCTCAGTCCTCGATCTCCCGGTGGGCGGCGGCCTCCTCCAGGTCCAGCTTGCGCAGCAGCGTCCGCATCATCTCGTCGTCGATGCGCCGCTCGTCCCGCATCCTCACGAACACCTCGCGCTCCGCTTCGATCGCCTCGCGCGCCAGCCGGCGGTAGGTGTCGTCCGCCGACTCCCCGGTCACCGGGTTCGATTGGCCCAGTCGCTCCCACACGGAGTTGCGGCGCCGCTCCAGAACGGTGCGCAGACGGTCCTGGAGGGGCTCTGGCAGGCGATTGCGCTCGTCCCGCATGAGTTCCTCCACCCGCGCCTCCGCGGCCTGTGAGGCGGCGTTCTGCGCCTGCGCCTCCGCGAGCGTCTGCGCCTGCGCGTCACGGCCGGGCAGTTTCAGGACACGGATGAGCCACGGCAGCGAGAGGCCCTGCACGACGAGCGTGCCGATCACCGTGGTGAACGTCAGAAACAGGACAAGATTGCGCGCCGCGAAGGGCTGCCCGTCGTCCATGACGAGCGGGATGGAGAAGGCGATGGCGAGCGAGACGACGCCCCGCATCCCGGCCCAGCTGACGATCAGCGGCCGCCGCCAGTCCAGATCGCCCTCGCGCTCCCTGATCCGGGCCGACATCCCGCGCGGCAGATACGTCGCCGGGTACGACCACACGAAGCGCACCACGACGACGAAGACGAAGACCCCGACGGCGTACCAGACCGCCTGTCCCACGCTGTACTCGCCGAGCCCCTTGAGCACGACGGGCAGTTGCAGTCCGATGAGCGCGAACACCGTCGACTCCAGGATGAACGCGACGACCTTCCACACGGCCGCCTCCTGCAGCCGCGTCTCGAAGTCGACCTGCCAGGACCGGTGGCCCAGGTAGAGGGCGACGACGACCACGGCGAGCACTCCGGAGGCGCCGGCCTGTTCCGCGGCGGCGTACGCGACGAAGGGGATGAGCAACGACAGCGTGTTCTGCAGCATCGCCTCCTTCAGGTGGGTGCGCAGCCAGTGGATCGGCACCATGAGCAGCAGCCCGACGCCGACCCCGCCGACCGCCGCCATCAGGAACTCCCTGATGCCGCCCGCCCAGCTCGCGCCCTCGCCGACCGCCGCGGCGAGCGCCACCTTGTAGGCGGTGATCGCGGTCGCGTCGTTCACCAGGGACTCGCCCTGCAGGATCGTGGTGATCCGTGAGGGCAGCCCCACCCGGCGCGCGACGGCGGTCGCCGCGACCGCGTCCGGGGGCGCGATCACGGCGCCCAGGACGAGTGCGGCGGTCAGCGGCAGGTCGGGGATGAGCAGGTACGCGAGCCAGCCGACGGCGACCGTGGCGAACAGGACGTACCCGACGGAGAGCAGGGCGACGGGCCTGAGGTTGGCGCGCAGGTCCAGGTAGGAGCTCTCCAGGGCAGCCGTGTGCAGCAGCGGGGGCAGGATCAGCGGCAGCACGATGTGCGGGTCGAGGTGGTAGTCGGGCACCCCGGGGACGTACGAGGCGATGAGTCCCACCCCCACCAGGAGCAGCGGTGCCGGCACGGGCGTCCTGCGCGCCGCCCCCGCCACCACGGCGCTCGCCGCGATCAGTGCCACCAGGGGCAATACATCCATCGCCGGACTCTCCCACCCTCCGCGTTCCGTCGTAACCTGGCAATCATGAACGAGTGCCCGCACGTCGCCGCGCTGCCGCACCCCGAGGTGTCACCGCTGAGCGAAACGTGTCTCGAGTGCCAGGCGGCCGGCAGTCACCCGGTCCAGCTCCGGCTCTGTCTGGAGTGCGGGCACGTCGGCTGCTGCGACTCATCGCCCTTCCAGCACGCGACGGCGCACTTCAAGGAGACCTCACACCCAGTGATGAGGACCTTCGAGCCGGGCGAGAGCTGGCGCTGGTGCTTCGTGGACGGTTCGATCGTCTGACGCCTGGGTACGTCAACCCGGCACCCGTTCTTTCCAATTGGGCCTGCGCAACCCCTAGCCACTGTCCGTACTCATAGGCTTACTATGAGTGACAGCATCGGGTGGGGCCCCCGGGACACGGAACTGGGGAGCGCGGTAGCGTCACCGCAGAAAGAAGTGGTGCGTTACCCGTGTGACGCAGTCCGGACCACCGCTGGACGTTGGGTCCGGAACCCCGAAAGTGCTTGTACCACCTTGGAGGTGAGGGTGTCCCAGATCGCAGGCGAGCCCGGGAATCAGGACTTCGTAGAGGTCCGTCTTCCGGCTGCGGGTGCCTACCTGTCTGTGCTGCGGACGGCGACCGCCGGCCTCGCGGCGCGTTTGGACTTCACTCTCGACGAGATCGAGGACCTCCGTATCGCGGTCGACGAAGCCTGCGCGATCCTGCTCCAGCAGGCCGTGCCCGGCTCCGTGCTCAGCTGCGTCTTCCGCCTCGTCGACGACTCGTTGGAGGTGACGGTCTCGGCGCCCACGACCGACGGCCGGGCCCCGGAGCGGGACACCTTCGCCTGGACTGTGCTGTCGGCCCTCGCGGGCCAGGTCGACTCCACCGTCGCCGAGGACAACACCGTCTCGATCAGTCTCTACAAGAAGCGCGGCGCGGGACCCGGGCCGGCGTGAGGAACGGGGACGGGCCGGTGCGGGACGAAGAGCGCGGCACACAGGGTCCACCCGCCGGCGGCAGGGAGGGGACGCGCCGCATGACCACCGGAATCCCCGAGCAGCAGGCCAAACCGCACCCTGAGGAACCGGGCCCGGTTCCGCTCAGGGTGGCCGATGTGTCGGAGCAGGCAGAGCCGACCGCCAAGGACGAGTTCAAGCGGCTCTCCGGCCGGGGCGGCGGGCGACGGGTGGGAAACATGAGCGAGCACGAGCACAGCCGGCACGATCCACAGGACCGCAGCGGCGCACGCGCGATGTTCATCGAACTGCGTTCCCTGGCGGACGGCAGTCCGGAGTACGCCGAGCTGCGCAACAGGCTGGTCCGCATGCACCTGCCGCTCGTCGAGCACCTGGCCCGCCGCTTCCGCAACCGCGGCGAGCCCCTCGACGACCTCACCCAGGTCGCCACGATCGGGCTGATCAAGTCCGTGGACCGCTTCGACCCGGAGCGCGGCGTGGAGTTCTCCACGTACGCGACACCGACAGTCGTCGGCGAGATCAAGCGGCACTTCCGCGACAAGGGGTGGGCCGTCCGTGTCCCGCGGCGCCTTCAGGAGCTGCGTCTCGCGCTGACGACGGCGACGGCCGAGCTGTCGCAGCTGCACGGCCGCTCCCCCACCGTGCACGAGCTGGCCGAGAAACTGGCCATCTCCGAAGAGGAGGTCCTGGAGGGCCTGGAGTCGGCCAACGCCTACTCCACCCTGTCCCTGGACGTCCCCGACACGGACGACGAGTCGCCGGCCGTCGCGGACACCCTGGGCGCCGAGGACGAGGCCCTGGAGGGCGTCGAGTACCGCGAGTCGCTCAAGCCCCTCCTGGAGGACCTGCCCCCGCGCGAGAAGCGCATCCTGCTGCTGCGCTTCTTCGGCAACATGACCCAGTCGCAGATCGCGCAGGAGGTCGGCATCTCCCAGATGCACGTCTCCCGCCTGCTGGCGCGGACGCTCGCGCAGCTGCGGGAAAAGCTGTTGGTCGAGGAGTAGTCACTCCCCGTAGTCGCCCTCGGGCAGTCGCAGTAGTCACCCTCGGGTGGTCACTCCTTGTAACCGCTCCCGCAGGGGCGCTCCCCGCGGTCACTTCCTCTACTGGGCGCGTACCCGCTACTTCTGATCCTGAACGTTGCCGGGGCCCTGGATGCCGAGGGCCTCGGTCGTCGCCGGATTGATCAGGAGCACGAGCGAGGCGACGGCCGCGATGGCCAGGACGATGCCGGCCGGGATCGCCACGCTGTCGGCCTGCAGCATCTGCCAGGCCACCGGAAGCGCCATGATCTGCGTGATGATCGCGGGCCCGCGGCTCCAGCGGCGCAGCTTCATCAGTCCGCGTGCGGCGAGCAGCGGAAGCAGCGCGAGGACGATCAGCGTGATGCCGCCCGTCTCGGCCTGCCGGGCGTCGTCGGGCGATCCCGCGAGACCCATCGCAAGCATGTACACGCCCCCGGCGAGGAGGGCGAGACCCTCCAGTGCGACCAGGGCTGCGGCGGCGGTCACCCGCGCGGGTCGGGGGCCCGGCTCGGGCGACTCCGGGGTTTCGGGGGTGGTTTTCCGCTCAGTACTCACCCCAGCAGGGTAGCTCCGGGTGCCCTCGCCCCGGCACCTCGGTCTAGGCCGGGTAAAGACGGCTAGGTAGTCTGCTGCGCATGCGTGCACTCCTCGTGGTCAACCCGGCGGCAACCACCACCAGTGCGCGTACGCGTGATGTGCTGGTCCACGCCCTGGCGAGCGAGATGAAGCTCGACGCGGTCACCACGGAGTACCGCGGGCACGCCAGAGACCTCGGCCGGCAGGCCGCGGAGAGCAAGGACATCGAGCTGGTGGTCGCACTCGGCGGCGACGGCACCGTCAACGAAGTCGTCAACGGACTGCTGCACCACGGCCCCGATCCGGACCGCCTGCCCCGCCTGGCCGTCGTCCCCGGCGGCTCCACCAACGTCTTCGCGCGGGCCCTGGGGCTGCCGAACGACGCCGTGGAGGCCACCGGCGCCCTCCTGGACGCCCTGCGCGAGGGAAGTGAGCGCACGGTGGGCCTGGGCATCGCGGGCGGCACACCCGGCACGGAGGACGAAGCCGTGCCCTCGCGCTGGTTCACGTTCTGTGCGGGCCTCGGTTTCGACGGCGGTGTCGTCGGCAGGGTCGAACAGCAGCGCGAACTCGGCCGCCGCTCGACACACGCCCTTTATGTGCGCCAGGTGCTCCGTCAGTTCATCGACGAGCCGCACCGCAGGCACGGAATGATCACCCTGGAGCGGCCCGGCGAGGACCCGGTGACCGACCTGGTGATGTCGATAGTCTGCAACACCTCGCCCTACTCCTACCTGGGCAATCGCCCCCTGTACGCCTCCCCGCAGGCCTCCTTCGACACGGGTCTGGACGTCCTCGGCCTGAAGAAGCTCTCCACTGCGGCGGTGGCGCGTTACGGCACTCAGCTGCTGACGTCGACGCCGGATCGCGGACCGCACGGTAAGCACGCGGTTACGCTCCACGACCTCACGGACTTCACCTTGCAATCGAAGGTGCCCCTGCCCCTCCAGATGGACGGCGACCACTTGGGGCTGCGGACGAGCGTGACGTTCACAGGCGTACGCCGTGCACTGCGTGTGATTGTGTGAGTAGAAGGGCCTAAAGTCCTTTCACTCGAACGTTTAGGCCAGGGTCCACCCCATAGAAGTACGGCTGTGACCCAGCCGACACTGAGGAATCAAAAAAAACTTTCCTGAAGGGGTTGTATCCGCCGCCGAGGTTTGCGAATCTCTACATGGCGATCGGGACGGCCCGCAACATCGGCCCCACAGAGAGCCAGAACCCCTCCTCCACCACAGGTCCACACCAGGCAACTGGGCGTCGGCCCTTCCCGTGCGGGGGGATTCGTGAAAGCGTTCACATTCACAAGCAACCTGCATGTAATACCAAGGAGAGGTAGCAGCCATGGACTGGCGTCACAACGCCGTTTGCCGCGAGGAAGACCCCGAGCTCTTCTTCCCCATCGGCAACACCGGTCCTGCGCTGCTGCAGATCGAGGAAGCCAAGGCCGTCTGCCGCCGCTGCCCCGTCATGGAGCAGTGCCTGCAGTGGGCGCTCGAGTCCGGCCAGGACTCCGGCGTCTGGGGTGGCCTCAGCGAGGACGAGCGCCGCGCAATGAAGCGCCGCGCCGCTCGCAACCGTGCACGCCAGGCCAGCGCCTGACGTTCACGCCCCCCACGAGCCTGAGCTTGGCGGCGCGTACAGCGAGTACGCAACTCCCGCCCCCGAGCCGCAGCCGCGCAGTACCCCCGATGCGCATCGCAACGTGAGCAGTGAGCCCCGGACCCATGGGTCCGGGGCTCACTGCTTTCGTCTGTCCGGCCGCCGGCGCCCGCCCGGCCGTTTGCCGCTGCTACTTGTCGCCGCGGACCGGAATGTCGAGGACGACCTGCGTGCCGCGCTCCGGTGCACGGACCATGTCGAAGGTGCCGCCCAACTCGCCCTCGACGAGCGTGCGGACGATCTGCAGGCCGAGATTGCCCGAGCGGTGCGGGTCGAAGCCCTCGGGAAGTCCGACGCCGTCGTCCTGGACCGTGATCAGCAGTCGCGCTTCCTTGGTGGTGCCGCCCCGCACGGCGGACACCTCGACCGTGCCGGTGTCCCCCTCGCGGAAGCCGTGCTCGAGCGCGTTCTGCAGGATTTCCGTGAGCACCATCGACAGCGGCGTCGCGACCTCCGCGTCGAGGATCCCGAAGCGGCCTGTGCGCCGGCCCGTGACCTTGCCGGGTGAGATCTCGGCGACCATCGCGAGCACGCGGTCGGCGATCTCGTCGAACTCCACGCGCTCGTCCAGGTTCTGGGAGAGCGTCTCGTGGACGATGGCGATGGAGCCCACCCGGCGCACCGCCTCCTCCAGGGCCTCGCGGCCCGTGGCGGAGTCGATGCGGCGGGCCTGCAGGCGCAACAGCGCGGCGACCGTCTGGAGGTTGTTCTTCACCCGGTGGTGGATCTCCCGGATGGTGGCGTCCTTGGTGATCAACTCCCGCTCGCGGCGGCGGAGTTCGGTGACGTCCCGCAGGAGGACGAGCGATCCGATGCGGGGGCCCTTGGGCTTGAGCGGGATCGCGCGCAGCTGGATCACGCCGTCGCCGCCCTCGATCTCGAACTCGCGCGGCGCCCAGCCGCTCGCGAGCTTGGCCAGGGCCTCGTCCACCGGGCCGCGGGACGGGGCGAGTTCGGCCGTCGCGGTGCCGAGGTGGTGGCCGACGAGATCGGACGCGAGGCCGAGACGGTGGTACGCGGAGAGGGCGTTCGGCGACGCGTACTGCACGACGCCGTCGGCGTCGAGACGCACCAGACCGTCGCCCACGCGCGGGGAGGCGTCCATGTCGACCTGCTGCCCCGGGAAGGGGAACGATCCTGCGGCGATCATCTGCGCGAGATCGGATGCCGACTGGAGGTAGGTCAGCTCCAGCCGCGACGGTGTGCGCACGGTCAGCAGGTTGGTGTTGCGGGCGATGACGCCCAGGACGCGCCCTTCCCAGCGTACGGGAATGGACTCGACGCGCACCGGGACCTCTTCGCGCCACTCCGGGTCGCCCTCGCGCACGATGCGCCCCTCGTCCAGGGCGGCGTCGAGGAGAGGCCGGCGGCCGCGCGGCACGAGGTGGCCGACCATGTCGTCGTGGTAGGAGGTGGGGCCGGTGTTGGGCCGCATCTGCGCCACGGAGACGTAGCGGGTCCCGTCGCGCGTGGGGACCCAGAGCACCAGGTCGGCGAAGGAGAGGTCGGAGAGCAGCTGCCACTCCGAGACCAGCAGGTGCAGCCACTCGAGGGCGGAGTCGCCGAGGGCGGTGTGCTGGCGTACGAGGTCGTTCATGGAGGGCACGTGTGCGAGCGTACCTTTCGCTTCCGGCGGGTCCGCTCCGTGGAGTTCCCGGCGGGAGACCGGGCGAGGCGGGCGGGCTCCGGCGTTCCCGACGAGCCGCGGCGCCAGGGCGGGACCCTCAACCCGCCCACGGCACCGCAGCCCTTCAGGTGCATCGGCCGCCAGAATGTGCGGTACTGAACAGCCGATCGGGAGGATCCGACGCGGTCAGGGCAGAGAGCGCCGGTTCCTCGATCCGCTCTCCTGTGCGGGAAGAGCGGAGGCTTTACCCACGCATTGTGGACTAGACCATTCTCCCATGTCTACGCGTCTACAGATGTTTGTCGTTGTCTCTTTCTCCGACGCGTGGGTGAGGCGCGGACTCGACCGGATCCGACGCTCAGGCCCCATTCTCCACCGGGGTCTGCGCCTGCGGCCACGCCTGCATGGCGAGATCGGCCACCGCTTCGAGGTCGGCTCTGGTGGCGCCGTCCCTGGCCTGCTGCGACATCCCCTGAAAGACGGCCGCCGTGTAACGGGCGAGGGCGGCGGGGTCGGTGTCGCCGGGCAGTTCCCCCGCCGCGACGGCCGCGCGGATACGGGACTCGATGCCCGCCACATTGGCGTTCCGCCGCTCGCGCAGGGCCTCCTCCACCTCCGGCGTCGTGCAGTTGGCGGCCGCCGAGATGACGAGGCAGCCGCGGGGATGGCTCGGGTCGGTGAACTCGGCCGCGGCCTCGCGCAGCATCCGTGACACGGCGCCGCGCGCCGTCGGCTCCTCGTCGAAGGCACGGCCACCGAAGGACCCGTGAGTGAGGCGGTACCGCACCACGACCTCGTCGAAGAGGCTGCGCTTGTCGCCGAAGGCGGCGTAGAGGCTGGGCGCGCCGATCCCCATGACGCGCGTCAGATCGGAGACCGAGGTCCCCTCGTACCCATGCTCCCAGAAGGCGCGGATCGCCTGCTCCAACGCCGTGTCGCGGTCGAAGGAGCGGGGGCGGCCGCGCTGTTTCGTCGCCATGGAGTGAATTGTATAGCGGGCGCTAGTAAATGGTGCCGGGGTCGGGTACGGTCTTTTCTGTAGCGACCACTAGAGAAAGAGGGGGCGCCTGACATGAGTGCGTCTACGGGCAGGCTTGCGGGGAAGACGGCGCTGGTCACGGGCGGGAGCCGGGGCATCGGTCGAGGTATCGCCGAGCGGCTCGGGCGGGACGGTGCACGGGTGGCCGTGCACTACGGCAGCAATGAGGTGGCCGCGAAGGAGACGGTCGCCACGATCGAGGCGGCGGGCGGGTCCGCCTTCGCGATCGGCGCGGAGCTGGGGGTGCCCGGCGACGCCGAGGCGCTCTGGTCGGAGTTCGACCGGCACGCGGACGGCCTGGACATCCTGGTGAACAACGCGGGCATCGGCCTGTACAGCCAGGTGGGAGAGGTCCAGGAGGAGGATTACGACCGGGTGTTCGCGGTCAACGCCAAGGCACTCTTCTTCGTCACGCAGAAGGGGCTCGGCCGGCTGCGCGACGGCGGCCGGATCATCAACATCTCCTCCGGTGTCACCCGGATCGCCTTCCCGATCACCATCGCGTACTCGATGACGAAGGGCGCGGTGAACGTCTTCACCCACACGCTGGCGCAGGAACTGGGCCCGCGTGGGATCACGGTCAACGCGGTGGCGCCGGGGATCATCCAGACGGAAATGATGGACGGGCTCCCCGGAGGACAGCAGGCGGAGATGGCGGGGTACTCGGCCTTCAACCGGATAGGACAGCCCGCCGACGTGGCGGACATCGTCGCCTTCGTCTCCTCGGACGACGCCCGCTGGATCACCGGGCAGTACATCGACGCGACGGGCGGGTCGGTGCTTGGGGTGTGACGGCGGCGGCCGGAGAGGCCGGTCACGCGGAGCCGGGCCCGGCCCGCGCGGGGGGTGCTGTCCGACGGGAATGGTTCGACGGGCGGAGGCGGTGGGGAGGGCCGAGCATGGACTGGAGGAATCGACCGTTCTGGCGGCACAGCTCTGCTAGATTGGTCTATACCACCAGTCCTTGGGAGTCCCCCTCACTCCTCCCGCAGTCCACCCTCTCCAGATCGGCAGGCCCAGCGTGGAAGTTGTCATCGTCCCGGACGCCAAGGCAGGCGGCGAGCTCATCGCGGAGGCCATGGCCGCCCTGGTGCGCCGTAAGCCTGACGCCCTGCTCGGTGTCGCCACCGGGTCCACCCCGCTGCCCATCTACGAAGCGCTGGCCGCCAAGGTCGCCGCCGGTTCCGTGGACGCCTCGCGTGCGCGCATCTGCCAGCTCGACGAGTACGTGGGGCTGCCCACGGGACACCCCGAGTCGTACCGCTCCGTCGTCCTGCGTGAGGTCGTCGAGCCGCTCGGGCTGAGCGAGGCCTCCTTCATGGGTCCGGACGGCAGTGCCGAGGACGTGCAGGCGGCGTGCGTGGCGTACGACAAGGCGCTCGCCGAGGCGGGGGGCGTCGACCTCCAGCTGCTGGGGATCGGCACGGACGGGCACATCGGGTTCAACGAGCCGTGCTCGTCGCTCGCTTCGCGTACGCGGATCAAGACGCTGACGGAGCAGACGCGGGTGGACAACGCGCGCTTCTTCGACGGGGACATCGACCAGGTCCCCCACCACGTGATCACCCAGGGGATCGGGACGATCCTGGAGGCGCGGCACCTGGTGCTGCTCGCCACGGGGGAGGGCAAGGCGGACGCGGTGGCCGCGACGGTCGAGGGTCCTGTCGCCTCGGTCGTGCCCGCCTCCGCGCTGCAGCTGCACCCGCACGCCACGGTCGTCGTGGACGAGGCCGCCGCCTCCAAGCTGAAGCTGGCGGACTACTTCCGGCACACGTACGCGGACAAGCCCGACTGGCAGGGTCTGTAAGCGAGTTCGGCTACGGGTTCGGATCGGATACGGCTTCGGATACGAAAGGGGCGCCCCTGCTCGGGGGCGCCCCTTTGTCTTACTGGTTTGCCGGTTTGCCGGTTTGCCCGGTGCGGCTCGTGCGTCAGGCTCCCGTGACGGCTTCCGCCGCCGCCTCGCCGCACACGCGCGACGCGCCCCGCGTGGCGATGTGGATCGCGCCGGTGGGGGCGGACTGCGGGACGCCCATCTCGACGACGACCGTGTCAGGGCGGGCCGAGACGAGCGTGGTCAGGGCATCGGCCATCCACCCGTGACGGTGGGCGTCGCGGACCACGGCCACGATGCGGCGCTCCCCCGCCGCCGCGAGGGCCCGGTCGCCCGAACCGTCGCCGGAGAAGGTGCCCGACGTCGTGCCGGGGAAGCGGCGTGCCAGCTCGGCGGTCACGCCCCAGGGGGTCTCGTCGCCGACCGCGATGTTCGGGACCGGGGAGAAGGTGGCGACGTAGGGGGCCTCGCTGACCGGGGCCGCGTAGGTGGCGCCGCGGGTGACCGTCAGGGCGCGGCGGGCCGCGACCAGTCCGATCCCGGTGTCGGGCACGCCCCCCGAGAGATCGGTCGCGCCCGACACCGAGGTCCAGCCCGCCAGGGCGCGCACGCGGTCGGCCGCCTCGGCGAGCCGCTCCTCGGGCAGTTCGCCCGAGCGCACCGCGGCGACGAAGGCGTCCCGCAGCCGCAGCACGGTCCCCTCGTCCGAGGGGCCGCCGCCCGTGCAGATCGCGTCGGCGCCGGCGGCGACGGCGAGGACACAGCCGCGCTCGAAGCCGTACGTACCGGCGATCGCCTGCATGTCCATGCCGTCGGTGACGATGAGCCCCTCGTAGCCGAACTCCTCGCGGAGCAGGCCGGTCAGGATGCGGCGGGAGAGGGTTCCGGGGTTGTCCGGGTCCAGGGCCGGGGCCAGGACATGGGCGCTCATCACGGCCCGCGTGCCCACGGCGATCGCCGCGCGGAACGGCGCCAGGTCACGGGAGTTAAGGACGTCCCGGTCGACGTCGATGACCGGCACGGAGTGGTGCGAGTCGATCGCCGTGTCGCCGTGGCCCGGGAAGTGCTTGGCGGAGGTGGCGACGCCGGAGGACTGCATGCCCTCGACGTAGGCGGCCGTGTGCCGGGCGACCAGTTCGGGGTCCGTGCCGAAGGAACGTACGCCGATGACGGGGTTGTCGGGGTTGGCGTTGACGTCGGCCGAGGGCGCCCAGTTGAGGTTGACGCCGCAGGCGGCCAGGCGGCGGCCGAGGTCGGCGGCCACCTCGCGGGTGAGCGCGGTGTCGTCGACGGCGCCGAGCGCGTGGTTGCCCGGGTAGGAGGAGCCCGTGCGCACCTCCAGGCGGGTGACGTCGCCGCTCTCCTCGTCGATGGCGATCAGGAGGTCGTCGCGCTCGGCCCGCAGCTGCGCGGTGAGGGCGGCCACCTGCTCGGCGGTCTGCACGTTGCGGCCGAACAGGCTGACGGAGGCGAGGCCTTCGCCGATCCGGCGGCGCAGCCAGTCCGGGGCGGCGGTGGTGCCGTCGAAGCCGGGCTGCAGGACGGCGAGGGCGTTGCGGGTGAGGGTGTCACCGGCGTGCGTGAGTGTCGTCATGTGCGGAGCTATCCCTTCACTGCGCCGTCGGTCAGGCCGCTGACGGCCCTGCGCTGCAGGAAGACGAAGAGGATGAGGATCGGGATGGCGAAGAGGGAGGAAGCGGCCATGATGGCGCCCCAGTCGTCGCCGTAGACAGACCGGAAGCCGCGGAGCCACACGGGCAGGGTCTGGGCGTCGGCATCCTTGTTGAGTACGAGGACCAGCGGGAACTCGTTCCAGGCGGTGATGAAACCGAAGAGCGACGTCGACATCAGACCGGGCGCGAGCAGCGGGAGGATCACCTTGCGGAAAGCCTGTATCCGGGAGCAGCCGTCGACCATGGCCGACTCCTCGAGCTCCCTGGGCACCGCGGCCACGAACCCGCGCAGCGTCAGGAGCGTGAAGGGCAGGATCATCACCATGTAGAACAGGGTCAGCGGCACCAGACTGTTCAACATGTCCGCGTCGCGCACGATCATGTAGACCGCGATGACCATGACTTCCCAGGGCGCCATCTGCGCGAGCATGAAGCCGATGATGAAACTGCGGCGCCCCTTGAACCGCATCCGGGCGAGCGCGAAGGCAGAGGCGAGACCGAGCACCATCGAGAGGAGCACCGCGCAGACGGTGACGGTGACCGAGTTGGCCACCAGGCTCCAGAAGTTGGGCGCGTCGACGGCCGTCTTGAAGTGCTGGAAAGTGGCGTCCGTGGGGAACCAGACCGGGTCCTCGCTGATGATGTCGCCGGTCGGCTTGAGGGCCGTGGCGAACATCCAGTAGACGGGGAAGACGAACCCGATGAAGAGGATGACCGCCGTGGCGTTGGGCCAGATCCGGCCGAAGAGTGAGCGCTTCACAGCTCGTCCTCCGATTGCTTGAGCACGATCCGCAGGTAGAACGAGGTCACGCCGAGCAGCACGAGGATGGTGAGCAGGGAGATCGCCGCGCCCATGCCGAAGTGCTGGTTGCCGATGCCTTCGATGTACGCGTAGACGGGCAGGATCTCGGTGAGCCGGTCGGGGCCGCCTTCGTTGAGCGCGAAGACCTGCGCGAACGCCTTGAAGACCCAGATGACTTCCAGGAACGTCGTCGCGTAGAGGAAGGGCCGCAGAAAGGGAAGCGTGACCTGGGTGAACTGCTTCCAGGCGCTGGCCCCGTCAAGGGAGGCGGCCTCGTACAGTTCCTTGGGGATGGTGGTCGTGGCGGCGTACAGGTTGATCGCCACGAAGGGGATCGACTGCCAGACGATCAGGACGAGCACCACGAAGAACGTGGAGTACTGGCTGCCGGTCCAGTTGTAGTCGGCCATCGAGTCGAAGCCGGCCTTGGCGAGCACCCAGTTGACGACACCGAAACGCTGCGCGAAAAGCCACTGATAGACGGTGGTCGCCGCGATGACCGGCATCGCCCACGCGAGTACGAGGCCCACCAGCAGGAACGTCCGCATCCGCTTGCTGAGGCGAGTGAGCAGCAGCCCGGTCAGGGTGCCGAGCAACATGATCAGTACGACGTTGGCCGCGGTGAAGACGATCGAGCGTCCGGTGACCCGCCAGAAGTCCTCACCGGTGAGGACCTCCTTGAAGTTGTCGATGCCGTTCCACTCGGTGAGATGCAGAATGAACTGCCTCATGTTGAGGTTCTGGAACGACAGCAGCCCGTTGTTGAGCAGCGGCCAGCCCAGCAGCAGCAGCGTGGCCGCGACTGCCGGAAGCAGGAGCAGATAGGGCGCGAAGGCTCCGGCTCTGCGGGATGCACGTGGCCCCCGCGGCCCGCCCCCATCCGTTTTCAGTACCTCCGTCGGGCCGGAGGGCGGCCGTTCGGTCTGCACGGTCATGCTCGCCATCTCTCTCGTTGGCCTGACAAGACGCAGGGGCGCGCCGGGGGCGGCGGGCGTGGCGGGCCCGCCGTCCCCGGCACAAGCGCGCCCTTACTGCTTCTGCGACAGACGCTTGTTGAACTCGCCTTCGACCTGCTTGGCGGCATCCGCCGGAGACTTGCCGTTCAGCACCGCGGTCATATAGCCCTTGACCGGGTTCGGCGCGTTCTCCACCGCGGCCCACTCCGGGATCAGCGGGGTCGTGCCGCCGCCGGCCGTGGCGGGAGCCATGGCCTCCGCGGCCGGGTTGCCCTTGAGGTTGGACTTCAGCGACTCCTTGTTCGGGATGACGCTGCCTTCCTTGGCGAGCTGGCCCTCGAACTTGTCGGAGAGCGCCAGCTTGAGGAACTCCTTGGCGAGCTCCTGCTTCTTGCTGGTCGCGGCGACGGCGAGGTTCGAGCCGCCGAGGAAGACGCCCTCGGGCTTGGCGGCCGTGGCGCCGGGGATGGTGAAGTAGCCGACGTCCTTCGCGAAGTTCTTGTCCTTGCTGGCCTTGATCGCGGTACCGGCCTCCCAGCCCATACCGATGAAGGCGCCGGTCTTGCCCTTGCCGAAGATCTCCCCCTGCTGCGGGGTGGCCTCGTCCTTGTCCTTGGGTGCCTTGGACAGAGCCGCGAACTTCTTGTACGTCTCCATGGCCTTGGCGACCTTGGGGTCGGAGAGGTTGGAGACGTACTTGTCGCCGTCCTTCTTGACCAGTTCGGCGCCCTCGCCGATGGTCAGGCCGACGAAGTGGTACCAGTTCTGGCCGGGCAGGTAGATCGGCTCGGCGTCGGTCTTGGAGCCGATCTTCTTCAGGTCGGCGTAGAACTCGTCGCGCGTCTTGGGGGTGCCCTTGATGCCGGCGTCCGCCCAGATCTTCTTGTTGTAGACCACGACGCGGTTGAGGACGAACCACGGGGCGGCGTACTGCTTGCCGTCGATCACCGAGGAGGCGTTGATGGACTTGGTCCAGTCGGAGCCGATCGAGGACTTCAGATCGCTGAGGTCGGCGAGACCACCGCTCTTGGCGTAGGCGGACGTCATCGTGTTACCGATCTCGAAGACGTCGGGCGGGTTCTCCTCAGAGAGGGCCGTGGTCAGCTTCTCCTGGATGCCGTCCCACTTCTGCACCTCGATCTTCAGCGTGGCGCCGGTCTTCTTCTCGAAGGCCGCCTGGAGATCCTTCTGCCACGTGTCCGGCGTGGAACCGTCCATCGCCCAGAGCGTCAGCGTCTCGCCCTTGAAGCCGTCCGCCCCACCGGACTTCTTGTCCTCGTCGTCACTGCCGCAGGCCGCGACCGAGATCAACATGCCCGCGACACCGATGGCCGCTATGAGCTTGCGCTTCACGTCACCCTCCTCAAGGGATGCCAGTCAACCCCCCACCCGCAGCGACCTAATGGACCGAGATCTGCCCGTGGGACTGGAACCTGGTCTTTAATGGTGTAGACCAGTACGGGGAGCTTGGCCTAGACCTTTAGGGGTGTCAAGGGTGTATAAGAAGGGCTGTCGCGTCCGTTATCGGACCGACACCTGAGCAGGCAGAGTCTTCCCCCAAGCTCTCGACTTCGCTCGACCAGGGGGCGCCCCCATGGCCCGGTACGTGCCACGATGTGAGCCGCGACAGACGGAGGAGCCGGTGACGGCAGCAGCACAGGAGCCGGGAAGGTCAATCATGGGCACCGAAGCGGGCAGCACAGGGGCCGATGTGGGCGTGCCCGCGGAGGGCACCGGCGTCGGCCGCACCGCGCGCGTGCCCAAGTACTACCGCCTCAAGCGGCACCTCCTGGACATGACCGAGACGCTGCCGCCCGGCACCCCCGTCCCGCCGGAGCGCACGCTCGCCGCCGAGTTCGACACCTCCCGCACGACCGTGCGCCAGGCGCTGCAGGAGCTGGTCGTCGAGGGGCGCCTGGAGCGCATCCAGGGCAAGGGCACCTTCGTCGCCAAGCCCAAGGTGTCGCAGGCCCTCCAACTCACCTCGTACACCGAGGACATGCGGGCCCAGGGCCTGGAGCCGACCTCGCAGCTCCTCGACATCGGCTACATCACCGCCGACGACACCCTCGCCGGCCTGCTCGACATCAGCGCGGGCGGCCGCGTGCTGCGCATCGAGCGGCTCCGGCTCGCCAACGGCGAGGCGATGGCCATCGAGACCACGCACCTGTCGGCGAAGCGCTTCCCGGCCCTGCGCCGCTCCCTGGTCAAGTACACCTCGCTGTACACGGCGCTCGCCGAGGTGTACGACGTGCATCTCGCGGAGGCCGAGGAGACCATCGAGACCTCGCTCGCCACCCCGCGCGAGGCGGGCCTGCTCGGCACCGACGTCGGCCTGCCGATGCTGCTCCTGTCGCGGCACTCCCGGGACGGCTCGGGACAGCCGGTGGAATGGGTACGTTCGGTGTACCGCGGCGACCGGTACAAGTTCGTGGCGCGCCTGAAGAGGCCGGTCGACTGACGACTTCGCAGAATACGGCGCGGACCGCTTTCCCCTGCACCGGAAAGCGGCCCGCCTGAACGTGGAGCTACACTCCGCGCTTACTTATCTCCAGCTCGACGTAGCCCTTCAGTTTCCCGCCGCTGCCGCACTTCGCCACTGAGTTCGCAGACTTTTTCCATGGTCCACGCACAGTCCACTTGTGGTTTCCCTTTTTGCACGTGACGCGAGCCCGGACTTTCCTGTCCCTAATGTTCCTGCAGCTGGCGGACGCGGCCTTGCTCGATGTCTTGCGGACGAGGCAGAGCGGGTAGGGGCGCTCGTTGTTCTTGAACTCCACCTCCATCGTCAGGACCTTCGCTCCACAGTTCGCCGTGACGTACGCGGGGCGTCCCACCACCTCCCATGTGCTCCGCTTGGTGAAGGTCCCGGTGCCGTTCCCGCGCAGACAGGTCGCCACCGTCCGGTAGGCATTGGCCGTCGCGGTGCCCCGGCAGTTGCCGTTGGCCTTCGTCCCGCTGCCTGACTTCCACGTTTTGCAGGCAATATGTGGCACGTCTGTAGCCTCTGCCGCCTGCGCGGGAGCAGTTCCCGACAATCCGCCCATGAGCAGTGCGGCAGCAATCCCCGTGGCGGCAAGTACGTTCCGCTTGGTCATACGGAATCCCCGTCTATCGGTCTGTCGATGTGAAAGTGGCCAACTGGCCGAGCACGCACGCTAGTTGAGGCTCCCACCCACATCAAGGTCTGAACCAATCAATCTTTCGACGGAATCAGCTCCTCGCTATAGCAGGAAGTCCTCCCTTGCCCTACCGTCTTTCCGATATCGCAAGAGCGGGAGGACACCTCTGTGCGCGTCGCGACTTCACGAGCGAATCCCCGATCCGTCGTCATCTGGTCCCTCGTCGCGCTGACCGGCGCCGCGGGCTGGACCGTCCTGGCCCTCGCACGCGACGAGGAGGTGTCGGCCGCCTGGATGGTGGCCGCGGCCCTCGGCTCGTACGCCGTCGCCTACCGCTTCTACTCCAAGTTCATCGCGTACCGGGTCCTGAAGGTCGACGAGAAACGGGCCACCCCGGCCGAGCGGCTCGACAACGGTATCGACTTCCACCCGACCGACCGCCGGGTGCTGCTCGGCCACCACTTCGCGGCGATCGCGGGCGCGGGACCGCTGGTGGGCCCGGTCCTCGCCGCACAGATGGGATACCTGCCCGGCACCATCTGGATCATCGTCGGCGTCATCCTCGCGGGCGCCGTGCAGGACATGGTCGTGCTGTTCTTCTCGACGCGGCGCGACGGCAAGTCGCTCGGGCAGATGGCGCGCGAGGAGATCGGCCCGTTCGGCGGGGCCGCCGCGCTGCTCGCCACCTTCACCATCATGATCATCCTGCTCGGGGTGCTCGCGCTTGTCGTCGTCAACGCGCTCGCCGACTCGCCGTGGGGCACCTTCTCCATCGCGATGACCGTCCCGATCGCCCTGCTCATGGGCTTCTACCTGCGGGTGCTCCGCCCCGGCCGGATCAGCGAGGTCTCCCTGATCGGTGTCGCGCTGCTGCTGCTCGCGCTCGTCGGCGGGCGCTGGGTCGCCGAGTCCTCGCTGGCGGACACCTTCACGCTGGCGCCCTCGACGCTGGTGATCTGGCTGGTGGCGTACGGGTTCATCGCCTCGATCCTGCCGGTGTGGATGCTGCTCGCGCCGCGTGACTACCTCTCCACCTTCATGAAGATCGGCACCATCCTGCTGCTCGCGCTCGGCGTCGTGATCACCCTGCCGACACTGAAGATGGACCCGGTGACCGACTTCGCCTCGCGCGGCGACGGGCCGGTCTTCGCGGGCTCGCTCTTCCCCTTCGTCTTCATCACCATCGCCTGCGGCGCCCTGTCCGGCTTCCACGCGCTGATCTCCTCGGGCACGACGCCGAAGATGATCCAGAAGGAGACGCAGATCCGCATGATCGGCTACGGCTCCATGCTGATGGAGTCGTCCGTGGCGGTCATGGCGCTCGTCGCGGCCTCGGTCATCGACCCGGGCCTGTACTTCGCGATGAACGCGCCGGCCGGTGTCGTCGGCGAGACCGTCCAGGAGGCGTCGAAGGCCGTCGCGGGCTTCGGGTACTCCATCTCGCCGGCCGACCTGGCGCAGGCCGCCAAGGACGTCGAGGAGTCCTCGCTGCTCTCGCGGACCGGCGGCGCGCCCACGCTCGCGGTCGGCGTCTCGGAGATCTTCTCGAAGGTCACCGGCGGCTCGATGCGGGCCTTCTGGTATCACTTCGCGATCATGTTCGAGGCGCTGTTCATCCTGACCGCGCTCGACGCGGGGACGCGCGTGGGCCGCTTCATGCTGCAGGACATGCTCGGGAACGTCTACAAGCCCTTCAGGAACCTGAGCTGGAAGCCTGGGCTGCTCCTGACCAGTGCGGCCGTCACCGGCCTTTGGGGCTACTTCCTGTGGGTGGGCGTGCACGAGCCGCTCGGCGGGATCAACCAGCTCTTCCCGGTCTTCGGCATCGCCAACCAGCTCCTCGCCGCCGTCGCCCTCGCCGTCTGCACCACGCTGCTCGTGAAGTCCGGTCGCCTCAAGTGGGCCTGGGTCACGGGGATTCCGCTCGCCTGGGACGCGACGGTGACGCTCACCGCGAGCTGGCAGAAGGTGTTCTCCAGCGATCCGCGCGTCGGCTTCTTCCAGCAGCGCGCGAACTACCGGGACGCCATCGACGAGGGCAAGGTGCTGCCGCCCGCCAAGTCGATGGACGACATGCACACCGTCGTCACCAACTCCACGGTGGACGGCGTCCTTTCGGCGGCGCTCGCACTGCTCGTCGTCATCGTGATCCTGGACGCGGCGCGGGTGTGCGTCAAGCACCTCCGCGACCCCGGGGCCACCCGCCTGAAGGAAGCGCCGTACGTGGAGTCGAAGGTGACCGCGCCCGCCGGGCTCTTCGCGACCCGCGAGGAGAAGCGGGAGGCCCTGGAGTCTGCGGACGGACAGCGCACCACCACCGGGCCGGGGGCGTCCTCGTGACGGCGCTGCTGCTGCGGGGCCTGCGCTGGATGCGCTGGTACTTCAGGGAGTTGACCGACGAGTCGGGGTACGAGCGGTACGTGGCTCATATCCGCAAGGACCATCCCACCGCAACCGTCCCCAGCCGTCGCGCATTTGAGCGCATGCGGACAGACCGGCAGGAGTCGGACCCCCGCCAGGGGTTCCGCTGCTGCTGAGCAGGGACATTCATCTGTCCGTTATCCGGACGGGGGTTCCATACCGCGAGACTGTGGCTTAGATTTCCCGCACGTTAAGCATGGGATAAGTGAGGGAACGGAGCCGCGATATGTCAGATGCGCCTGAAGTGAACAGACCGGTCGTCACGCCGGTCCGCGTGGTCGTCGCCCTCTGCCTCGTCGCGCCCTTCGTGGCGATGCTGTGGGTGAGCTCCTACGCCAAGGTCGACCCGACACTCATCGGCATTCCGTTCTTCTACTGGTACCAGATGCTGTGGGTGCTCATCTCCACGGCGCTGACGATGATCGCGTACAAGCTGTGGCAGCGTGACCAGCGCGCCCGCAAGGCCGAGCAGGCCCACGGGGGTGCCGGACAGTGACCACACTCGCATCGGGGACGGGCGGCGTGAACGGCATCGCCCTGGCCGTCTTCATCTTCTTCTTCGTGGCCGTCACGGCGATGGGCTTCCTGGCCGCGCGCTGGCGCAAGGCCGAGACCGAGAGCCTGGACGAATGGGGCCTGGGCGGCCGATCGTTCGGCACCTGGGTCACCTGGTTCCTGCTCGGCGGCGACCTCTACACGGCGTACACCTTCGTGGCCGTCCCCGCGGCCATCTACGCGGCGGGCGCGGCCGGCTTCTTCGCGGTGCCGTACACGATCCTCGTCTACCCGCTGATCTTCACCTTCCTGCCGCGTCTCTGGTCGGTCTCGCACAAGCACGGATACGTGACGACGTCCGACTTCGTGCGCGGGCGGTTCGGCTCCAAGGGGCTCTCGCTGGCCGTCGCGGTCACCGGCATCCTCGCCACGATGCCGTACATCGCGCTCCAACTGGTCGGCATCCAGGCCGTGCTCGACGTCATGGGCGTCGGCGGCGGCCCCGACACCAACTGGTTCGTCAAGGACCTGCCGCTCCTCATCGCGTTCGCGGTGCTCGCCGCGTACACGTACTCGTCCGGTCTGCGCGCGCCCGCGCTGATCGCGTTCGTGAAGGACGGCCTGATCTATCTCGTCATCGCCGTCGCGATCATCTACATCCCGATCAAGCTCGGCGGGTTCGACGAGATCTTCCGGGCGGCGAGCGACAAGTTCTCGGCGACGAACGAGGCGGCGGGCAAGCCCGTCGCGGGCCTCGCGCCGGGCGAGGCCGGGCAGTGGACGTACGCGACGCTGGCCCTCGGCTCCGCGCTCGCGCTGTTCATGTACCCGCACTCGATCACGGCGACGCTCTCCTCCAAGAGCCGCAACGTGATCCGCCGCAACACCACGATCCTGCCGCTCTACTCGCTGATGCTCGGCCTGCTCGCGCTGCTCGGGTTCATGGCGATCGCCGCCGGGGTGAAGGTGGAGAACGGTCAGCTGGCGATTCCGCAGCTGTTCGAGAACATGTTCCCCGACTGGTTCACGGGCGTCGCGTTCGCCGCCATCGGCATCGGCGCGCTCGTCCCCGCGGCGATCATGTCGATCGCGGCCGCGAATCTCTTCACCCGCAACATCTACAAGGACTTCCTCAAGCCGGACGCGACACCGCAGCAGGAGATGAAGGTCTCCAAGCTGGTCTCGCTCCTGGTGAAGGTCGGCGCCCTCGCCTTCGTCCTCACCATGGACAAGACGGTCGCGATCAACTTCCAGCTGCTCGGTGGCATCTGGATCCTGCAGACGATGCCCGCGCTGGTCGGCGGCCTGTTCACCCGGTGGTTCCACCGCTGGGCGCTGCTCGCGGGCTGGGCGGTCGGCATGGCCTACGGAACGCTCGCCGCGTACGGCGTCGCCTCGCCGACCCAGAAGCACTTCGGCGGCTCGTCCGACGAGATCCCCGGCATCGGCGAGATCGGCTACATCGGCCTGACGGCGTTCGTCCTGAACGTGGTCGTGACCGTGGTCCTCACCTTCGTCCTGAAGGCGCTCAAGGCCCCCGACGGCGTCGACGAGACGTCCCCGGAGGACTACACGGCCGACGCGGGCGACCCCGGCGTCATAGAGGAACTGCCGAAGGCGACGGCGGGCGCCGGACACTGAGAGCCTGTGTCATAACCCGCTGCGCACAGCGGCAAAGGGCCGCCGGAAATCCGGAGGCCCTTTGTCGTACCCGTGTTGCACACTGCGCCGCATGGACATCACGATCAGGCGGGCACGGCCCGAGGAGTACGGGGCGCTGGGTGATCTCACCGCGCGGGCCTATCTCGAAGACGGACACCTGGACTTCGGGGCGGAGGACCGCTATCTGCCCGTACTGCGGGACGTGGCGGGGCGCGCGGCGCACGCCGAGATCCTGGTGGCCGCGGCGGACGACACGACGGCAGGCGGGCTGCTCGGCGGCGTGACCTTCGTGCCGTCCTGCGGCCCCGTGGCCGACATCGCGCGGGAGGGCGAGTCGGAGATCCGCATGCTGGCGGTCTCGCCCGGGGCGCGCGGCCGCGGTGTGGGCGAACTCCTGGTGCGCGCCTGCGTCCAGCGGTCCAGGGACGCGGGCAGGGACCGGCTCGTGCTGTCCTCCTCGCCCTCGATGCGGACCGCCCACCGGCTCTACGAACGCCTCGGCTTCGCACGGACCCCGGAGCGCGACTGGTCCCCGGTCCCCGGCCTCCCACTGCTCACCTACGCGTTGACACTCTAGGTCCTGTCGTCAAACTCGCGTCGTTCGCCCGGAGGGCGGCCTCGCGGCGTCTGGTGCGTGCGATCGCAAGGCGGAGGGTCATCCCGGTACTGGGCGTACCGGGATGAGCCCGACAACGCGGCGAGCGTGCGTGCCAGGCGTCGCGAGGCAGACGGGAGTTTGACGACAGGGCCTAGGGGCCACTGTCCGAGCCCGCCGCGCGATCCGACACAAGATGTAGGCCTGCTTCAGCAGCGCGACACAAGATGTATGCTCGTGCTCGCTGTCGCCGCAGGGGAATCCGGTGCAAGTCCGGAACTGTCCCGCAACGGTAGACGTGTACGCATTTGTCGTGCGCGGAGTCCGAAGACCTGCCGGCAGTGCACCCGAGTCGTCCGGCCCGGGTGCCGACCGTCCGGGCCTCGTGGAATGGGCCGGTGGACGCGGTACGCCGCCCTGCCCGGGTGCGCCCGTGTGTGCCGATCCCTCCCCAGGCCCAGAGCCGAGCGAGGGAGAGCCCCACGTGACCATCGCGCCCGCCGAACCTGCGTCAGCGCTGGCACCGCAGCCCACCGACAGCGCTGAGGGTACCGACGCGCCGGGGACCGCGCTGCTGCGCACCCTGACCGACCTCACCGCCGACCTCCCCGACGCCGACCCCGGCCGGGTGGCGGCCGCCGCGCTGCGCGGCCGGTCGGCCAGGGCCGACGAGAGTGAGCTCCGGGAGCTCGCGACCGAGGCGGCCGCGGGGCTCATCTCCGAGGACCCTACGTACTCGAAGCTCGCCGCCCGGCTGCTCTCCCTCTCCATCGCCGCCGAGGCCGCCTCGCAGGGCGTGCGCTCCTTCACCGAGTCGATCGCGGTCGGCCACCGCGAGGGCCTGATCGCCGACCGCACCGCCGCGTTCGTGACCGCGCACGCCGCCCGGCTCGACGCGCTCGTGGAGAGCGCGCTCGCGGACGGCGCCGACTTCCGCTTCGGCTACTTCGGCCTGCGCACGCTGCACAGCCGCTACCTGCTGCGCCACCCGATCACCCGGCAGGTCATCGAGACGCCGCAGCACTTCATGCTGCGCGTCGCGAGCGGCCTGGCGGAGACCGACTGGGACACGGCGGCGGACAGCAGCCGCGCGGTCGGCGAAGTCGCCTCGCTGTACGGGCTGATGAGCCGCCTGGACTACCTGCCGTCCTCGCCGACGCTCTTCAACTCCGGCACCCGCCACCCGCAGATGTCCTCCTGCTACCTCCTCGACTCCCCGCTGGACGAGCTCGACTCGATCTACGACCGCTACCACCAGGTCGCGCGGCTCTCCAAGCACGCGGGCGGCATCGGCCTCTCGTACTCCCGCATCCGTTCGCGCGGTTCGCTGATCCGCGGCACGAACGGGCACTCCAACGGCATCGTGCCGTTCCTGAAGACGCTGGACGCCTCGGTGGCCGCGGTGAACCAGGGCGGGCGGCGCAAGGGCGCGGCCGCGGTCTACCTGGAGACCTGGCACTTTGACATCGAGGAGTTCCTGGAGCTGCGCGACAACACCGGCGAGGACCAGCGGCGCACGCACAACCTCAACCTCGCGCACTGGATCCCGGACGAGTTCATGCGCCGCGTCGCCGCCGACCGGGAGTGGTCGCTGTTCTCGCCGTCCGACGTGCCCGAGCTCGTCGACCTGTGGGGCGAGGAGTTCGACGCCGCCTACCGCCGGGCGGAGGCCGCAGGACTCGCCAGGAAGACGATGTCGGCCCGCGACCTCTACGGCCGCATGATGCGCACCCTCGCGCAGACCGGCAACGGCTGGATGACCTTCAAGGACGCCGCCAACCGCACCGCGAACCAGACCGCCGAGCCCGGCCACACCGTGCACTCCTCCAACCTCTGCACGGAGATCCTGGAGGTGACGGACGACGGCGAGACGGCCGTCTGCAACCTCGGCTCGGTGAACCTCGGCGCGTTCGTGGAGAACGGCGACCTCGCGTGGGACCGTCTCGACGAGACCGTCCGGACCGCCGTCACCTTCCTCGACCGCGTCGTCGACATCAACTTCTACCCGACCGAGCAGGCGGGCCGCTCCAACGCCAGGTGGCGCCCGGTGGGCCTCGGCGCGATGGGACTTCAGGACGTCTTCTTCCAGCTGAAGCTTCCCTTCGACTCCCCCGAGGCGCGGGCGCTCTCCACCCGTATCGCCGAGCGCATCATGCTCGCCGCGTACGAGACCTCCGCCGACCTCGCCGAGCGCAGCGGCCCGCTGCCCGCCTGGGAGAAGACCCGCACCGCGCGCGGCGTCCTGCACCCCGACCACTACGACGTCGAGCTGACATGGCCCGAGCGCTGGGCGGCGCTGCGGGAACGCATCGCCGCGACCGGCATGCGCAATTCGCTGCTGCTCGCCATCGCGCCGACCGCCACCATCGCGTCCATCGCGGGTGTCTACGAGTGCATCGAGCCGCAGGTCTCCAACCTCTTCAAGCGCGAGACCCTGTCCGGCGAGTTCCTCCAGGTCAACGCCTATCTGGTGGAGGATCTCAAGCGGCTCGGGAGGTGGGACGCGCAGAGCCGCGAGGCGCTGCGCGAGGCCAGCGGCTCGGTCCAGGGATTCGACTGGATCCCCGCGGAGGTGCGCGCGCTGTACCGCACGGCGTGGGAGCTCCCGCAGCGCGGCCTGATCGACATGGCCGCCGCGCGCACCCCCTTCCTCGACCAGGCGCAGTCGCTCAACCTCTTCCTGGAGACGCCGACCATCGGCAAGCTCTCCTCGATGTACGCGTACGCCTGGCAGCAGGGCCTGAAGACCACGTACTACCTGCGCTCGCGCCCCGCGACGCGCATCGCGCGCGCGGCCGGCGGCTCGAACGCGGCCGCCACCGCCCCCGTCCCCGCCCAGGCCACGGCCGAAGAAGCCGTCGCCTGCTCCCTGGAAAACCCCGAGTCCTGCGAGGCCTGTCAGTAATGAGCACCACGACGAACAGCGAGAAGAACCTCCTCGACCCGGGCTTCGAGCTGACCCTGCGCCCCATGCGCTACCCGGACTTCTACGAGCGCTACCGGGACGCGATCAAGAACACCTGGACCGTGGAGGAGGTCGACCTCCACTCGGACGTCGCCGACCTCGCCAAGCTCTCGCCCGGCGAGCAGCACATGATCGGCCGTCTGGTCGCGTTCTTCGCGACCGGCGACTCGATCGTCTCCAACAACCTGGTGCTCACGCTCTACAAGCACATCAACTCCCCTGAGGCGCGGCTGTACTTGAGCCGTCAGCTCTTCGAGGAGGCCGTGCACGTCCAGTTCTATCTGACGCTGCTCGACACCTATCTGCCCGACCCGGATGACCGTGCGGCGGCCTTCGACGCGGTCGAGGAGATCCCCTCCATCCGTGAGAAGGCCGAGTTCTGCTTCAGGTGGATGGACTCGGTCGAGAAGCTGGACCGCCTGGAGAGCAAGGCCGACCGGCGCCGCTTCCTGCTGAACCTGATCTGCTTCGCCGCGTGCATCGAGGGCCTCTTCTTCTACGGTGCCTTCGCGTACGTCTACTGGTTCCGCTCGCGCGGTCTGCTGCACGGCCTCGCCACCGGCACCAACTGGGTGTTCCGCGACGAGACGATGCACATGAGCTTCGCCTTCGACGTCGTCGACACCGTCCGCAAGGAGGAGCCCGAGCTCTTCGACGACGCGCTCAAGCAGCAGGTCACGGACATGCTGAAGGAGGCCGTCGAGGCCGAGCTGCAGTTCGCGCGGGACCTGTGCGGCGAGGGCCTGCCCGGCATGAACACCGACTCGATGCGCGAGTACCTGCAGTGCGTCGCCGACCAGCGCCTGCAGCGCCTCGGCTTCGCACCGGTCTACGGCTCGGAGAACCCCTTCTCCTTCATGGAGCTGCAGGGCGTCCAGGAGCTGACCAACTTCTTCGAGCGGCGGTCCTCCGCCTACCAGGTCGCGGTCGAGGGTTCGGTCTCCTTCGACGACGAGTTCTAGCCTCGGCGCCCGGCGCACGCGCGTGCCCGCCCCGTCCGGTGCGACGGGGCGGGCACACGGGTCCGCTCAGCGCGGCCGGGCCCGCAGGACGAGCCGTTTGGGGTGCAGGGTGATGCCTACGCGGGTGCCGGTGTCGGTCTCATCGACCCGTTCCAGGCGCCACTTCGGGACCACCGTCCCCAGGATCAGGGCGAGTTCGGCCAGGCTGAAGTGGTCGCCGGGGCACTTTCGGTTGCCGACGCTGAACGGCATCATCGCGAAGTCCGGTACGTCACCCGCGCGTTCCGGATTCCAGCGGTCCGGGTCGAACTCCAGGTGCCGCTCGAAGGAACGCGGGTCGCGCTGCATCGCGTAGACGCTGTAGACGATGTCCGCGTCCGCCGGAATCGAATAGCCGCCCAGCTCGGTTTCGGCCACGGACCGACGGGTGAATATCCAGGCGGCCGGCCGTATACGCATCGCCTCGGTGACGACATTGCGGGTGTGCGGCAGGTCCCCCAGATCGTCGAATGTGATCGCCCGGTCCGGGGCCACGGAATTTACCTCTTCAACCAACCGCCTTTCCTGCTCGGGGTGTTCGGTGAGCAGATGGAACGTCCACGCCAGCGTCGACGCCACATTCTCCGCACCCGCCACGACGAGCGAAACCACGTTGTCGTGGATCTCCTGGTCGGCTATGGGCGCACCGGTTTCGTCCCTGGCCCGCAGCAATTCGGCGAGCAGGTCGTCCGGACCGCCGGGTCCGGCCGCGCGGCGTTCCGCGACGATCTCGTCCACGAGCGCGTGCAGATCGGCAAGGGCCCGTTCGAACCGCCGGTTGGCCGGGGTCGGCACGCGGTAGAGCGGGCCGACGGAGAGCACCATCCGGCGGTAGAGCCCCTCGAAGACGGTGTGCAGCGAATCGGCGATGCGGTCCGCCTTCTCACCGATCGAGTCGACCTCCAGGAGCGAGCGCGAGACGATGCGCACGGCGGTGCGGAACATCTCCGCGCTCACGTCGACCGTGGCGCCCGGCTGCCAGCGGGCCGCCGTGGCGCGCGCCTCCTCCTCCATCACCCTGGCGTAGCCGGCGATCCGCTCGGGCCGGAACGCGGGCTGCATCGTGCGCCGCTGGCGGCGGTGCAGCTTGCCGTTGCTGGTCGCCACGCCCTTGCCGAGGAGCACCTCCAGGGTGTCCCAGAGCGGTCCGCCGACGATGTACTCGGGGCTCTTCAGGAGGGCGCCGACGAGCTCCGGATCGCAGACCGCGTACGCCGTCCTCGGTCCCAGCCTGATCCGTACGAGATCCCCGTGGTCGCGCAGCGCGGCGAGGAAGCCGAGCGGGTCGCGCACCAGTTTCCAGGCGTGGCCGAGCAGCGGCACGGCTCCCCGGACGAGGGGCGGGGTGCGCAGCGGGCCGGGGCCCGGTGTGGCCGACGTGGGTATCGCGGATTCGACGCTCATTCTTCACCCACCAGTTCGTTTTCCGCCAGGACGTCTTCCGTCACATACGGGGGCATGGACCTGTCGTCCCAGCTGTCCACCCGATAGCGGCCGGATTCGTGATGGAACCAGTACACGGAAGAGAACCAGTTCCGCATATTGAAGACGCACGATTTCACCGCGTCCGAGAGTTCCCTTCCGCGTTCGCTTCCGTCCGCCAATTCATCGGCGAGCAGCATTACTTCGCGCTCGGCTTCCATGAATTCCAGGACGCAGCCGCTGACGCGTCTGTGGACTTCGCGGACCGCCTCTTCGAGTGTCATTCCCTCGTGGTGGATGAGGCTGATACCGAGATTGTGCAGCTCGTCTCCCGCGAGCTCTTTCGGCAGGGAACACAGGTCGTTGTACCAGGCCGAGAAATCCTGGGTCGCCAGTGCCGCCCGCCGGTACGCACGGTGTTTCCTTATGGCGCCCGGCAGTTCGCGCCCCGCGGTGGGTTCGAGGAGGTCGATCCACGCCCAGTGCGCGAACGTGAGGCGGCGCAGCTCGACGTAGGCCTCGACCGTGGGCACGCTGCCGCAGGACCGGTTCCTGAACTCCCGGTCGTACGCCTCGATCACCGGGTGGAAGTGCCGGGCGAACCTGGCGTTCCAGCTGGGGCCCAGGAAGGAGTACAGGCGCCGGACGCAGTCCGCGAACCCCGCGACCAACGGGTCCTTGTGGTGCAGGTACTGCCGGGGGTCGTTCAAGGTGGCGTGCAGGCCCCGGCACAGCCGCCGCCACTGTGCCGTCCTGCCGTGCACCGAGTCCCTGTCGTGCCGGTCGTCCCACGCGAAGAACCAGCTGCTGAGATCGGCTATCGCACTGAGCAACTCGTCCGGCGCGCCAATGTAGTAGCCGGCGACCAGGTCGGTGTAGCAGAGGCTGTCCGCGTACCGTTCGACCTTGTCCGGTGGCATCAGGCGCATTTCGCGCAGCCACGTCCTGGACTTCTCCTGAAGCTTTGGCCAATACGGGTGCAGACGGCGAGGGAACGTGGCTTCGATCACCGGAACGGCCAGCGCCGGTGGGACGGTAACCACCGGTGTGCGTGGCTGTGTGTGTGCTTGGGTCGGTGAAGTGCTTCCGGAATATGCAGGCACGAACGTACCCCTTTCAGCCGCCTGAGGACACGCGCCCCTTCCGCCGTGCCGGGCGCGCGCCGTTGCGTATCCCCGCGCTTTCCATTCAGCACCACAACTGACCGTTCAGGGAACAGATTTGCGCCATTCACTACCCCCCAGTGCCGAGAACATCCCCGTACGTGACTGAATATGGATCACTGGCAGCCTGTTTTGCTCGCACTGGCGAGCGGTTCACGCCAACGGCCCCTGGTCAGGGGCTAGTTCCCGACCAGGGGCCGCTCGTGTCACGCGGTACCCACGCCTCTCAGGCGTCGCGTGCGTCAGTCATTCGCCACCACGGGGTAGCGCGGGGTGCCCTCTTCCATCTGCCGCAGCGCGTCCTTGCGCTCCCGCTTGGAGAGCCGGTCGATGTAGAGGTAGCCGTACAGGTGGTCCGTCTCGTGCTGCAGGCAGCGCGCGAAGTAGCCGGTGCCGCGCACCTTGACGGGGTTGCCCTTCTCGTCCTGCCCGGTCACCTCGGCGTAGTCCGGGCGGGCCAGCGGGGCGTACGCCGTCGGGACGGAGAGGCAGCCCTCGCCCGAGTCGTCGAGGCTGCGCCGGTCGGCGGGCAGCTCGGTCAGGACCGGGTTGCAGATCACACCGACGTGGCGCACGCCCTCGTCGTCCATGCAGTCGTAGACGAAGACCTTCAGGTCGACGCCGACCTGGTTGGCGGCCACGCCCACGCCCTGCGCGACGCGCTGCGTGGCGAACATGTCGTCGACCAGCTTCGCCAGCTCGTCGTCGAAGGCCGTGACGTCCTTGCACTCCTTGTGCAGCACCGGGTTGCCGACGACCGTGATCGGCCGGGACGTGCCGCGCTCGCGGTAGGCCGTCTCCCGCTCCTCACAGTCCTCGGTGTCGATGACGAAGCCCTCGTCGTCGACGGGGAGGACCCCGTCGCCGCCGATGGCCTGCTGCTCAGTGTCCTGCGCCATGTCCGCCGTACGCCTTCCGTGTAACCCTCAAGAGTTTGTGCCGGTACAGCCTACGGCGAAGTGTCAGCAGACCTCTTCGAGATCCCGCCAGTCACGGGAATCCGGGCTGTCCGCCACCCAGCCGTCCAGGAGCCCGCGCACCAGGGCGGCGGGCGCCGCGAGGCCGCACTCGCGCTCCGGCACCCAGAGCGCGCCCGGGCTGCGGTGGCCGAGCGGGCCCGGGTGGCCGGGCTCGCTGTGGTCGTGCGGGTCGAGGTGCTCCCCGTCGCCCTCATCGCTCGGCATCCGGGACTCGGAGCACATCCGGCAGAGCAGCCGCACGGAGGACGACCAGTCCTCGGCGGCGAACCCCGCGTCGGCCGCGAGCCGCTCCAGGGCGTCCCTGTCCTCCTCGGTGGCCGCCTCCAGGAGGACCACCCAGGTCGGCACGGGTGAGGGCGCCCACAGCTCGATCTCGTCGAAGACGGGGTACGAGTGCCCGTCCGCCGTCGTCCGCTCGCCGTGCGGGACGCCGTCGTGCAGCACGACCTCGCCCCAGCGGCGCCCGGACGAGGGCAGCGGGATGGACAGGACCTCCATGCGGGCCGGGTCGAGCCGGCGGCCCCACACGACCTCGGCCTCGCCCTCCGGGGAGAGCCGCACGGCCGCGCTGCCGAGCTCCATGCCCGTCGGCTCGCCGGAGGCGGCCACACCGCCGGGCACCCGCAGGCCGTACGCCTGCCAGGCGCGGCGGGCCAGGGGCCAGTCCTGCAGGGCGGTCGCCGCGATGCCGACGTTCCACCAGTCGGGGGCGCCCGCGGACCGGTCGAGGAGCGCCACGGCACGCAGCCCCGCGGCCCGTGCCTGCTCCCAGTCGTGCCGGAACTTGTGCAGCAGGGCGAGGTTGAACCAGGACTCGGACAGCCAGGGTTCGAGATCCGCCGCGCGCGTGAGCAGTGCCCCCGCGTCCTCGTACCGGCCGTCGCCGATCAGCGTGAACGCGCGGTCGGTCGCCTGCCGCCATGAGGCGGAGGGCCGGTGCCGTCCCTTGCCGAAGATCCTCACGATTCCCGCCTGTTTCCCGCCTGCCACGTCAATTCGCAGTCTCGTCTCGATCGGGCGCGGCGTCGGGTCCGTACCCCCGTGCACCCTCTTCTTCGCATCCAACCACGTACGGTCGGACAGCCGCTCATTACCCATGGGTTACCCAGCTGGACCCGAGGTAAGGCCCGCCGGTCCCCCGGCTCCACCCTGGCCCGGGACCCTAAGGGCCGCCTCGCCCGTCCCTGGACAGCACCCTGGCCAGCGACTCCACGACCTCCGGCTGGTAGTCGTGGCCGGTGGCCAGGCGCAGCCTCTCCAGGGCCTGGAGGGGCCCGTCGAGCGCCCCCGAGGGTCCTTCTCCCCGCGCCATCTCGTCGTACGCGTTCGCGGCCCGCACAATTCGCGCGGTGAGCGGCTGTTCGCGGTACGGATCGGCCTGGCGCTCCACGACGACGGCGACGGCGGCGTCCACCCCGGTCTGCCGTACGACGGCGCCGCCGAGCAGGGCTATTCGGCGCTGTTCCGCCTCCGGCAGCGCGGCCGTGGCGCCCTCGGGGACGGGGTCGACGAGGGAGAGCTGGCCGATGTCGTGCATCAGGGCGGCGTGCTCCAGGACGGTGAGATCCGACGCGGAGAGCCCGAGGTCCCGGCCCACGGCCCGGCTCAGCCCCGCCACGCGGTGGGCGTGGCCCTGCGGGGTGTACCCGGCGATCTCGGTGGCCCTGGCCAGGGAGGCCATGGTCTGCCGGTAGGTCGCCCGCACGGCCGCGTACCGCCGGAAGGACAGCTGGGTGAGGAGCAGCGGCAGGCTGAAGACGGGCAGCGCCCACAGGCCCGCCACGGCCACCGAGAGCGCCATGACGGCGCCCGTCGCGCAGACGGCGGAACCGATGCCGAGCGTCGCGCGCAGCTCCTCGCGCAGCAGCGGTCCGAACGGCCACCGGGTGCGGGCACGCGCGGTCAGGGCGGCGAGAACGGCGTCACAGAGCGCGGTGAGGACCAGCAGGGCGACGATGACGAGCGCGAAGTACGGCCCGTGCCCGACCCACTCCCCCAACTTGCCGGAGTTGTAGAGGGGTTGGAAGCAGGCGGCGGCGAAGCCGACGGTCAGCACCCGGCGGGCGATGTGGTCGGGCGTGCCCCCGCGGCCGAGTGCCACGTGCGGCACCGCGCCCACCAGGGCCGCCGCGACGACCACGGCGATCACCTGCGGCACCCCGTGGTGCGTGGCCCGCCCGGCGTTCTCGCCGAGCAGGGCGTACGCCAGGGCCCCCGCGGCGCCGAGCGGCGCGGACTCCCGGCCCTGCCCGCTCCCCCACCGGGCCAGCTCCCCGAGAGCGATCAGCACCCCGAAGGCGAGCGCGATCCGGCCCTCGGTGATGCCGTGCCAGAGGGTCCAGGCCAGGGCGGCGAGGGCCCCGAGAGCGGCCAGCCAGACGACGGTCGGGGGCAGGCGCGCCGGGGCCTTCACCGGGCCGCCGAGCGGGAGACCGCGGGGGTGGCGGGGGCGGCACCGGCAGGCACGTTTCCGCCCTGGTCCGGCACGTCGGCCGTGACCTCGGGGTGCCAGCCGTGCCGCTCCAGGGCGCGCGCGAGGGCGCCGACCATCTCGGGGTCGAACTGCGCCCCGGCGCACCGCGAGAGCTCGGCCACGGCGGCCTCGACGGGCCTGGCCCGCCGGTAGGACCGGGTGGAGGTCATGGCGTCGAAGGCGTCGGCCACCGCGACGACCCGCGCGCACTGGGGAATCTGCGGCCCGGTGAGGCCGTACGGGTACCCGCTGCCGTCGACGCGCTCGTGGTGGTGCAGGATCGCGGCCCGCGCCTCGCCGAGGAAGCCGATGCCGCGCACCATCTCGTGCCCGTACTCGGGGTGCAGCTCGATGATGCGCCGCTCCTTCGGGGTCAGCGGCCCGTCCTTCCTCAACAGCCGTGTGGGGACGCCGAGTTTGCCGACGTCGTGCAGGATCCCGGCGAACCGCAGGACCTCGACGCGCTCGTCGTCCATGCCCAGTTCGCGCGCGATCATCACGGAGGCGCGGCCGACCCGCTCGCTGTGCCCGCGGGTGTACTTGTCCTTGATGTCGACGGCCTGCACCAGGGCCCGGATCGTGGCCTGGTGGGCGGCCCGCTCGCGGTGGTACTGCGCGAAGGCCCAGCAGGAGACGCCCATCGGGAGCAGCACGAGGAGGGCGGCGGGCGGGCCGTACGGGCTGGCCCAGAGCACGGCCATCATCAGCCCGGCCAGGCCGTGCACGGCGACGGGCGCGAGCGAGCGCAGGAAGAGGCCACGCCAGGCGGTCCTTGCGGGCAGGCGCTCGGCGGTCACGAGGATGCCGCCGTCCAGCACGGTGAGCACTCCGGAGAAGGCGAGCACGGCGGCTCCGGCGGGCGCGAGGACGTACGGGAAGTCGGGCGCGGCACCGGCCGCGGGGCCGCCAAGCGCGCCGTACACCCACGCCGACGCCCAGGCGGCCAGGGCGAGTTGGGCGGCGCGCCAGAGGCGGCGCACCCGTCGGGGCTGCCGGTCGACGCGGGCGAGCAGGGCGCCCGGCAGGGCCACGAGGGCGGCGGCGGGCGGCGGCAGCAGGAACACCGCGGCGAGCAGTACGGGGAAGAAGGTGCCGAGGCCGCGCGGGACGCGGCGCCCGAGGGAGCGGCACCGCGTGATCTGCTCGCAGCCGGCGAAGAGCGCGGCCAGGAGCAGGACGGCGGGCCACGACGGGCGGGTGCTCGGCGTGGGCACGGCGCAGGCGGCGCCCGCCAGGGCGACGCACAGGATGTAGACGCGGGCCCGCGCCGGCACCGACCGCATGGAGCTCTCCTCCCCGTTCCAGGTCCGGAGACTAGAACGGGTACCCCGCGGTCAGCGCTCGGCTGCCGTTAATTAGCACGTTCGAGTGACGCAGGAGGAGAACGGGACGGACTGGACCGCCGGACGGCGTCCGACGGTCAACCGCCGGTCGTCAAGCGGGTGTTCAGGCCTCCGAGGCCGACACGTCCCGGGGGAGGTCCTGCGTGACGTCCTGGTCGGGCACGGCCTGCCCGGAGCGGATGAGGTCGATGCGTCCCATGACCTTGGCCCGCAGGTCGACGGGGACGTCGTCCTGGCCGCAGCAGCGCTTCACCAGCTTCTTGACCGCCTGCTCGAGGCCGTACTTCTCCAGGCACGGAGAGCACTCCTCGAAGTGCGTCTCGAACTTGTTGCAGTCGCTGTCCGGCATCTCGTGGTCCAGGAACTCATAGAGATGGTCCAGGACCTCACTGCAGTCAGTCTCGTGCGGCTCTCCGCAGCTCATGAGCCCGAGCCTTTCGTTCCGTTCGACTCCCCGGCACCCGCCGGGACGAGCCCGCGCTCGCGGGCGTAGTCCTCCAGCATGCCGCGCAGTTGGCGACGGCCCCGGTGCAGTCGGGACATGACCGTACCGATGGGTGTCCCCATAATGTCCGCGATCTCCTTGTACGCAAAGCCCTCTACGTCGGCCAGATAGACGGCGATGCGGAACTCCTCAGGGATCGCCTGCAGCGCCCGCTTCACGTCCGAGTCCGGCAGGTGGTCGAGCGCCTGCGACTCGGCGGAGCGCAGACCGGTGGACATGTGCGACTCGGCACGTGCGAGCTGCCAGTCCTCGATCTCCTCGGCGGCGCTGCGCTGCGGCTCGCGCTGCTTCTTGCGGTACGAGTTGATGAACGTGTTCGTGAGGATGCGGTACAGCCAGGCCTTGAGGTTGGTGCCCTCGCGGAACTGGTGGAACGACGCGTACGCCTTCGCGTAGGTCTCCTGCACCAGGTCCTCCGCGTCCGCCGGGTTGCGCGTCATGCGCAGCGCCGCCGAGTACATCTGGTCGAGGAACGTCAGGGCGTCCCGCTCGAAGCGGGCCGAGCGCTCCGCGGCCGTCTCGGACTTCTCGGCACTCTCTCGGGGCTGCTCCGCCTGGCCGTGCTCGGCCCCTGCGTCGGTCCCAGTGACCGGACCCACCTCCTCCAACGACGTGGTGGGGCCGAATGCAGCCCCACTCGAATCGGAGGATAGACGACGATCCATACCGCGCGCCGCCCGAATAGTTGCGTTTTTGGGTGCGCTCAGCACCGTCCACTCCAGGTCAGAGGCGCTGGAGCGGTTCGGGCAGATGGTCGAACCCATGCGGCGGACTCCCTCTCGTACGAGCAGCTACCGACGGCGTTCACCGTCTGTCCGCCACAACAGGGGTCAGCCGCTCAGCATTCCCGTCCAACGCGTCACAGCGTCCGTGATGCGCTTCACTGCCTGGTCCTGTCCGATGTCCGCGCGCTTGGGCACGGCGAAGCCGTGGTCCCCGTACGGGATCTCCACGAGCTCGTACGTCCCTTCGGGGAATTCGGCGGGCCTGCCGAAGGGGTCGTTGCCGCCCTGTACGACGAGGGTGGGCACGCCCGCGCCGAGCAGTTCGCCGGCGCGGGTCTTCTCGGGCCTGCCCGGGGGGTGCAGCGGAAAGCTGAGGGCGAGGACGGCTGCGGCGCCCAGCTCGGTGGCGGTGCGGCAGGCGACGCGGGCGCCCGCGCTGCGGCCGCCGGAGATCACCGGGAGGCCCTTCTTCTCCAGTGCGGGCCAGATGCCGCGCCACCCGGCGTCGAGCGTCTTCGGCGCGGGCGCCACCTTCTTGCCCGCGACCCGCCAGGGCTGTTCGACGAGGGCGACGCTCACGCCGTGCGCGGGCAGGACGGCCGCGATGGCCTGGAGGTCGCGGGCCTCGACGCCGCCGCCGGCGCCGTGGCCGACGGCCAGCAGCAGGCGGGCCTTCCGCGCCGGGTGCCAGGTGATCCTGGCCACACCGGCGTCGGTCTCGACTGTCTCGCTCTTGGTCACGTCAGAAGAGTGTGCCCTCTTCGGGACCGTCCAGCTCCTTCAGCAGCTCCGGGCCGTTGTTGCGGACGTTGCTGACGGCAGTGGACACCGGATAGGCCCGCATCAGGCCGTGCGGCGGCGGCTCCAGGAGGGTGCGCAGGTCCTCGGCGTCCGTACGGGACGGGTCGAGCCAGGCGTCCCAGCGGTCCGGCGTCAGCATCAGCGGCATGCGCGGGTGGATGTCCGCGAGCGCGCGCGGGCCCTCGTCGGGGGCGACCGCGAGGGGCGCGGTCTCCGCCTCCGTGGTGATCACCGTGCACGTCACCCACCAGGCCAGAGGGTGCTCGTCGGGCAGGGTCTTGTCCCGCCAGAACTCGTAGAGCCCTGCCATGGCGAAGACCGAGCCGTCGGCGGGGGTCACGAAGTAGGGCTGCTTGCGCGGCCGCTTCTTCTTGCCCTCGACCTCCAGCTGCCGCTCCTCGGGCGCGGTCACCCACTCGTAATAACCGTCGGCCGGGACGACGCAGCGCCGGGAGGCGAAGGCGCGGCGGTAGGACGGCTTCTCGTGCACGGTCTCGGCGCGGGCGTTGATCATCCGCGCGCCGCCCTCGGGCGTCTTGGACCAGGAAGGGACGAGGCCCCACTTCAGTGTGCGGAGCTGGCGAACCGGACGCGGGTCGTCGGCGTCTTTCAGGGGACGGTCGAGGATCGCGTAGACCTCTTTCGTGGGCGCCACGTTGTAATCGGGGGCCAGGACCTCCGCCGGCTCCCACTTCTCGATCCCGAAGATTCCCGCGAGATCCTCGGGCCCACGACTGGATGCATACCGTCCGCACATACGTGCCAGACTGCCAGACCGCGCACGACCCGAGGGAGCCGTCCCAGTAATGGAAAGCACCGCCAACGCCAGCCTGACCGACCTCTGGGACCGGGTGTTCGGCACGCAGTCGGCGCCCGAGCAGTGGCTGGTCATAGCCGCCGGCGTCGTCGCCCTGGCCGTCGTCGTCCCGCACAACGTCTGGCGCCTCGCCCGCAACGCCATCACCATCGCGCACGAGGGCGGCCACGGCCTGGTCGCCCTGCTCACCGGGCGCCGCCTCGACGGCATCCGGCTGCACTCCGACACCTCGGGCCTGACGGTCTCGCGCGGCAAGCCCTCCGGGCCCGGCATGATCCTCACCGCGGCCGCGGGCTACACCGCGCCGCCGCTGCTTGGCCTCGGCGGGGCGGCGCTGCTCGCCGCCGGGCACATCACGGCGTTCCTGTGGCTCGCGACCGCGCTGCTCGTCGTGATGCTGGTGATGATCCGCAACGCGTACGGCGCCCTGACGGTGATCCTCACCGGCGGCACCTTCCTGATCGTCTCCTGGCTCGCCGACACCGACGTGCAGGCGGCGTTCGCGTACGCGGTGGTGTGGTTCCTGCTCCTGGGCGGCGTACGTCCCGCCTTCGAGCTGCAGTCCAAGCGCAGGCGCGGCGGAGCGGGCGACTCGGACGCGGACCAGCTCTCGCGGCTCACCCACGTCCCCGCGGGACTCTGGCTCTTCCTCTTCCACGCCGTCTCGCTCTGCTCCCTGATGGGCGGGGCCCGCTGGCTCCTCGACGTCTGAGCAAGGTCCCTGACAGGCCCTAAAGTGAGGGCATGACCGCAACTCCGGCGCACACCGCCCTCTGGCCCGCCCCGCACGCACGCGGAGCCGTCACCGCGACGGTCCACGTCCCCGGTTCGAAATCGGTCACCAACCGTGCGCTGGTCCTGGCCTCCCTGGCCGCCGAGCCCGGCTGGCTGCGCCGCCCGCTGCGCTCCCGCGACACCCTGCTGATGGCGGGCGCCCTGCGCGCCATGGGCGTCGGCATCGAGGAGACGGTGTCGTCGAGCTCCGCCGTCGCCGGGGGCTCGGACACCTCCGGCGAGGCCTGGCGCGTGATCCCCTCGCGTCTGCACGGCCCGTCCGCGGTCGACGTCGGCAACGCCGGTACGGTCATGCGCTTCCTGCCCCCGGTGGCCGCCCTCGCCGACGGCCCGATCCGCTTCGACGGCGACCCCCGCTCGTACGAGCGCCCCCTGCACGGTGTCATCGACGCCCTGCGCGTGCTCGGCGCCCGCATCGACGACACGGACGGCAGCCGCGGCGCGCTGCCCCTGACCGTGCACGGCGGCGGCGCCCTGGAGGGTGGCCGGGTCGAGATCGACGCCTCGTCCTCCTCGCAGTTCGTGAGCGCCCTGCTGCTCTCGGGCCCCCGCTTCAACCAGGGCGTGGAGGTGCGGCACGTGGGCGGCGCGCTGCCGTCCATGCCGCACATCCGGATGACGGTCGACATGCTCCGCGCCGTCGGCGCGCAGGTGGACACCCCGGAGGCGGGTGGCGAGCCGAACGTGTGGCGGGTCGCCCCCGGCGCCCTGCTCGGCCGCGACCTGACCATCGAGCCCGACCTGTCGAACGCCCAGCCGTTCCTCGCCGCGGCCCTGGTCACCGGCGGCACGGTCACGATCCCCGACTGGCCCGCCCACACCACGCAGCCCGGCGACGCGCTGCGCCAGATCTTCACCGAGATGGGCGGCTCCTGCGAACTGACCGAGCAGGGCCTGGTGTTCACCGGCTCCGGATCGGTGCACGGCCTGGACGTGGACCTGAGCGAGGTCGGCGAGCTCACCCCCGGCATCGCGGCGGTCGCGGCCCTCGCGGACTCCCCCTCGACGCTGCGCGGCGTCGCCCACCTGCGCCTGCACGAGACGGACCGCCTGGCCGCGCTCACCAAGGAGATCAACGAACTGGGCGGTGACGTCACCGAGACCGCCGACGGCCTGCACATCCGGCCGCGCCGACTGCACGGCGGCATCTTCCACACCTATGACGACCACCGCATGGCGACCGCGGGCGCGATCATCGGCCTCGCGGTGGACGGTGTACAGATCGAGAACGTCGGGACGACGGCGAAGACGCTCCCCGACTTCCCCGACCTGTGGACCGGGATGCTCGGGAACTGACGGGCGGATCGAGAGCCATGCGCCGCTACGGCAAGAACCCCGACGAGGACGACATCCGCGTCCGCCCCAACCGCAAGGGCAACCGCCCCCGTACCCACATCAGGCCCAAGCACGAGGACGCCACCGAGGGCATGGTCCTCACCGTCGACCGGGGCCGGCTGACCGTCCTGGTCGACGACCGGATCGTGATGGCCATGAAGGCCCGCGAGCTGGGCCGCAAGGCCGCCGTGGTCGGTGACAGGGTCGCGGTCGTCGGAGACCTGTCCGGCAAGAAGGACACGCTCGCGCGGATCGTGCGGATCGCGGAGCGCACCTCCGTCCTGCGGCGCACCGCGGACGACGACGACCCCTACGAGCGGGTGGTCGTCGCCAACGCCGACCAGCTCGCCATCGTCACGGCGCTCGCCGACCCCGAGCCGCGTCCGCGCCTCATCGACCGGTGCGTCGTGGCGGCGTACGACGGCGGTCTGGAGCCGATCCTCGTCCTCACCAAGTCGGACCTGGCCTCCGCCGACAAGATCCTGGAGACGTACTCCACCCTCGACATCCCCTATGTGGTCACCAGCCGCGAGGAGTTCACCGACGGCGCGGAGCTCGCGCGCGTCCACGAACTGCTCGACGGCAAGGTCACCGCCTTCGTGGGGCACTCGGGGGTCGGCAAGACGACGCTCGTCAACGCGCTCGTACCCGAGGCGCGGCGGCGCACGACCGGGCACGTCAACGCGGTCACGGGCCGCGGCAGGCACACCACCACCTCCGCCCTCGCGCTCCCCCTGGAGGGCTCGGGGGGCTGGGTGATCGACACGCCGGGCGTGCGGTCGTTCGGGCTCCACCACGTCGACCCCTCCCGCGTCATCCTCGCCTTCCCCGACCTGGAGCCGGGGACGGCGGACTGCCCGCGCGGCTGCAGCCACGACGAGAAGGACTGCGCCCTGGACGCCTGGGTCGCGGGGGGCCACGCGGATCCGGCGCGCCTCTATTCGCTGCGCCGCCTGCTCGCCACGCGGGAGCGGCACGACGGCGACTGACCTCCCCGTTGTTTGCGCCGCGACGGCAAAGGTAAATGCATAATCGCACCAAGCCGGATTCAAGCCAGACGAAGCGGCCGCGGATCGTGGACGAGTACGGGAGGCAAGGACATGGCGTGGCTGCTGGTCATCGTCGCGGGGATCCTCGAGACCGGCTTCGCGGTCTGCCTGAAGCTGTCGCACGGCTTCACCCGGCTCTGGCCCACGATCGCGTTCGCCTGCTTCGCCCTCGGCAGCTTCGGCCTGCTGACCCTCGCCCTGCGGAAGCTGGACGTGGGTCCGGCGTACGCGGTCTGGACGGGGATCGGCGCCGCGGGCACCGCGATCTACGGCATGATCTTCCTCGACGACCTGGTCTCCACGCTGAAGATCGTCTCGATCTCCTTCGTCATCATCGGCGTGATCGGCCTGCAGCTCTCCGGCTCGACGCACTGACAGCACTGACCCGGGCCGACTAGGGCCGCACGCCCACCCAGCGCCCGATGGCCCCGCGGACCAGTTCCGCGGGGTCGTCGTCGTTCCCGGCGGGCGCGACGACGTACGACAGGGCGAGGCGGACGGCGCTCTCGCAGGCGAGGGCGAGTTCGGGGTCCCTGGTCCGGCCCCGGCCGCCGAGCGCGAGGACCGCCCGGTCCCTGACGAGCGCGAGCAGCTCCGCGGCGGAGGGCACCCCCGCGTCCGCGCGGCGCTGCGCGGGCACCGGCGAGGTGGACCCGCCGACCCGGCTCGGCGCGGGCAGCCGCTCGCCCCAGCAGTCGGTCAGCGCGGCCCGCACCAGCGCGTTGGCGCGGGCGGCGCCCACGGTCCACGCGGCCACGGCGGCGAGCCGCTCGGCGGGCTCGCGCTCCTGCGCGAGGGCCCGCTCGACGCCGTGCAGATAGCCGTCGGTCTCGCGGCGGAGCAGGGCGCGGGCGAGGCCGTCCTTGCTGCCGAACTCGTTGTAGAGGGTCTGCCGGGAGACCCCGGCGCTCGCCGCCACGTCGACCATGCGGACGCCGGGCCACGGCCGCCGCGCGAGCGCCGTGTACGCCGCGTCAAGTAAGGATTCCCGTGCTGCAGGCATCGTCGCCTCCCCGGGCCCGAAACGGCTCCCGTGCCAGAGTTGACGCGCTCGGCAGCACTGTCAATAGTTCCGGCGATGGCACGGGTGAGCGCCCGCGACCCGGCCCTGTGGATCGTGCTGAACGAGATCGATACTGTTCACCCATGCCCGACTACCACGATGATCTGCGTCTCGCCCACGTCCTCGCGGACACCGCCGACGCCGCGACCATGGACCGGTTCAAGGCCCTCGACCTGAAGGTCGAGACCAAGCCGGACATGACACCGGTGAGCGAGGCCGACAAGGCGGCCGAGGAGCTGATCCGTGGCAACCTCCAGCGGGCCAGGCCGCGTGACGCGATCCTCGGCGAGGAGTACGGCGTCGAGGGCACGGGACCGCGCCGCTGGGTGATCGACCCGATCGACGGCACCAAGAACTACGTACGCGGCGTGCCGGTCTGGGCCACCCTGATCTCTCTGATGGAGGCGGGCGAGGGCGGCTACCAGCCGGTGGTCGGCGTGGTGTCGGCGCCCGCGCTCGGGCGCCGCTGGTGGGCGGCGAAGGGCGGCGGCGCCTACACGGGGCGCTCGCTCAGCTCGGCGACCCGGCTGCAGGTCTCCAAGGTCTCGCGGCTCTCGGACGCCTCACTGGCGTACTCCTCGCTCACCGGCTGGGAGGAGCAGGGCCGCCTCGACGGCTTCCTGGACCTGACGCGCGCGGTCTGGCGCACCCGCGGCTACGGCGACTTCTGGCCGTACATGATGGTCGCCGAGGGCGCGGTCGACATCTGCGCGGAGCCGGAGCTCTCGCTCTGGGACATGGCGGCGACCGCGATCGTGGTGACGGAGGCGGGCGGCACCTTCACCGGCCTCGACGGCAGGCCGGGACCGCACAGCGGCAATGCGGCGGCCTCGAACGGCGTGCTCCACGACGAACTGCTCGGCTACCTCAACCAGCGGTACTGAGGGCGCGGCCCGCGCCACCGAGGACCGGGTCGGCGCTCGCCGGGGTCGCGGTCCGCACCGGCGCGTGGGCCCGGACCGCACACGCCCTGAACTGACCGCACGCGCCCCCTTGCTGCCCTCCGGTGTGGCTGCGACTCTATGAGTCCCCCCACTTGTGAACTTGTGAATCCCTTCTCCAAGCCGGTAGCGGAGGCAATCCTTCGCCCACCGGGAGACCGAGGATTCGCCAAGGAGGTGGCTCACGCCCATGCTCGTCCGCGACGCCATGAGCTCGATGGTCCTCACCATCGGCCCCGCCCACACCCTCCGTCAGGCCGCCCGGCTGATGTCGGCGCGCCGCGTCGGCGCCGCAGTGGTCCTCGACCCCGACACCTACGGACTCGGCATCCTGACCGAACGCGACATCCTCGTCTCCCTCGGCCTCGGCCAGGATCCGGACCAGGAGACCGCAGGCACGCACACCACGACGGACGTCGTCTTCGCCTGCCCCTCGTGGACCCTGGAGGACGCCGCGGACGCCATGTCGCACGGCGGCTTCCGGCACCTCATCGTCATGGACCGGAACGAGCCGACCGGGATCGTCTCGGTCCGCGACATCATCCGCTGCTGGGCGCCGGTGCGGCGCGCGGCGGCCACCGTGGCGGGCTGACATACGGCGGCTGGCATACGGCGGCGGGCCGGTCCCCGAGGGGATCCGGCCCGTCGCTCATCCACGGCAAGTGGCGCAGGGTCAGCCGCGCAGGGCCTGGACCGCGGCCTCCAGCCGCTTGCCGAAGTCACCGTCGGCCTGACGGAAGTTGTCGATCGCGCGCTCGGCTATGTCCTCGCGCGAGACCTTGGCGATGAAGCCCGACAGGTTCTCGACCAGGCGGTTCTTCTCGTCCTCGGACATCAGGCGGTAGAGGTTGCCCGCCTGTACGAAGTCGTTGTCCTCGGCGTGGACGGCCGGCGCGTGGTTGCCGGTGGAGCCCGTGACCGGGATCGGCTGCCACAGCGGCCGGCCCGTCTGGGCCGGGCCGCCGAAGCTGTTCGGCTCGTAGTTCTTCGCGCCCTTGTGACGGCCGTCGTACAGGAAGCCGTCACGCGAGTTGGTGCGCGCCTCGGTGGCGTGCGGGCGGTTCACCGGCAGGTGGTCGGCGTTGATGCCGACGCGGTAGCGGTGGGCGTCGCCGTAAGCGAAGAGGCGGCCCTGCAGCATCTTGTCGGGGGACGGGCCGATGCCCGGCACGAAGTGGGCGGGCGAGAAGATGGCCTGCTCCACCTCGGCGAAGATGTTCTCCGGGTTGCGGTTGAGCTCCAGCTTGCCGATCTCGATCGGCGGGTAGTCCGCGTGCGGCCACACCTTGGTGAGGTCGAACGGGTTGAAGCGGTAGTTCGCCGCGTCCGCCGCCGGCATGATCTGCACCTGTACGGACCAGGACGGGAAGTCGCCGCGCTCGATGGCCTCGCGCAGGTCGCGCTGGTGGGAGTCGGGGTCCTCACCGGCGAGCTTGTTGGCCTCGTCCTGGGTGAGGTTCTTGATCCCCTGGTCGGTCTTGAAGTGGTACTTGACCCAGAAGACCTCGCCGGCCTCGTTGTTCCACTGGAAGGTGTGCGAGCCGAAGCCGTCCATGTGGCGGTACGAGGCAGGGATGCCGCGGTCGCCGAACAGCCAGGTCACCTGATGGGTGCTCTCCGGGCTGAGGCCCCAGAAGTCCCAGACGTTGTCCGCCTCCTGCGAGCCCGAGTAGGGGTCCCGCTTCTGGGTGTGGATGAAGTCGGGGAACTTGATGGCGTCCCGGATGAAGAAGACCGGGGTGTTGTTGCCGACGAGGTCGTAGTTGCCCTCTTCGGTGTAGAACTTCAGCGCCCAGCCGCGCGGGTCGCGCACCGCGTCGGCCGCGCCGAGGTTTCCGGCCACGGTGGAGAAGCGCAGGAACGTCTCGGTCTGCTTGCCGACCTCGGAGAGGAACTTCGCACGCGTCCACTGCGAGACGTCGCGGGTCAGCGTGAAGGTGCCGTACGCACCGGCGCCGCGGGCGTGCACGATCCGCTCCGGGATCCGCTCGCGGTTGAAGTGGGCGAGCTTCTCGAGCAGCGCCTGGTCCTGCACCAGGACCGGACCGTCGACGCCCGCGGTCTCGCTGTTCTGGTTGTCGGCGACCGGTGCCCCGGCCTCCGTGGTGAGCGGTCCCTGCGTCACGTGCGCCTCCTGCGTCATTCCTGCAAGTCCTGTCCCTTGGCGTTTTCCGTACTCGATCCTACGATGGACTTTGTCTAAGTCAAGCGACGATCCAAAGTCACATCCGTTCGGGACTGAGGTCCCCCGCCTGTTAGGCTGGCTCACATGAGTGACCTGTTGGAACGACTGCGCGGACGCGGCTGGCGCATGACCGCGCAGCGGCGCGTCGTGGCCGAGGTCCTCGACGGGGACCACGTCCACCTCACCGCGGACGAGGTGCACGCCCGCGCCACGGACAAGCTGCCCGAGATCTCCCGGGCGACCGTCTACAACACCCTGGGCGAGCTGGTGACCCTCGGTGAGATCCTCGAAGTCTCGACGGACCGCCGCGCCAAGCGGTACGACCCGAACGCGCACCGCCCCCACCAGCACCTGGTCTGCGCGCGCTGCGGCACCATCCGCGACGTGCACCCCACGGGCAACCCCCTGAGCACCCTCCCCGACTCGGAGCGCTTCGGCTTCACGATCGAGGACGTCGAGGTCACGTACCGCGGCGTCTGCCCGAACTGCGCGGCCGCGTAAGCACTTTCCCGTACGTCACGAAGGGGTCCGGCACCGCTCTCGGTGCCGGACCCCTTCGGCGTACCCCCGGAACCGGCGGATCCCGGCCACGGCGCACCTCTTCCAAGATCTGACGCACCGTCATATTCTCTGCGGCGCCCGCCGTCCGCCTGCCCTCCGCGAGGAGAAGCCGTGGAAGCTCCGCACCCGCCGCACCCCAAACTCCGCGCCCGCGCAGTGACCAGAACCTTCGGCCGAGCCGCCGGGGCGGTGCACGCCCTCGGCCCCGTCGACCTGGACGTCGCCCCCGGCGAGTTCACCTGCGTCGTCGGCCCCTCCGGCTGCGGGAAGTCGACCCTGCTCCGCATCGCCGCCGGCCTGCTGCGACCCAGCTCGGGCGAACTGGGCATCCGCACCGCCGCCCGCCACCCCGTCGCGATGATCTTCCAGGACTACGGCATCTACGACTGGAAGACCGTGCAGGCCAACGTACGTTTCGGCCTGGACATCCAGAAGACCCCCCGCCGCGAGGCGAACGCCCGCGCCACGGCCTGGCTGACCCGCATGGGCCTCGCCGACTTCGCCGACGCCTACCCCGCCGCCCTCTCCGGCGGCATGCGCCAGCGCGTCGCGATAGCCCGCGCCCTGGCCGTGGAACCCGAGATCCTCCTCATGGACGAGCCGTTCGCCGCGCTCGACGCCCAGCTCCGCACGATCCTCCAGGACGAACTCCTCGCCCTCACCCAGACCACCCGCACCACGACCCTGTTCATCACGCACAGCCTCGAAGAGGCGATCGTCCTCGGCGACCGTGTCCTGGTGATGTCGGCCCGGCCCGGCCGCATCATCGCCGAGCGCCGCCCGCCGTTCCCGCGCCCCCGCCGCGGCGAGGTCCGCGCGGCACCCGAATTCACCGCACTGAAGAGCGAGTTGTGGGAGCTGCTGCGCGCCGAGGTCGGCACGGCGGCGGCCGCATGACCACCGCCACCGGCAAGAGCCCCGCCCCGCGGGAAGAGGTGCTGGTCAGAAGGCCCGGCCCGCAAGAGCTCCACCCCGTCCGCGCCCATCGCCGCCGCCGGGCCCTTGAGCTGTCGCTCGCCGCGGGCGTGCCCGTCGCCCTGATTCTGCTGTGGCAGCTCGCCGCCGTCAGCGGCTGGATCGACGACCGCGTCTACCCCGCGCCGCAGACCATCCTGGAGGACGGCTGGCAGCGCGCCGCGGACGGCGATCTGTGGCCGGATGTGTGGGCCACGCTCAAGCGCGTGCTCGCCGGGTACGCGATCGGCACGGTCGCCGGGTACGCGCTCGGCCTCCTGATGGGCTCGCTCTCCGTCGTGCGCGCCGCCCTCGAACCCACCCTCGACGCGCTGTACGTGGTCCCGAAACTGGCGCTCCTGCCCGTCTTCCTGAACATGTTCGGCCTCGGCGAGGGCCCGCAGATCGCCCTCGTCGCCGCGACGGTCTTCTTCTTCGTCTGGATATCGACGATGGCGGCGGTCCTCGCCGTCCCCTCCGGCCACCGCGACGCGGGCCAGGTCTTCGGCGCCACGCCCTGGCAGATGTTCCGCCACGTTCTGCTGCCCGCCTCGCTGCCCGCCGTGCTGGTCGGCGCGCGGATCGCCGCGGGCGTCGCGGTCCTGGTCATCGTCGCCTCGGAGCAGATCGCGGCGGCGGACGGCCTGGGCCACCTCATCTTCGACTCGCGCGCCCTCTTCCAGAACGACGTGATGTTCGTCGGCATCGTCTGTGTCGCCGTGCTCGGCGTCGTCTTCTCCGAACTGGTGCGGCTCGCGGGCCGGTTGCTCACCCCCTGGGCACCGCGCGACCGCGGCCGAAGCCAGTCATGACCTCGCCCGACGTACGTACGAAGACAGCACTCGGAGGCGCCATGCGCACCCGCTCCACCGGACTCGCCCTGCTCGTGACCGGCTCGCTGCTCGCCGCCGCGGGCTGCGCGAAGGAGGACGACGAAGCCGCGTCCACCCCCGTGAAGCCCCGCACCGTCACCGCCGTCTCCGGCTGCGGCAAGGGCAGTTGGACCGACCCATCCGACCTGACACACGACCGCGCACCGGCCCGCTGCGCGCCCCGCACCCCCGCCCCCGATCCGCTCCCCGAGGAGCGCGGCCTGACGATAGCGACCGGCGCCCTGAGTGCCGAGTACGTCGCCCCGCTCCAAATGGCACTGGAAAAGGGGGAGTTCAAGAAGGAGGGTCTGAACGTCGACCTGAAGGTGCTGCCCACCCCCGACGCGCTCCCCCTCCTCGCCAAGGGCGACATCGACGCCCAGTGGGCGGCCCCGGAGGCCGCCGTGATGAACGGCATCACCAGCGGCTTCGACATCAAGTGGACGGCAGGCAACTTCTCCCCCGGCCCACGGTCCAAGAGCGGCCTGTGGGTGCGGCTGAAGAAGAACGAGAGCGCGGCCCATGTCCCCATGGCGGGCCGCAAGCTCGGCACGATGATCGGCAAGGGGTCCGTCATCGCGTACCCCATGAACCAGGCCCTGAAGAAGCACGGCGGCGGCCTGGACAAGATCCGGTTCCAGCAGCTGGGCTCGGCGGACGTCCTCACCGCGCTGCAGAACGGCGGCACCGACTCGGCGTGGCTGCTCGACCCGGTCTGGCGCGAGGTCGACGGCGACAAGAGGTACGCGTTCCTCGGCGGCCAGCCCCCGGCCGAGCCCCTGGGCGGCCTCCTCTTCGGCCCGAACCTGCTGAAGAAGGACCCCGACGCGGGCGTCGCGCTGCTGCGCGCGTACATCCGGACGGTGAACACGTATTTCGCCGGTGACTACAAGGCCGACAAGTCCTTCGCGAGAAAGCTCGCCAGACTGCTCAAGACGGACGAGGAGGTGCTGCTCTCCACCCCGTCGCTGCGCATGGACTGGGAGATCCGCGCGGGCACGACGGACCGCCTGCAGGACGCGTACCGGGCGGCCGGGGTCTCGGAAGGCGCCAAGGTCCCGGAGAAGAAGGCGGTGGACCGCACGCTGTACGAGGAGGCGGTCGGGCACAAATGAACGAGGGCCCACATGAATCGAGGGCCGGAAGCCAATCGGCTTCCGGCCCTCGACCGTCAGTAGCGGGGACAGGATTTGAACCTGCGACCTCTGGGTTATGAGCCCAGCGAGCTACCGAGCTGCTCCACCCCGCGTCGGTGAATACAACTCTACGTCAGGGCTACGACCAGCGCAAATCCGTTCGGCGGAGGCTCCGCGTAGGGGTTCGGCGGAGGCTCCGCGTAGGGGCGGACGCGGTGCGCCCGCCCCTACGCGGTGAGCTCTTGCCGCAGGGCCTCGCGCAGCCGCCCGGCACGCTCGGAGACCTCCGCTGGCCCGAGATCGACCGCCCGCGAAGCCCACCGCTGCCCCTGCGCCAGCTGCCCACGCCGGGCGTAGAGCAGGGCGAGCCGCAGCGCCGCCCGGCCGTGCCCCGCGTCGGCGGCCCGCGTCCACCACAGCGCCGCCTCCGGCTCACTGCCCTCGCGGGCGAGGAGCAGCCCGAGGTTGAACGCGCCGTTGCTGCTGCCGGCCTCCGCGGCCTTGCGGTACCACCGTGCCGCCTCGACGACGTCGCCCCGGCCCGAGGCCAGCATGCCGACCCGGACCTGGGCCCGCCGGTGCCCCTGCTCGGCGGCCCGCTGGTACCACTCCTCGCACTCGCTCTTCTCCGCGGCGGGCTCGCCGAGCGCGGGCGGGGCGGCAGCCGGGCGCCGCGCGTCGAGCACCGTCCCGAGCCGGTACGCCGCCTCGGCGCTGCCGCCCCCCGCCGCGCACCGCAGATACCGCTCGGCCTCGCGGTCGTCGCCCGCGCGCAGCCGCGCGGTGCCGACCTGGAGCGCGGCGTCGGTGTGCCCGGCCGCGGCCGCGCGCTCGTACCAGCGCAGGGCGCCCGCCTCGTCGCCCCGGCTCGCGTACAGGATCCCGAGGTTGAACGCGGCGTCGACGCTGCCGGCCTCCGCGGCCTTGGAGAACCACGGCTCGGCCCCGGCGGCGTCGCCGCCCTGGAGCAGCAGCACGGCGAGCGCGTTGGCCGCCTCCCGGTGCCCGGCGTACGCGGCGCGGCGGTACCACTGGTCGGCCTGCGCGGTGCGGTCCTGCTCGGCGCAGAGCAGCCCGAGGTTGTACGCGCCGTTCACGTCGCCCGCGTCCATGGCGGCGCGGTACCAGCGCTCGGCGGTCTGCGTCTCGCCCCGCTCCGCGTGCAGCGCGCCCAGTGCGTTCGCGGCATTGCCGTCGCCGTCCTGCGCGGCCTTGAGCCACCACACGGCAGCGCTCTCCTCGTCGCCCGCGTCCCGCAGCAGGAACCCGAGGGCGCAGGCCGCCCTGGACTCCCCGTCCTTCGCGGAGTTGAGGTACCAGCGGCCTGCTTCCTTCAGCTCGCCGCGCCGCTCCAGGATCGCGCCGAGGTGCAGTGCGGCCCTGCGGTGTCCGCGGGCGGCCGCCTGGCGGTACCACTGCTCGGCCTCGTCGGCGGGCGTCTTCGTGTCGTCCTGGCCGTGCTCCGCGCGCGAGGGGCGCTCGCCGCGCTCCGTGGTGGCCCGCCGGTCGAGCACGCGGGCCAGGCGGTACGCGGCCTCGCGGTGGCCGCGCTCGGCGGCGACGCGCAGCCAGCGCTCGGCGCCGACGTCACCGCGGTGCTCCAGGAGGTCCGCGAGCGCGTACGCCCCGAGGGTGTGGCCGTCCTCTGCGGACTGGCGCAGCCAGTACTCGGCGGCGGGCTCGTCGCCGCGCTCGCGGTGGTGGCGCCCGAGCGCGTGCGCGGCCGCCGCGGAACCGGCGACGGCGGCGACCCGCCACCAGCCGGCCGCCTCGTCGGCGTACCCGCGCTGGTGGAGGAGGACACCGAGATTGTTGGCCGCGGCCCGGTCGCCCTCGGCGGTCGCGGCGCGCAGCAGAGATTCGGCCCCGTCGAGATCACCGCGGCGCAGCAGAAGACTTCCGAGAACGCTCATCGCGTCCACGTCCCCGGCCTCGGCGGCCAGCCGATGGCGCATCTCCTCGGCGGCCGCCCCGGGATCCTCCCGGTCGGCCGGCTGCACAAACCGCCCTGTCTCCAACAGAGTTGCCTTGTCCCCCATAACGTCCATCGTCGCACCACCTGCAACCTGGGTACACCTGGTATACCGCAGCCAGTGAGGTCACTTCAGCGTTTTGTCGACATGCCCACAGAGAGATAAGTGAAACACAGATCCCCCAACTCTCCCCCGACCTCGCACCGTTCGCATGTCTTGGCATAGGACACCCGCACACGACCGCCACCGGCCGCCGCACGTGCCCCGGCACACACGACGAAGGCCCGGATCCGTAAGGATCCGGGCCTTCACCTTGCAGTAGCGGGGACAGGATTTGAACCTGCGACCTCTGGGTTATGAGCCCAGCGAGCTACCGAGCTGCTCCACCCCGCGCCGTTGTGTTCAAACCCTACCACGGCGCGAGGGGGCTCCTTGACCAGCCACTAGCCGGTCTCGTCGGCCCCGGGGTCGTCCTTCTTGTCACCGCTCTTGTCACTGCTGTTGCCGGCGTTCTTGTCGGCGTTCTTGTCGTCCTTCTTGCCGCCGCTATCGGCGCTCTTGTCGTTGGCCTTCGCCGACGCCTCCTCGGCTCGCTCCAGGGCCTCCTGAAGCTGGTCCTGGGCCTCGCCGTACGCCTTCCAGTCGCCCTTCTTCATGGCGGCCTCGCCGTCCTCGAACGCCTGCTGGGCGTCGTCGAGCGCGGCCTGGACCGTCGGATCGCTCGTCTTGGGCGGCTTGGTCGGCTCGTCCTGGCCCTCACCCGGTGGCTTGGTGGCGCCCTCGGCGCTGAAGACCTCGTTGAGCCCCTCGCCGAGCGAGTCCGCGAAGGCGGTCTCCGTGCCGTACGACACGGCGACCTTCTTCAAGAGGGGATACGCCGACTTGCGTCCCTGTACGTAGACAGGTTCGACGTACAGGAAGCCGTCGTCCAGTGGCACGGTCAGCAGATTGCCGTAGAGGACGTCGGAGTCGGCGCCCTTCATGTCCCGGACGAAGTTGCCGACCTGCGTCATGGAGTTCAGCTTGTTCTGGACCTGTTCAGGTCCGTCGACGTCGCCCTGCACTCTGAGCAGCTGCATCCTGCCGTAGTTCTTGCTTCTGGCATCGGCGTCGACCGTCATGAACGCCCGTAGGTTGGGCCGCTCGCTCGGCGTGAACGTCGTCGTCAGAGAGAACTGCTGCTGTGTCTGCCCCGGCGACTTCAGGGACAGGTAGTACGGCGGGACCGCACTGTCGTCCTTCTTCGTCGGGTCGTTCGGCACCTGCCAGGCGTCACTCGCGTTGTAGAACTGGCCGGGGTCCGTGACGTGGTACTTCGTCAGGAGTTCGCGCTGGACCTTGAACATGTCCTGCGGATAGCGCAGGTGGTCCATCAGCTTCGGCGGGATCTCGCTCTTGTCCTTGACGGTGCCGGGGAACGCCTTCTTCCAGGTCTTCAGGACCGGGTCCTTGTCGTCCCAGGTGTAGAGCTTGACGTCACCGGTGTACGCGTCGACGGTCGCCTTCACCGAGTTCCGGATGTAGTTGACCTGGTTCTGCTGGGCGATCACGGTGCGCTGGCTGTCGGCCTGCGACAGGGAGTCGGCCGTGGTGTCGCCGAGCGTCGTCCGCGAGGCGTACGGGTAACCGTTGCTGGTCGTGTACGCGTCGACGACCCACTGGATGCGGCCGTCGACCACCGTCGGATAGACGTCGCCGTCGATGGTCAGCCAGGGGGCCACCGCCTCGACGCGCTCCTTGGGCGTGCGGTTGTACAGGATCCGCGAGCCTTCGCCGATGGCGCCGGAGTAGAGGATCTGCGGCTCTCCGAACGACACCGCGTAGGCCGCGCGGTTGATCGGGTTGGAGAGATTGACGCCGCTGTCGCCCTTGTAGCTGTACGTCTTCTGACCGCCGCCATTCTCTTCGTAGTCGAGCTCCTTCTGGGGCCCGCCCACGATCGAGTACTGGGTGGTCTTCTCGCCGTAGTAGATCCGCTGCTCGTACTCGCCGAGGTCACCGTTGGTGGGCAGACCGGACTCGGTGAACGCCGGGGCGCCCTTGGAGCCCTTCTTGGTCTCCGTGCCCTTGGCGGCGACCATGCCGTAGCCGTGGGTGTAGGCGAAGTGGTCGTTGATCCAGTTCCGCTTGTCGAGCTTGTTCACGTTCAGCTCGCGCAGGCCGACGATGGTGTCCTGGCCCTTGTAGCGGTCCACGTCCAGCGTCTTCGGGAACTGGTAGTAGCTGCGCTCCTGCTCCAGCTGCTGGAAGGTGGGCGAGACGATGTTCGGATCGTTCAGCCGGTAGTTGGCCGCCCTGTCCGCGTTCTCGCGCTTCTTCTTCGAGTCCTCCTCGACCTTGCCCGCGCCCTTGTACTCCTGGGGCTTCACACCGTTGATGCCGTACGCGTTACGCGTGGCCTCGATGTTCTTCTCGATGTACGGCGCTTCCTTGGCCTGCTCGTTCGGCTGAACCTGGAACTTCTGGACGATCGCAGGGTAGAGCCCGCCGATGAGGATCGCCGAGAGCACCATCAGGCCGAAGCCGATGACGGGCAGCTGCCAGGTGCGCCGCCAGAGCGTCGCGAAGAAGAGGATGGCGCAGATGACGGCGATGCAGAACAGGATCGTCTTCGCCGGCAGATACGCGTTCGCGTCGACGTACCTCAGGCCGGTCCAGTTGCCCGTCGCCTTGAAGTCACTGGACTTCACCGCGAGGCCGTACCGGTCGAGCCAGTACGCGATGGCCTTGAGCGACACGAAGACGCCGAGCAGCACCGAGAGGTGCCCGGTGGCCGCCCCGGTCGCGCGCGCGCCGGGGCTGGTGATCCGCAGCCCGCCGTACAGGTAGTGCGTCAGGGCGGCGGCGACCAGGGAGAGCACCGTCGCCGCGAAGCCGAAGCCGAGCAGGAAGCGGTACCAGGGCAGGTCGAACGCGAAGAACGCCACGTCCATGTGGAACTGCGGGTCCTTCTGGCCGAAGGGCACGCCGTTGACCCACAGGAGCCAGGTGCGCCACTGTCCCGCGGCGGACGCTCCCGCGATCAGCCCCACCAGAGCGGTGACTCCGATGAGGAGCCACTTCTTGTAGGGGGCGATGCCCATGCGGTACCGGTCGAGGCTCTGCTGCTCCATCGACATGGCGCTCAGCGGCGGGCGCAGCCGGTGCGCCAGCCAGATGTTCACGCCGACTGCGGCCGCCATCAGGAGGCCGAAGACGAAGAACAGGCCGATCTTGGTCCACAGGGTCGTCGTGAAGACCGATGAGTAGTGGACCGAGCGGTACCAGAGCCAGTCCGTCCAGAACCCCGCGAACATGACGAAGGCCATGGCCAGAACGGCCAGTACCCCCAGTGTCATGAGCAGGGTGCGGACACGCCGGGAGGGTCGGCCCACTCTGATCCGTGGCCCCGTCGGGCCTCCGCCGCGGTCCGGCATCTGGAAAGCCAAGGTGCGCACCTCGAAGTTCGCTGTTGATGAGCTGTTGGTCCGTCAGGCCCCCGAGATCGCGGACCCACACCTATGCAACTTACTCACGCTTTACTCGGTTCCCGTTTCTCGGGACTAACGAGGCAGGATTGTGACCATGTCCAACACTCCCATGGCAGCGAGCCCCCTCACGCGGGCAGTGCTCGAGATCGACGAGTACGTCTCCGGCCTCGGCTGGGACCGGCCCGCCCGCCTCTTCGCGCTGGTCGACACGGCGCGACTGCGTACCCAAGAACCCGGCCTCGCCTCCCAGCTCGGCCTCGACGACGGCGTGGAACACGCCGGTTACACCCCCATCGAGCAGGAGGAAATTCCCGCCGACAAGCCGCTGGACGAGTTCCTCGGCACCATCGCCTGGCCCGACGCGGTGACGGGCTGCGCTCTCACGGTGGAGCGCCTGATGCTGCCGCCGTCCGCCGAGACGTCCGTCCCTGAGGGCCTCAGCGAGGCGCAGCTCGCGAAGTGGGTGGCCGAGCACCCGGACCGCCAGGAGGTCCGCATGACCGTGGCGGTGCTCCGTGACGGGGCGCGCGAGTCCGCGCTGCGGCTGCGCGAGAAGGACTCCGCGACGGAGGTCCTCACCGGCTCGGACCTGGTGCCGGGCCTCGCGGAGGCGCTCGCGGCGACGTTCGCGTAGGGGAAGGTCCTCACGTTCTGTACGCGGGTGGCTCGCCGCCCGCGTACAGCTGTTCGTCGTCGGGGGTCAGCTCGCCGTGCACCGCGGCAGGCCGGCCGTGTCGCCCTTGCGGATCTTCTTCAGGGACTTCACCGCGTCGTCGATGGTGTTCACCTTCACGAGCTTGAGCCCGTCGGGGACGTCCTTCGCGGCGGCCGCGCAGTTGGCCTTGGGCGTCAGGAAGTACTCGGCGCCCTTGTCGCGCGCGCCGACGGTCTTCATCTCGATGCCGCCGATCGGGCCGACCTTGCCGTTGTCCTCGATGGTGCCGGTGCCGGCCACGAAGTTGCCGCCGGTGAGGTCGTCCGGGGTCAGCTTGTCGACGATGCCGAGGGCGAACATCAGGCCGGCGCTGGGACCGCCCACATCGGCCAGCTTGATGTCGATCGTGAACGGGAACGTGTGGTCGGTGCCCGCCTGGATGCCGACGACCGCGCGGTCGGCGTCGCCCTCGGCCGGCTCCGTCGTGATCTTGATGTCGTCCGTGCCCGTCGCTTCCTTGCCCGCCTTCTCGGCGGCGGCCGCCTCCTTGACCGGGACGATCGAGAACGTCACGGGCTCGCCGGGCTTGTGCTTGGTGACGAGCTTCGCGACATCCGTCATCTCATGGACGGGCTTGCCGTCGACCTTCCTGATGACGTCACCCGCGTGCAGCTTGCCCTCCGCCGGGTCGCCCTTGAAGACGGTGGAGACGATGACCTGGGACTTCACCGGGATGTCCAGCTGCCGCAGCGCCGCGACCTTGGCGCTCTCCTGGGAGAGGCTGAACTCCTCGGCGTTCTCCTGGGAGGACTGCTGCTCGGTCTTGCCGTCCGGGTAGAGCGTGTCGTGCGGCACCACGATGTTGTCGTGCGCCAGCCAGCCGTAGACGGCCTCCGCGAGGTTCATGTTGTAGTCGGCGCTCGTGACCCGGACCGTCGTCATGTTGAGGTTGCCAGTCGTGGGATAGGTCTTCCGCCCGGAGATCTGCAGCACCGGTTCGCCGTCGTGGTCCCCGAGGGTGTTCACCGTGGGGCCGGGAGACATCTCCGAGTACGGCACTTTGATGAGCACTCCGGCGCAGAGCAGCGCGATCAGCATGAGGGTGGAGGCGAGCATCGTCGCGGTGCGGCGTGGCATGGAACGACAGTACGGGACCTGCCTGTGGGAGCACCCCTGGGGCCGGTCCGTACGGGGCCTCCCGGCCGGGCGGGGCGGGGCCCCGGGCCGCAGGACTACGTCCCGGTGGAGGACTTCCCCATGACCACGTGACGCTTCTCGGTCTTGTCGGTCTTGTGGAGCTCGCTCTCGTCGAGCGCGGTCTCGAAGAGCTCGGCCTCTTCGGACTCGGCCCCTCCGGGCTCGGCGCCCTCCTCGGGACGCACGCTCTCGCGGGGGCGTTCCGTCGCCCCGCGGGACTTCTCCATCGCCTCGCGGAACGCGGCGTAGCCGTTGAGCTCGGTGGCGTCGCCCGTCCGACCGGACTTGCGGTTACGGGCGGCCCAGCTGCCCCACAGACCCGCACCGACGGCCGCCAGGAGCGGAATCAGCAACCAGGCAAGTGATGCCATGTCGACCTCCCGACCCCATGATCCACCGCAACTGACTGATCAGCAGATTAACCATCTGCATGGTCAACGCTCACGGCAGGGGTCGGGTTACGCAACCGGAGCCACACGGGTCAATCACGCCTCAGGTGATTTACCTCGCCCCGGCCCGCGCTCCCCCGCGCTCCCGCACCCGTCTCAACAGGCGCCGACCCACTCTTCCTTGCCGTCGGAGAAGCGCTGGTGCTTCCAGATCGGCACCTCGTGCTTGAGGTCGTCGATCAGCTTGCGGCAGGCGTCGAAGGCTTCCGCACGGTGCGGACAGGAGACGGCCACGACCACCGCGAGATCGCCGACGGCGAGGTCACCGACGCGGTGCACGGCGGCCAGGGCGCGCACCGGGTACGCGGCGACGACCTTCTCGGCCACCCGGCGCATCTCCGCCTCCGCGCTAGGGTGGGTCGAGTACCCCAGCTCGTCGACGTCCGCGCCGCCGTCGTGATTGCGCACGGTCCCCACGAAGAGTGCCGTGCCGCCCGCCGCGTCGTCGCCGACGGCCCGGAAGACCTCGTCCAGCGAGAGCGGGGTGTCACGGATCGCGAGGAGGCGGATCGGGTCCTGGGCGGCCTGCTCGCCGGGGTGGTCCATCGTGGTGCGTGCCATGCGGCCATGGTGCCGCACGGCACGGGCCACACGGAATAGACCTTTCCCCCGGCACGCGCGCGTGTCGCCTTGGAGCTCCCTACAGGGTGCCGCCCCGCGCGGTCGCCCCGCGGAGTGCGCCTCAGATCCGCCGCCGCGCCTTCCGTGCCCTGCGCACCACCGCGGCGGCGCCCAGCAGCGCGACCGTCGCGCCCGCCGCGCCCGCGGCCGTGGCGTCCTTGCGGCCGAGGCGCCGGCCGGCCACGGTGCGCCGTCCGGAGACCTCTTCGAGCAGCTCCGAGAGGACCTCCTCGTTGGTCCACTGCGGCCGCCACCCGGCGTCGTGCAGCCTGCTGACGCTGACCACCCAGGGGTACATCGTGTACGCGAGATCGCCGGCCGGGGACGGTGTCAGGCCGATCCGGTGCAGCCGGGCGGCGGCGCCGAGGGCGACCGTCGAGGGCAGCTCCATGCGCCGGATCCCGCTGAGCTCCTCGACCTCCTCCTGCTCAAGCCAGCCGTCGCAGCCGACGGCCAGCTCGCCGTCGACCTTCTCCAGGACCGCGTACTCCAGAGCGCTGCACAGGTCCTCGACGTGGCAGAACTGCCAGGCGGGGCGTGAGCCCGCCACGACCAGGAGCCGGGGCGACTCGAAATAGCGGGTGAGGGCTGTGTCCGTGCCGCCGACCAGGGTCGCGGGCCGTACGACGGTGACGTTGAGGCCGGGGTGCGCGCGGGGCGCCCGGCGGGCGAGACGCTCGACCTCAAGGAGGTCGCCGACGCCGGTGGCCTCGGCCGTGGCGCGCAGTTCGGCGTCTTCGGAGAGGGGCAGTTCGTTGTCGGACAGCGCTCCGTAGACCATCGCCGATGTGCACAGGACGACGCGGTGCACGCCCGCGGCGGCGGCAGCGGTCAGGACGGTCTGGGTACCGCGCACGTTGTAGGCGGTGCGGGCCGCCCCGTCCGTCTCCAGGTCGAGGTCGAGCGCCAGGTGCACCACGACGTCCGCGCCGCGCAGCTTCTCGGCGATGGCCGGATCCCGTACGTCCAGAATGTGCCACTGCGCCTGCGAGCAGTCACCGCGGCGCTCGTCGATGGCGATGACCTGCTTGATCTCCTCCGAGGCCGCGAGGCGCTCGGTCAGCAGCGCGCCCACCCCGGAGGCCGCGCCGGTCACGGCGACGACGGGCCCTCGGACGGGCGCCGGGGTTGACGGGTTTCGCGCTGCGCGAACCTGTGGATCTGGGGAACTCACCGGGCGTCTCCAGCGGTTGTCTTCAGTACGTACGCGAATGACGCGTACGTACCAGGTGGCATCCATCCTGCCGCAGGCCATGAGTCGGCGAAGCACCGAGGCCCGATCCCGTCACGGTGTCTACGCTGGGTGGTGTTGTAGGGCAGCCGCCGCCGGCACATGACCGGCGGCCTGACGAGCCGAGGAATCCCGTGAGTGACACCCCATTCGGATTCGGCCTTCCGCCGGAGGAGCCGGAAGACGGCGACGAGGGCAAGAAGAAGGAATCCCCTGGAGAGGGCCAGAGCGGGGGACAAGGCGCAGGTGGCCCCGCGAACCCGTTCGGTTTCGGGGGGTTCCCGGGCGCGGGCGGTCCCGGCGGCGGCGACAATCCGTTCGCCGCGATGTTCGGTTCGATGAACCCGAACGACCTGGGAGCCGCGTTCCAGCAGCTCGGCCAGATGCTCTCGTACGAGGGCGGCCCGGTGAACTGGGACATGGCCAAGGACATCGCCCGCCAGACCGTGTCCCAGGGCACGGCGGACGGCACGAAGGACGCCAGCGTCGGCCCCGCCGAGCGCTCCGCCGTCGAGGAGGCCGTGCGCCTGGCCGACCTGTGGCTGGACGACGCGACGTCGCTGCCGTCCGGGTCAGGCACGGCGGTGGCATGGAGCCGCGCCGAGTGGGTCGAGGCGACCCTGCCGGTCTGGAAGGAGCTCGTCGACCCCGTCGCCGAGCGCGTCGGTCTGGCCATGGGCGACGTGCTGCCCGAGGAGATGCAGGCCATGGCGGGCCCACTGATCGGCATGATGCGCTCGATGGGCGGCGCCATGTTCGGCCAGCAGATCGGCCAGGCCGTGGGCGTGCTCGCGGGCGAGGTCGTCGGCTCCACCGACATCGGCCTGCCGCTCGGCCCGTCCGGCAAGGCCGCGCTGCTCCCCGTGAACATCGAGGCCTTCGGCAAGGACCTGGGCGTCGACAAGGACGAGGTGCGGCTCTATCTGGCGCTGCGCGAGGCCGCCCACCAGCGCCTCTTCGCCCACGTCCCGTGGCTGCGCTCGCACCTGTTCGGAGCGGTCGAGGGGTATGCGCGCGGGATCAAGGTCGACACCGCCAAGCTGGAGGACGTGGTCGGCCAGCTCGACCCGCAGAACCCCGAGCAGCTGCAGGAAGCGCTCCAGCAGGGCATGTTCCAGCCGGAGGACACCCCGGCCCAGAAGGCCGCTCTGGCCCGCCTGGAGACGGCTCTCGCGCTCGTCGAGGGCTGGGTGGACGCGGTGGTCCACGCCGCCGCCAAGCCGCGCCTGTCGTCCGCTGACGCCCTCCGGGAGACGCTGCGCCGCCGCCGCGCCACGGGCGGACCCGCCGAGCAGACGTTCGCGACCCTGATCGGTCTCGAGCTGCGCCCACGCCGTCTGCGGGACGCCTCGCGCCTGTGGGCCTCCCTCACGGACGCACGCGGCGTGGACGGCCGCGACGGCCTGTGGGAGCACCCGGACATGCTGCCGACGGCCTCCGACCTGGACGACCCGGACGGTTTCGTCCACCGCGAGCAGCTGGACTTCTCCGAGCTGGACAAGATGCTCGGCGAGGCCGCCGGGTCCGGCCCCGCGAAGCCGGACCTCTCGAAGGAGAAGGCCGACGAGAGCGACGCGGGCGACGAGGACAAGGGCGACGACGGCAAGTGAGCCTGTACGACGACACGGTCCTCGTGCTCAAGAGGTACGAGGGCCAGCCCGAACTGCGCCAGGCCTACCTGGACCACCTGTCCGAGCACGGCGACGACGGCATGTGGAAGGCCTGCACCGCGGGCCATGTGACGGCGAGCGCCCTGGTCGTCGACCCTTCGCGCGGCCGGGTGCTGCTGACCCTGCACAAGAAGCTGCGGATGTGGCTCCAGATGGGCGGCCACTGCGAGCCGGGCGACGCGTCGCTGGCCGCGGCGGCGCTGCGTGAGGCCACGGAGGAGTCCGGCGTGCCGGGCCTGACCCTCCTCGCGGGCGGTCCCGTCCGCCTGGACAGGCACCCGATCCCGGGCCCGTGCACCCAGCACCTGGACGTGCAGTACGCGGCGGTCGCCCCGCCCGACGCCGTCGAGGCGATCAGCGACGAGTCCCTGGACCTGCGCTGGTTCGCGTACGACGAGGTGGCGGGTGCGGCGGACGAGTCGGTCGTACGGCTCATGGAGGCGACAAGGGCACGCCTGTAGGGGGACCCCTTCGAGGCGCCCCGAAGGGGCTCTCGAAGGGACGCGGGGAACTGCGCGACCAGCCACATACGGCCCGCGGAAAACCCCGCGCCCCTCGGTCACCCCTGCCCGGGCAAGGGCCTAGGCCCTGTCGTCAAACTCGCGTCGTTCGCCCGGCGGGCGGCCTCGCGGCGTCTGGTGCGTGCGATCGCAAGGCGGAGGGTCATCCCGGTACTGGGCGTACCGGGATGAGCCCGACAACGCGGCGAGCGTGCGTGCCAGGCGTCGCGAGGCAGACGCGAGTGTGACGACAGGGCCTAGCTCCAGACGTTGCCCTGGTTCGCCCCCCGGGCGCCCTGCTGGCCCACCCCGAACTGCGCCTGGGCGCCCCGCCCGATGACCGCGTTCTGCGGCGGCAGCATCTCGCTGGGCTGGACGAGGGCGTAGCCCTGGCCCATGAAGCTCAGCTCCCAGCCCTCGCCGGTGTTGCCGCGGCGCCGCCACACGCCCGAGGAATGGGTCTGGGCCTGCATCTGGACGCGCAGGCCGTTGGACCAGGCGACGATCGCGTCGGCGTCGGCGTTGACGTACCGGTCCGGCGTGACCTGCAGCATCAGTGGCTGGCCCGACGTCATCAGGGCGACCTTGCCGCGTCCGGTGATGTTGAGCTGGTACTTGCCGGAGCCGGAGATTCCGTACTGACTGTCCACGGCGATGACCTGGTGGGTCAGCGACGAATCCATCGCGAGGACATAGCTGCTGTCCACGGTCAGGCCGTCCTGCTCCACATCCACTACGTGGATGTACTGGGCGAGGTTGGCGAGGTAGACCGTCCCCTGGCCGTGGCAGCGCATCAGGTCCAGGCCCTCACCGGTGTGCGCACGGGCGCGCTGGTTGCCCCGGCTCTGGTACTCGGCGTCGAACTCCATCAGCCCCTGGTAGGCGACCATGGCGCCCTTGCGGGCCAGGACGTCGTCGTGGCCCTCCAGGGCGACCCGCAGCATCTGCGGGTTCTGGACGGAGTAGCGCTCCTGTGTCTGCTGTTCGGCGTGCGCGAAAAGTGGACTCTGCATGGTGTGTTGCTCCCCCTCAGCCCCGTGCTCGGAGACGGTCGGTGCTGTCCTCGCTGGGCTGTACGACGACGATGCCCTCTCCGGAGAAGCCCATCTGGTAGGCCTCGCCGCTGCCGCGCCCAATGAGGGAGCCGGCCTTGAAGCTGCGCTTGCCCTTCACCTTCAGGTTCGGGGACCAGGCGATCAGGGCGTCCGGATCGACATACGTCTCGTCCTCGCCGCGGCCGCAGTCGACCACGATCGGGGTGCCGCGGGAGGTCAGCGCGACCCAGCCCTGGCCGGAGATCTTGATGTTCCACAGGCCCTGTCCCGCGAACTTGGCCATGCCCTTGACCCGCTCGACGCCCCACTGGAGAGACGCGTCGAAGGCGAGCAGGTTGGTGCCGTTCACCGAGAGGGAGTCACCCGCCAGGTTGATGACGACGACATCCGCTCCGTAGTCGGCCAGGTAGAGGAGGCCGTCTCCGGAGCACTTCATCAGGGGCGCGCCCTCGCCGGTCATCCACTCGCGCGCGACCTGACGGACGGCGGGCGGATTCGGCTCGTACTGCACGAACCCTTCGTAGGCGACCATCGAGCCCACGCGCGCGAAGAGGTCGTTGCCGGTCTGCATGGCCACCTTGACCATGTGGTGGCCGTGGTTCTCCATGCGGGTGGCGACGGGTGCGGGAGCAAAGCCCGCGAGTTGCTGATTCATGACGGGCTCCCTCAGACCTCGTACGGCTGGACGACGATGAAATTGCCGGGTGCGCCACGGAACTGGAGATTCACGCTCTCCCCCGTGGAGCCCGCGTAGGCGTTGCTGCGCAGCCGTACCTGGCTGGAGACGATCGCCTGCGCGGCGGCCGACCAGGCGACGACGGCGTGGCAGTCGGCGAACGTCGTCGGCGTGACGGGCAGCACGACGGGCACGCCGTGGGTCTTCACGATGATCGTGCCGGTGCCCTGGAACTGCATGACGAACAGGGCGCCGCCGGGGATCCCGTGCCCCTCGATCCTGCGCACCTCGTGCTGCAGGCTCTCGTCGAACGCGAGGACGTTCTCCGCGGAGACGCAGATCGCGTCACCCTGGAGCTCGATGGGATGCAGGTGGGTGCCCTCTTCGGCGAGGAAGACCTGGCCCCGGCCGGAACAGCGCATCAGCTGCATCTCCTGGCCGGTGGAGTTGCCGACGATGCGCCCGGCGAAGCCCGCGCCCTTGTAGCTGAACTCGACCTTGCCCTGGTAGAGCACCATGCTGCCCTGGCGGGCCAGGATCGGCTGGTCGGCGACGCCCAGGTCGACGCGGACCAGCTTCTCGTTCTGCTGCGTCCAGCGCTGGCCGGTGGGGGCCTCGCGGTACTTCTGCAGGGCGGCGGCCACACCGGCACCCTGCGGAGCCGCGCCCTGCGGGGCGGCGGGCTGGCCCGGGAACTGGCTACCCGGAGGCTGCTGACCGTAGCCGGGAGGCATCGGGGCCCCGGGCTGCTGCCCGTACCCGGGGGGCATCGGGGCCTGCGGCTGCTGGCCGTAGCCCGGCGGCAGGGGCGCGGTCCCGCCGGGAGCCTGCTGGCCGGGGACCTGGCCGAACTGCGGCTGCTGCGGGGGCTGCTGGCCCGGCTGGCCGTACGGCGAAGGGGGCGGCGGAGGCGGGACGGGGCCGCCCGGCGGCTGGTTCAACGGGGCGACGACGGTCTGCGCGGCGTGCACCGACGGGTCCGCGGGAGCGGGCGGCGCCGTGGCGCCCTGGGGCGGCGCGAAGTGCTGCGCCGGTGCGGGCGCCTGGGGCGGCGCGGCGGCCGCCGGGGCACCGAACGCGGGCGGGGCCGCGGCCTGCGCCGGCGGTGCGAAGGAAGGAGCGGCGCCCTGCGGCTGCTGAGGGGCGGCGGGCTCCTCCTCGGCGACCTCGCCGCCGAAGTTCTTCAGGAGCGCGTCGAGTCCGCCGTCGAAGCCCTGGCCGACCGCGGCGAACCGCCAGACGTCCTTCAGATAGAAGTCGCCCAGCATGACGGCGCGCTCCGTGGAGAACTCCGCGCCGTTGAAGGCGTAGCGCGCGACTTCCTCGCCGCCCGCGACGATGCGGATGTACCCGGAGGCGACCTGCGACATCTGTCCGGCTCCGTCGACCGTCGCCGTGAACGACAGCCGCTGGATCTGCTGCGGGATGCGGTCGAGCGTGACGCGGAAGGACTCGCTGTCGCCCGCCTGCGCGCCGAGGAGCTGGATCGACTCCTCGGGCGACTTCGGCTGGTTGAAGAAGATGAAATAACGGTCGTCCGAGAGCCGTTCGCTCGCGTCCAGGCCGAAGCAGCTGATGTCGAAGGTCAGCCCGGGGGCAGAGATCTGTACGCCGACGTACAGGTCCGTGCCCGGAGTGAGATCACTGATCTTGGCCTTGTGGCCGCGTTGGAATTCCCTGGCCATACGTAACGACCGTCCCCCATCCCGAATGTGAATACGTCGCGTCAGGCTAACCGCAAAGTCTGACAGCGAACGAAGCCGGTACAGACCCGCTACACAACCCTCGAGGTCCGGCGAACATTCACTCCGCGCGGTCGCGGACGTTCACTCCTCGCGGGCGGCGGGAAGGTGCGGCAGCCTGCTCGCCGCGACCACTCCTTCGAGGTACCCCCTGGCCCGCTCGGTACGGGGGTAGGCCTCAAGGAGGCGCCAGAAGCGGGGGCCGTGACCTGGGACGAGAAGGTGGGCGAGCTCGTGGACGAGAACGTAGTCCACGACGTATTCGGGCATGCCCTGCAGCCGGTGCGAAAGGCGGATGCTGCCCTCCGCCGGCGTGCAGGAGCCCCACCGGGTGTTCTGGTTCGTGACCCAGCGCACCGAGGCCGGTCTGGGGCGCCCTTCGAAGTACTGCTCCGACAGCTGCCCGGCGCGCTCGGCGAGCTCCGTGTCGCCGAGGAGCCGCTTGCTCTCCTGGGCCGCGAGCTTGTCGAGCATGACATTGACCCAGCGCTGCTCCTCCGCCTCGGACATCCGGGCGGGGATGAGGACGACCGTGCGGTCGCCCTCCCGGTACGCGGAGACCGTTCTGCGACGGCGCGCACTCCGTCTGACCTCGACCGCGCTGGTCGCCGCGCCGGACGGCGCCGGGCTGGTCGTGCTGCGCTGCGGAGTTCCGGCGCGACGCGCTGAGGTCTCCCCAGCGACGCGAGAGGACGGGTCGGCGGGCACGCCCCGACGTTACCCGCTGGGCATAGGGGAAGTCCCGCCTCCGGGACGGTTCGGCGCCGTTCCGCACCCCGCGCGTTTGATTAGTACGACGAACACCCTCCGCCTGTGGACAACGCGACGCAAGAGTCCGGCGATGCGGGCATTCTGGCAATCGATCGGCGCGGCGGACGGGACCGCGCCGACCGGCCGACGGGGGACGACCATGCGTCTGATGCATCCGATGGTGAAGCCGGCGCTCCGGCGTGGCTGGCGGGACATGAGCACCGTGCAGTTCGGCGTGGCGCCCGCGCACGCCCTGGTGCTCGGCCCGATGGACACGGCGACGAGCAGCTTCCTGACCCTCCTTGACGGCACCCGCGGGCTGCCGCTGCTGCGCGAGGAGGCACGGCGGATGGGGCTGCCCGACGGGCACGTGGACAGACTGCTGGGAGAGCTCTCGCGCGCCGGGCTCCTCGACGACTCGACGGGCGGCGGAGCGGCGGCCGACTCCCTGCGCGAGCGGGAGGAGGTCATGGAGCGGCTGCGGGCCGACGTGGCGTCGCTGTCGCTCCTGTCGCCCGAGCCGGGCGGTGCGATCGCGAAGATGGCGGCGCGTCGGGCCATGCGGGTGCGGGTCCGGGGCGCCGGGCGGGTGGGCACGGTCGTGGCCTCGGTGCTCGCGGCCGCCGGAGTCGGCCGGGTCGATGTGCTGGACGGCGGACATGTGCGGCCGTGGGACGTCGCACCGGGCGGCCTGCCCGCGGAGTCCGTCGGGGAGCGCAGGGACACGACGGCCCGTCGGATCGTGCGGCGGTCGGCGCCCGGCCGACCGGTCCGGCAGCCTCGGCAGCCGGCTGAGCCGGAGGGGACAGCGGGCCTGTCCCTCGTGCTCATCACCCCGAGGGACGGTCTGGATGCGTATGCTCCCGCGCCCGCCGCGGCAGAGGAACTCCTCGCCTCGGGCACCCCCCATCTGTACGCCGGAGTGATCGAGGGGACGGGTGTGGTGGGCCCGCTGGTTCTGCCGGGGGCGACCGCGTGCGCCGAATGTCTCTTCCGGCAGCGCACGGATCGCGACCCCACCTGGCCCCGGATGCTGGCCCAGTGGCGCTCGGGCCACGCCCGGCAGGTGCCCGCGTGCGATGTGGCCCTGTCGACGTCGGTCGCCGGGCTCGCGGCGGGGCACGCCCTCGCCTTTCTGGACGGGGAGCCATCGGCCTGTGCGGGTGCGCGCTGGCAGGCTGCCGTGCCCGGATTCGAGTGGCGCTCGAGCCCGATTTGGGCCCATCCATCATGCTCTTGTGGGGCGGCGGTGTCCGTTAGGGGGGATCGGCCCACCGCTGGTTCGGAGCCGCACGCAACAATGGCCGGGTAACCGCCTGAGAGGGCGCGGCTGTCTGGGACTTGGAGGGGCGCATGTCTGATCTTCCCCGGAAGGCGGTCACCCGTACCGCCAAACTGGCCGCGCTGCCACTCGGCTTCGCGGGGCGCGCGACCTGGGGGCTCGGCAAGCGGATCGGGGGCAAGTCCGCGGAGATCGTCGGGCGTGAGCTGCAGCAGCGCACGGCCGAGCAGCTCTTCAAGGTCCTCGGTGAGCTGAAGGGCGGTGCCATGAAGTTCGGGCAGGCGCTGTCCGTCTTCGAGTCAGCGCTGCCCGAGGAGATCGCGGGGCCGTACCGCGCTGCGCTGACGAAGCTGCAGGAAGCGGCGCCTCCGATGCCTACCAGCACCGTGCACTCCGTCCTCACGGAGCGTCTCGGAGCGGACTGGCGCGAGTATTTTCTGGAGTTCGAGGACAAGCCGGCGGCCGCCGCGTCCATCGGTCAGGTGCACCGGGCCGTCTGGACGGACGGTCGTGAGGTCGCGGTCAAGGTGCAGTACCCGGGAGCGGGCGAGGCGCTGCTGTCCGACCTCAACCAGCTCGGACGGTTCGCCCGGCTTCTGGGCCCGCTGATTCCCGGGATGGACATCAAGCCTCTCATCGCGGAGCTGCGGGACCGGGTGTCGGAGGAGCTCGACTACGGCTTGGAGGCCGCGGCCCAGCAGGCGCACGCCGAGGAGTTCGCGGACGACCTCCACGTGGTGGTGCCCCAGGTGGTGCACCAGAGCGACCAGGTCCTGGTCACCGAGTGGATGGACGGGACCCCCCTGTCGAAGGTGATCTCGGAAGGCACGCAGGAACAGCGCGACCGGGCGGGACAACTGCTGGCCCACTTCCTCTTCTCTGGTCCGGCCCGCACCGGACTGCTGCACGCCGACCCGCACCCGGGCAATTTCCGCCTGCTGCCCGACGAGGAGAACGGCTATCGCCTGGGGGTCCTCGACTTCGGCACGGTGGACCGGCTGCCCGACGGGCTGCCCCCGACCATCGGCACGTCCCTGCGGATGACGCTGGCGGGCGAAGCCGACGCGGTCTACGACATGTTGTGCGAGGAGGGCTTCGTCAAGGAGTCCGTCGATCTTGAGCCGCAGGCGGTGCTCGACTACCTGCTGCCGATCATCGAGCCCATGGCCGTCGACGAGTTCACCTTCACCCGTGCCTGGATGCGCAAGCACGCGGCACGGCTGGCCGATGTCCGCTCCCCCGCCTACCAGTTGGGCCGGTATCTGAACCTGCCCCCGGCGTATCTGCTGATCCACCGGGTGACGGTGAGCACGATCGGAGTGCTGTGCCAGCTGGGCGCGACGGTGCGGATGCGGGACGAGCTGGAGGAGTGGCTGCCCGGTTTCGTGGAGGAGACCGAGGAGCTCAGGGACTCCGAGGAGCTCACGGAGTCGGAGACGCTCACGGAGTCGGAGGAGCTGGTCGAGGCTCGGGAGGGCGGCGCGGCGGCGGAGGCCTGAGCCACGGAGAGGCTCACCACCAAGCGGAGTCGAGGCGTCCTTCGATGGCTCTGATGTTCTCCCGTGCGCAGGCGTCGCAGAAGTAGCGGCGGGCGCCGTTCTCCACGGAGCAGGTCCAGGTCGGTGGCATGCCCTCGGCGACCGCACCGCAGCGGCAGCACACGAGATTCCCGGTCTCCTGGGGCTGGGGATTCTGCTGGTCCACCCGGTGACCATAGCGCCGTACCGGGAAGATCGGGGAGCACAACGCACCACGGGGGGCGGTCCGTTCGGACCGCCCCCCGTGGACGTCTGTCAGGGTGCCGAGCCGCGTCGGCGGCGCTTTCGGCGTGACATCTGCTGCGTGGCTCCTACTGCATGACCGCGATGGCGAGCGCGCGCCGGGCACGCAGCGAGGCGCGCTCCGCGCGGCGCTGCATGCGGCGGGCCGCCAGCAGGCGCTCGGCCGGGCGTTGGGCCTCGGCCTCGCGCAGTCGTTCGTGCATATGCGCACGAGCCATGGCTTCTGGGATGAGTTGCATCTCGCGGGTCCTGTTCTGGCGCGCGACGTGCGCACCGGTGGTGGTGAAGTCTGTGGTGGCGGAGCCGGCGGGCTCACGCGTGGCTGCCTTCATCGGGGCCTGTTTCTTGGGGTCGTGCGTCAGGGGGCGGTCGATGGTTCCGGCGGTGCTCATGCGGCGACCGGGTTCTTGCGCGGGCGACCACGGGGCCGCTTGCGGGCAACGACGACACCCTGGACGAACAGCTCGCCGCCCCAGACGCCCCACGGCTCACGCCGCTCCTTGGCGCCGGCGAGGCAGGCTTCCATCAGCGGGCAGGTCCGGCAGAGGGACTTGGCGTACTCGACGTCGGCCGGGGACTCCGCGAAGAAGACCTCCGGGTCGTAGGCACGGCAGGGAACGGGTACGCCGAGGTTCTCGATGGCGTCGTCGAGCGCGGTGAGCGCAGTCAGGGGGGTCAAGGCCGGGTCCTCCGTGGGTGCGGGCGGGGGGAGCGTCTGTGAAGGCGGTACGGACGGGGCGTGCGCTTCGAGTTGCACGGTGGTGTTTTCCTCGTCTGGTCGTGCCGGCCTGGGTCGGCCGGTTGGCGGCTGGTACCGGGCTTGCTGTCGGCCCCTTCGCTCCGTTCTCCCTGTTCTGGGGAAAACAGAAGGGCCGCGGATCCCGGGTGGGGTTCCGCGGCCCTGAAGGCGCCTGTCTGATCGAGGATCAGACTGGATCACTCCAGGGTTCGAGCCCACGGAAGGCCCACATCGTGTGGTGCTGCGTCGTCTGCTTCCGGAATCCGGCACCGGCTGCCGCAAAGGCATAGGCCTGGGCCTGCGCCTCCGCTACTGCTGCTTCCGGTGCCTTGGTCGGTCGCTCATTGCCCCCATTGATCTCGCGGACGGGAAGACCGGCGAGAGGCAGGGAGGCGGACATCGGACGGGAGGCGGGGATGCCGCCGGACAGACCGGTGCCCTGGTTCGAGAAGCCGAGCAGGCAGGAAGCGACGACCGAGCGATCGGTCATTTTCGCGGTGCTGATGAAGCTCTCGTTGATGCTGATCACTGGAATCGCCTCCTCTCGGCGTCTAGGGGTTCGGTCGGAACCGAACCTGCGGACTGACAAGTACAGCACGGAACCGGGGCTTCGGAGAAGCCCGCCGTTTCCGTGTTAAGAACCTATGGGTCTTCCTTGCGCATGCGCAAACTATTTTTTCGACGAGTTTGAATCATTCTTCCTCGGCGCCCCTTACACGCTCCTGACCTGTGCACATGGCAAGGACGTCGGCGCCGAACCGGTGAAACTTGCGGACGCCGACCCCCGGGATCCGGGCCAGCTCGCCCTCGTCCTCCGGCACGGCCTCCGCGATGGCGATCAAGGTCTTGTCCGTGAAGACGCAGTAGGCGGGCTGTCCCAGCTCCCTCGCCTGGCCGGAGCGCCACTCCCGCAACCGTTCGTAGAGCCCCTCGTCCATGTCGGACGGGCAGTCCTCGCACCGCATGAGCTTCATCTCACCCGCCTCGGTGAGGGTCCTGCCGCAGACCCGGCAGCGGGCCGGCGTACGGATCTTGCGCTGACGGCGGCCCGCAGCGGCCACGGTCCCGCCGCCGCTGCCGCGCTCGACACCACCGGGACCACCGCCCGCGGCGCGGGCCGCGGAGCCCGTCCCGGATCCGGGACGCAGCCCGTCCAGGAAGCGGCTGGGACGGCGGCTCGGACGGCCCCCCGGCGAGCGGGAGAGCGCCCAGGAGAGCGAGAGGTGGACGCGGGCGCGGGTCACGCCCACATAGAGGAGACGACGCTCCTCCTCGATCTGCTCGTCCGTCTTGGCGTACGTGATCGGCATCATGCCCTCGGCGAGGCCCACGAGGAACACGGCGTCCCACTCCAGGCCCTTCGCCGCGTGCAGCGAGGCGAGCGTGACGCCCTCGACGGTGGGCGCGTGCTGGGCGTTCGCCCGCTCGTCGAGCTCGGCCACCAGGTCGGCGAGGGTCGCCTCCGGTCTGGCCCGCGCGAAGTCCTCGGCGAGCCGCACCAGCGCGGCCAGCGACTCCCAGCGGTCGCGGACGGCCCCGGAGCCCGCGGGCGGCTCGCTCGTCCAGCCCTTCGTGGAGAGCACGGCGCGCACCTGGGAGGGCAGGTCGACCACGTCGTCGAGGAGGGCGTCGTTGCCCCCGAAGCGGGCCGCGCCGCGCAGGGCCGCGCCCGCCTCGCGCACCTCGGTGCGCTCGAAGAACCGCTCGGCACCGCGCAGCTGGTAGGGCACGCCCGCGTCGGCGAGCGCCTGTTCGTAGATCTCCGACTGGGAGTTCGTGCGGAAGAGGACCGCGATCTCGCTGGCGGGGACGCCGTCGGCCATGAGGGCGCGGATGCGGCGGGCGGCGCCCTCGGCCTCGGCCGGCTCGTCCACATACTCCGTATAGACCGGTTCCGGGCCGGGATCGCGCTGGGAGATCAGCTCCAGGCGGTGGTCGGCGGCGCGGCCGCGGGCCTGGGAGAGCAGGCCGTTGGCGAGGTGGACCACCTGGGGGGTGGAGCGGTAGTCACGGACCAGCTTGACGACCGTGGCCCCGGGGTGGCGGGTGCGGAAGTTCAGCAGGTGGTCGGGGGTCGCGCCGGTGAAGGAGTAGATCGTCTGGCTGGCGTCGCCGACGACGCAGAGGCTGTCCCGCTCGCCGAGCCACAGCTCCAGGAGGCGCTGCTGGAGAGGGCTCACGTCCTGATATTCGTCGACCACGAAGTGCTGGTACTGGGCGCGGATCTGTTCGGCGATGTCGTGCCGGTCCTGGAGGATGCCGACGGCGAGCAGCAGCACGTCCTCGAAGTCGATGACGGCGCGGTCGCGCTTGAGGTCCTCGTACGCGGCATAGAGCTGGGCGATCTCGGCGGGGTCGCGCGGGACGTCCCGGCCCGACTTGGCGGCGGCGGCCGCATAGTCCGCGGGGACGGTCTGGGTGACCTTGGACCACTCGATCTCGCTGGTGAGGTCGCGCAGCTCGTTGCGGTCGAGCCGGATGCGGCAGGCGGCCGCCGCGTCCGCGACGAGCTTGATCTTGCGGTCGACGATCCGGGGCAGCGGGCCGCCGACCGCCTTCGGCCAGAAGAACTGGAGCTGGCGCAGGGCGGCGGAGTGGAACGTACGGGCCTGGACGCCGGAGGCGCCGAGCTGGCGCAGGCGGCCGCGCATCTCGCCCGCGGCGCGGTTGGTGAAGGTGACGGCCAGCACGCTGGCGGGCTGGAGCATCCCGGCCCGCACCCCATAGGCGATCCGGTGGGTGATCGCCCGGGTCTTGCCGGTGCCGGCGCCCGCCAGGACACACACCGGCCCGTGCAGGGCGGTGGCCACCTCGCGCTGTTCCGGGTCGAGCCCGTCGAGCACCGCGTCGGCAGAGTCCGGGACCTGCGGGAAGAGGGAGGAGTGCGTTGCTGATGTCACCCTGCCATGCTGCCAGGTCGCAGGAGGCGGCTGAGCCGGTTGTCCACAGGGCAGCACCTGCGGTCGTACTAATGCGGGAATGGTGGCTGGGTCGCGTACGTTCGATCCATTGCGAACACGCACCCCGAGCGACGAAGGAGCACGAAAGACATGCCGGGCACTGTGACGATGTACAGCACCACGTGGTGCGGCTACTGCCGCCGCCTCAAGGGCCAGATGGACCGCGAGGGCATCGGGTACACCGAGATCAACATCGAGCAGGACCCGGACTCGGCGGCCTTCGTCGAGAAGGCGAACGGCGGAAACCAGACGGTTCCCACCGTCCTCTTCCCGGACGGCTCGACGCTCACGAACCCCTCGCTGGCGCAGGTCAAGCAGAAGCTGGACGTCTGAGGGCCTGTCTTTGAACCCCCGTCGTCCGCGCGAAGCGTGGGCGCAGCGGCGGCCGGTGCGTGCGATCAGCGTGCGGAGCCTCAGGTCATGTGGCGGAGCCACCTGTCCTGGGGCTCCGCACGCCGAGCGTGCGTGCCGGCCGCCGGGGCGCAGGCGGGGGTTCAAAGACAGGCTCTGAGGGCTCAGCCCACGGTCCCGGGCTTCGGCAGGGGCTTGCCGTACCAGAGCTCGATCAGCCGGGCCGCAATCGAGATTCCGTAGGGAGGCAGGACCTCTCCGGACTCGAATGCGGCCCGCAGGTCTTCGCGGGAGAACCAGCGGGCCTCCTGGATCTCCTCGCCGTCGACGTTGATCTCCGAGGAGGTCGCGTCGGCCATGAAACCGAGCATCAGGCTGGAGGGGAACGGCCAGGGCTGGCTCGCGACGTACTCGACGTCGCCGACCGTGACGCCCGCCTCTTCGAAGACCTCGCGCCGTACCGACTGCTCGATGGACTCCCCCGGCTCGACGAAGCCCGCGAGGGTGGAGAAGCGGCCCTCGGGCCAGTGCACCTGGCGGCCGAGGAGGATGCGGTCCTCGCTGTCCCTGACCGCCATGATCACGGCGGGGTCCGTGCGCGGGTAGTGTTCGGCGCCGCAGGCCTGGCAGCGGCGGATGTGGCCCGCCGCCGCGATCACGGTGCGCTCGCCGCAGCGCGAGCAGAATCGGTGCAGGCGCTGCCAGTTCTCCAGGGCGACTGCGTGCACCAGCAGGCCCGCGTCCCGGGGGGAGAGCAGGAGCCCCGCCTCGCGCAGCCCGGCCGGGCGGGCCGACTGGTCCATGCGGCCCGGCAGGCCGTCCTTCTGGAGCGCGAAGTAGCTGACGCCGTCGTCGTCCGTGCCCAGGAAGTAGCGGTGCTCCTCGGTGAGGGGCGCCTCGAAGGCAGGCGTCATCACCAGTTCGGTCCGGCCCTCGGGCGTCTCGTCGATGAGCGCCTGGCCACCGGAGACCACGAAGACCCGGGTCGTGGGGTGGCTCCAGGCCGCGGCGAGCCACGCCTCGTCCATGCGGTGGTGGGCCGCGCGGTCGATGCCGCTCGCGGCGGTCAGCGAGACGGGGCGGCCTGCGGTGCGGTCGGTCCAGGTGGTCACAGGTGCTTCCAACTCCCCCGATGGAATGGATGGTTCAGCAGGGCGTGCGGCAGGACGTGTTCGGCGTCCGGTGGGGCCACGACGGGGTCTTCAGTGTGCATCGCGCCAGTTCTCCGCGAGGTCGCCCCACAGGTGTGCCGTCGTCTCGACACCCTTCAGGAGCAGGTCGATCTCGACCTTCTCGTTCGGCGCGTGCCAGCCGTCGGAGGGGACGGAGATGCCGAGGAAGAGCACGGGGGCGGCGAGCACGTCCTGGAGGTCGGCCGCCGGTCCGGAACCGCCCTCACGCGTGAAGCGGATCTGCTGCCCGAAGGCGCGGCCCATCGCCCGCACGACGGACTGCAGGGCTGGGTGGTCGAGCGGGGTCAGGCACGGGCGCGTACCGGCGCTGAAGGTGACCGTGTGGCGGATGCCGGCGGGGACGCGGTCGGCGGCCCAGGCGCGCACGGCCTGCTCCACGCGCTCCAGCTGCTGCCCCGCGACGAGCCGGAAGGACAGCTTCACGAAGGCGGACGACGGGATGACCGTCTTGCTGCCCGCGCCCTGATAGCCGCCGCCGATGCCGTTGACCTCGGCGGTGGGGCGGGCCCAGATGCGCTCCAGGGTGGTGTGCCCGGCCTCGCCGTGGGTGCCGTGGGACTTGGCCGTGCGCAGCCAGCGCTCCTCGTCGAAGGGCAGCTCGGCGAAGAGCTCGCGCTCGCGTTCGGTGAGCTCGGTGATGCCTTCGTAGAAGCCCGGTATCGCCACGCGCGCGTGATCGTCGTGGAGGGCGGCGACGAGGCGGGCGACCTCGGTGGCGGGGTTCGGCACGGCGCCGCCGAAGGAGCCGGAGTGGATGTCCTGGTCGGGGCCGTGCAGTTCGATCTCGCACTCGGCGAGGCCGCGCATGCCCGTGCAGACGGTCGGGGTGTCCTCCGACCACATGCCGGTGTCCGACACGATCACCGCGTCGGCGGCGATGCGGTCCCGGTGGGCCTCGATGAGGGCGCGGAAGTGCGGGGAGCCGGACTCCTCCTCACCCTCGACGAGCAGCTTGAGGTTGACCGCGGGCGCCGTGCGGCCGGTGGCGGCGAGGTGGGCGCGGACGCCGAGGGTGTGGAAGAAGACCTGGCCCTTGTCGTCGGCCGCCCCTCGCGCGTGCAGGCGGTTTCCCCGGACGACGGGTTCGAAGGGCTCGGTGTCCCAGCCGTCCTCACGGGCCGCGGGCTGGACGTCGTGGTGGCCGTAGACGAGGACCGTGGGGGCCTGCGGATCGTCGGAGGGCCATTCCGCGAAGACGGCTGGCGCCCCGGGCGTCTCCCAGATCTCCGCGACCGGGAAGCCGGTCTTCCTGAGCTGAGCGGCGAGCCATTCGGCGCTGCTGCGCACGTCCCCGGCATGGTCGGGCTGGGCCGACACGGACGGGATGCGCAGCCACTCGGCGAGGTCGTCGAGGAAGGCGGCGCGGTGGTTCTCGATGTACGTGCGGACGGCGCTGTCCGGTGTCTCGCTCATGGTCACGAGCCTATCCGCCATCCGGGGTGGTCTCGTCCGGCGGCTCGTCGCCCGGCGCACCGGCCGGTTCCTCCAGGAGGAGGCGCTCCAGCTGGGCACGGCCCGGCAGGTTCCCCGGGCGGGCGGTCTCCCCGCTGCGTACGTAGAGGAAGGCGGCCTTCACCGACTCCAGGGGGATGCCCTGCTGCTCGGCCCAGGCAAGTCGGTACACGGCGAGCTGCAGGGGGTCGGCGGTGCGGGTACGGCTGGTCTTCCAGTCGACGATCTCGTACGTGGTGTCGGCGCCGTCGCCTTCCTTGTAGACGGCGTCGATGCGGCCCCGGATGACGCGGCCGGCGATCACGAACTGGAAGGGGACCTCGACGCGGTGGGGCGCGCGGTGGGCGTACTCGGTGCGTTCGAAGGCCTCCTTGAGGGCTTCCAGGTCGCGCTCGTCGGCGATCTCGGCCTCGTCGGGGCCGCCGCCCGGCAGGTCCTCCGGGGGGAGCATCGGCAGGGTGAGTTCTTCGAAGCGGGATTCGATCCAGGCGTGGAAGCGGGTGCCGCGGCGGGCCGCGGGCTGCGGCGGGCTCGGCATGGGCCGGGCCAGGTCCCGCGCGAAGCCCTCGGGGTCGGCGGCCAGGCGCATGAGCTCGGACGCGGTGAGCGAGGGTGGCACCGGGATGTCCCTGACGGTTTCGCGGGCGCGCAGGAGCTCGCCGGTCAGGGCGTCCAGGTCGCGGTCCCAGGAGGCGAGGGTGCGCGCCTCCTCCGGGGTGAGGCGGACGCCGAGCTCCCCCGCGCCGGGCTCCGCGGGGGCGGGGCGGCTGTTCGGGACGTGGTCGGCCGGGTGGGGCAGGGCGTCGGGCGCGGCTGCGGGGGGCGGCACGCGTACGTGGCCGCTCTCCTGCGGGGCGTCGGGGTGCGCGGATACGGCGCCCGACGTGTCCGCGGGGTGCGGGAGCGCCGGGCGCCGTGTCGCCAGCGCGTCCCAGTCCGCCGGGTCGGCGGCGGGAAAATCGGCCTCTCCGTAGGGAGGCTCGTCATCCTCCGGAGGGGGCGGCCATTCCGGGTCGTCGGCCGGGGCCACGTCGTCGTACGCCGCCGGGTGGGCCTCTTCGTGGGAGCGGGCGAGCTCCGGGGCGTCCTCCCCCGTCAGGCGGTCCAGATGGGCGAGGACGGTCTGCGCGGCGGTGCGGCGGCGGGCCATGGAGTCGTCGTCGAGCGGGAGCGGCCACGCCTGGTCGGCGGTGGCCTCCCCCAGGGCGGGGTTCTCCTCGTCCTCGGCCGGCTCGTCCGCCCAGGCCTCGATCTCGCCGTGGCCCGCCGCGCAGTGGTCGTGCAGGGCCTGGAGGAAGTCCGAGGGGCCGCGCGGCTTCTTCTGGGAGGGGCCCCACCAGTGGCCCGAGCCGAGGAGCAGGGAGCGCGGGCGGGTGAAGGTCACGTAGCCGAGACGGAGTTCCTCGGTGCGCTGGTGGTCCTTCATGGCTTCGTGGAAGGCCTTCATGCCCTTGGCGTCCCACGCCTCGATGTCGGGCAGGGTCGCCGCGTCGCCGCGCAGTTCGTGCGGGACGACCTTGGCCTGGGCGGTCCACTTCTCCCGGCCCTGCGCGCTGGGGAAGACGCCGCTGACCAGTCCGGGGACGGCGACGACGTCCCACTCCAGGCCCTTGGACTTGTGGGCGGTGAGCACCTTGACGGTGTTCTCGCCGCCCGGCAGGGCGTTGTCGAGGCCCTTCTCGTACTGGGCGGCGGTGCGCAGGAAGCCGAGGAAGGCGAGGAGTGTCGCGCCGTTGTCGTTCGCGGCGAAGGAGGCGGCCACGTCCAGGAAGTTGGAGAGGGTCTCGCGGCGGCGGGCCGCCAGAGCGCCCGGTGAGGCGGAGAGCTCGACCTCCAGGCCCGTCACGGCGAGGACGCGGTGCAGCACGTCCATCAGCGGGTCGGACAGCGAGCGGCGCAGCTCGCGCAGTTCCGCGGCGAGACGGGCGAAGCGGACCCTGGCCTCGGCCGAGAAGGGCAGCCCGTCGTCCCCTCCGGAGGCGTCGGCCGGTTCGAGGGGGGACTCCAGGAAGGTGTCCAGTGCGTCCGCGAGCGATATCACCTCGGCGGGGTCGACTCCCTCGACGGCTTCGGCGAGGCGCCGGTCCGGGTCGTCGGGGGCGACGTGTCCCGGTCGTACGAGGAGGCGGGCGCGGCGGCCGAGGAGGGCGAGGTCGCGGGCGCCGATGCGCCAGCGCGGACCGGTCAGGAGCCGCACCAGGGAGGCGTTGGCCCCCGGGTCCTGGAGGACCTCGCAGACGGCGACGAGGTCGGCGACCTCGGGGAGGTGGAGGAGTCCGGAGAGGCCGACGACCTCCACGGGGATGTCGCGGGCCACGAGCGCGCCCTGGATCTCGCCGAAGTCCGTCGCCGTGCGGCACAGAACGGCGATCTCACCGGGCGCCTTGCCGGTGCGGACCAGGTGGGCGATCGAGTCGGCGAGCCAGTCGATCTCCTCGGCGTGGGTGCGCAGCAGGGCGCAGCGCACCACGCCGTCGCGCTCGGCGCCGGGCGCGGGCCGCAGGGCCTCCACGCCCGCGTGCATGGCGCGCAGGGGCTCCGCGAGGCCGTTGGCGAGGTCCAGGAGGCGGCCGCCGCTGCGGCGGTTCTCGCTGAGCGCGTGGCGGGCGGCGGGGCGGCCGTCGGCGTGTGCGAAGTGCTCGGGGAAGTCGTCGAGGTTCGCCACCGAGGCGCCGCGCCAGCCGTAGATGGCCTGGCAGGGGTCGCCGACCGCGGTCACCGGGTGGCCCGTGCCGCCGCCGAACAGGCCGGACAGGAGGATGCGCTGGGCGACCGACGTGTCCTGGTACTCGTCGAGGAGTACGACGCGGAATTCGTCGCGGAGGATCTCGCCGACTTCCGCGCGGGTGCGGGCCAGCGTCGCGGAGAGGGCGATCTGGTCGCCGAAGTCGAGGAGGTCGCGGGAGCGCTTCGCCTCGCGGTAGTGGCCGACGAGCTCGGCCAGTTCGAGCCGGGCGGCCGCCGTCTCGGGGACCTTGCGCAGGTCGGCGTTGGAGAGCTTGGCGCCCTCCAGGGCCTGCAGCAGTCCGGTGTCGTACGCGCGGAGCCGCTCGGGGCGTACGAGGTGTTCGGCGAGCTCGCTGTCGAGGCTGAGGAGGTCGCTGACGAGGTCGGGGAAGGACCGGGTGAGGGCGGGGTAGGGCCCGGGGGCCTCGCGCAGCACGCGTGCGGCGAGCTGGAAGCGGGTGGCGTCGGCGAGGAGGCGCGAGGTCGGTTCGAGGCCGATGCGCAGGCCGTGGTCGGTCAGGAGGCGGCCGGCGAACGCGTGGTACGTGGAGATGACCGGCTCGCCGGGCGGGTTGTCCGGGTCGACCGCGTCGGGGTCGGTGACGCCCGCCCTGACGAGGGCCTGGCGCACGCGCTCGGCGAGCTCCCCCGCCGCCTTGTTCGTGAACGTCAGGCCGAGGACCTGCTCGGGGGCGACCTGCCCGGTGCCGACCAGCCACACCACGCGGGCCGCCATCACCGTCGTCTTGCCCGAGCCGGCGCCGGCCACGATCACCTGCGGGGCGGGCGGCGCGGTGATGCAGGCCGTCTGCTCCGGGGTGAAGGGGATGCCGAGGAGCTCCTTGAGCTGCTCGGGATCGGTGAGGCGAGGTGACACGTCAGAGAGGCTAGCGGTGGCCACTGACAACCGGGACGGGTCAGGCTACGAGCGGCCACCGCACGCTCATGGGAGGCGTGGGGTCAGGAGCCCGCGGCCAGCTTCTTCGGGTCGACGACCTGGTCGGCCGGCGGGGCCTTGACGTCGACGGCCTTGCCGTAGTCCTGGAAGGTGACGGTGCCCGGGCCGTCGGTGCCCTTGTTCACGACCTTCAGGAAGTAGGGCTTGCCCTCCATCGCGACGTAGAAGGTGGTGGTCTCGTCCTTCTTCGTGCGGGTGAGGACCGCGGCCTTCTGGCCGGCGACCTCGGCGTCGTCCTCGCGCTTCAGCTTCTTGAGGTTCTTGTTGCTGAACATGTTGTCCGGGTTGCAGACGGCCTTGCCCCCCTTGTTGGGCCGCTTCACCCAGCGGCCCTTGAGGAGTTCCGCCGTGGCGCCGCCGCCCTGGGCCTCCCAGAACTTGTCGTCACCCTTGGAGTACGAGAACTCGCCGGAGGACAGGAACTCGGCCTTCCCCATCTTGGCCGAGCCCATCGTGCCCTTGCAGTCACCGGACTCGGCGACCGCGAACTCGATGTCGCTCACCTCGCCCTTCTGCTTCATCTGGCCCTTCATGCGGTAGGACCCGGCGTCCTTGGACGCCTTGGACGCCTTCTCAGCGATCTTGTCGGCGCTCATGCCGTCGAAGGGGTCCTTGTCGCCGTCGCTGCTGCAGCCCGTCATGCCGATGACGGCGGCGGCGCAGGCGACTGCCACTGCCAGGAGCTTCCGGTTGGCTGCCATATACGCGTACTCCTCAAAAAGGTGCGCCTCGGGCGGCGCACAGCAAGTTCTTACGGTGACTTTAATTCGCCCACGTGGGTGCCGTGTCCCCCGGGGCTACTCCACGACCTGGCGGCCCTCCGGACGCGCGCTGCACGACGCCCGAAACGCGCAGTGTGTGCAGTGCTGGCCGGTGGTGGGAGTGAAGCGTTCGTCGAGGACCTTGCCCGCGGCCGTCGCAAGGAGGTCGCCGATCCACTCCCCGGAAATGGCCTCCTGGGCCTGCACCTTCGGGAGGGCGTCGCCGCCGTTCTTCTTGGCGGCGCCCTGGCGCAGCTGCACCAGTTCGGCGCCGCCCGGTTCCGGACGTACCCCTTCGAAGAGGTCGTCCGCGGCGCCTTCGCGGACCGCCAGCTGGTAGACGGCGAGCTGCGGGTGGCGGGCCACCTCGGCGGAACTGGGGGCCTGCTTGCCTGTCTTGAAATCGACTACGTAGGCACGGCCTTCCGCGTCCCGCTCGACACGGTCCATGGAGCCGCGCACCCGCACTTCGTAGGAACCTGCTTCCAGAGTCACGTCGAAGCCGTGCTCGCTGGCGACCGGGGTACGGCTCGCGCGGTCCATCACATGCCACTGGAGGAAGCGCTCCAGCGCCGCACGCGCGTGCTCCTTCTCCTGCGCCGACTTCCAGGGCGCGTCGAACGCGAGCGCGTCCCACACCGAGTCGAGGCGCTCCATGAGGACGTCGAGGTCGGCGGGGGTACGTCCGGAGGCGACCTCGTCGGCCAGTACGTGCACCACGTTGCCGAAGCCCTGGGCGGCGGTCGAGGGAGCGTCCGCCTTCACCTCGCGGCCGAGGAACCACTGCAGGGCGCAGGTGTTGGCGAGCTGGTCGAGAGCGCTGCCGGAGAGCACCACAGGCTTGTCCCGGTCCCGCAGCGGGACCTCGCTCGCCGTCGGTTCGTACATGCCCCACCAGCGGTAGGGATGCGCGGCCGGTACGAGGGGGCGGCCGTCGGCGTCGCTGAGCGCGGCGAGGCGGGCCAGGCGCTGGGCCGCCGCCTCGCGCAGGGTGTCGGAGACGCGCGGGTCGACGGTGGTGGCGCGCAGCTCCGCGACGAGCGCGGCGACGGAGAGGGGGCGGCGCGGGCGGCCCGTTATGTCCTTGGGCTCGACGCCCAGTTCGGTGAGGAAGCGGGAGGGCTGGTCGCCGTCGTCCGCGGCCGCCTTCACCGCGGTCACGACGAGGCGTTCACGCGCGCGCGTGGCGGCCACGTAGAACAACCGGCGTTCTTCGGAGAGGAGCGCTCCGGGAGTGAGCGGCTCGGCGAGGCCGTCGCGGCCGATGCGGTCCGCCTCCAGGAGGGAGCCGCGGCGGCGCAGGTCGGGCCAGAGGCCCTCCTGGACGCCCGCGACCACGACGAGCCGCCACTCCAGGCCCTTGGAACGGTGGGCCGTCATCAGGCGTACGGCGTCGGGGCGGGCCGCCCGGCGCGTGAGCGTGTCCGCGGCGATGTCCTGCGCCTCGGTCTCCTCCAGGAAGTTGAGGGCGCCGCGACCGCCCGTACGCTCCTCCGCGCGGGCCGCGGCGGCGAACAGGGCGCACACCGCGTCGAGGTCACGGTCGGCGTTGCGTCCGGCCGCGCCGCCGCGGCGCGCGGTGCGCTCCAGACGCCTGGGCCAGGGCGTGCCGTCCCACAGCTCCCACAGCGCCTCCTCGGCGGTGCCGCCGCCCGCGAGGCGCTCACGGGCCTTGCGGAGCAGCGCGCCGAGGCGCTGGGCGCCCCGGGCGTACGTCGGGTCGTGCGCGACGAGGCGCTCCGGCTCGGCGAGGGCGCGGGCCAGCAGCTCGTCGGAGGAGGGCGGCACGTGGTTGCCCGCCGCGCGCTCCTCCTCGCGCAGGGCGCGGCCTAGGCGGCGCAGGTCGGCGGCGTCCATGCCGGCCAGGGGCGAGGTCAGGAGGGTGAGCGCGGTCTCGGTCTCGAGCCAGGCGGGGACGGTGCCCTCGTAGGCGGCGCTCCCGGAAGCAGCACCTTCGGAGGTAGCACCTTCGGAGGTAGCACCTTCCAAGCCGATGCTTTCGGAGACGGCACCCTCGGAGACACCATCCTCGGAGACAGCACCCTCGACCGCCCTCGCCACCACCCGCAGCGCCGTGAGCAGCGGTGTCACCGCGGGCTCGTGGCGCAGGGCGATGTCGTCGCCGTCGATCTCCAGGGGGACGCCCGCCGCGCTGAGGCTGCGGCGGACCGCGGGGATCGTGCGGGCGCCCGCACGGACCAGGACCGCCATGTCGCCCCAGGGGACGCCGTCCTCCAGGTGGGCGCGGCGCAGGATGTCCGCGATGTTGTCGAGCTCGGCGCCGGCCGTCGGGTACGTGTACACCTCGACGCGGCCGCCGTCCCTGACCGGTGCCAGCTCCCGGTGGGCCCGCACCTTCTCCGCGGGCAGTCTGGTCAGCGGCATGCGCCGGGTGAGGAGCCGGGTGGCCTCCAGGAGCTGCGCGCCCGACCTGCGGGACGTCCTCAGGACCTCGACCGGCGCCGGGGTGCCGTCCGCGCGCGGGAAGTCGTGCGGGAACTCCAGGATGCCGTTCACGTCGGCGCCCCGGAACGTGTAGATCGACTGGTCGGGGTCGCCGAAGGCGACGAGTGTGCGGCCGCCCCCGGCGAGCGCGTGCAGCAGCCGCACCTGCGCCGGGTCGGTGTCCTGGTACTCGTCCACGAAAACGGCGTCGTACTGCGCGCCGAGCGCTCGCGCCACCTCGGGCCGGCGCGCGAGCAGCACCGCGCGGTGCACCAGTTCCGCGTAGTCGAGCACTCCTTGCAGGTCGAGTACGTCCAGGTACTCGGCGAGGAAGGCCGCCGCGGCGCCCCAGTCGGGCCTGCCGCTGCGGCGGGCGAAGGCGTCCAGGGCATCCGGGCCGAGGCCCAGCTCACGGCTGCGGGCGAGCACGGCGCGCACCTCGTCGGCGAAGCCGCGCGTGGTGAGGCAGGCGCGCAGCTCGTCGGGCCAGCGGATGTGCCCGTGGCCCTCCTGCGCGAGGTCGATCTGGCCCGCGAGCAGTTCACGTACCGCCACGTCCTGCTCGGGACCCGACAGGAGGCGCAACGGCTCCACGAACAGGTCGGCGTCCTGGTGGGCGCGGACGAGGGCGTAGCAAAAGGAGTGGAAGGTCGTGGCCTGCGGAGCGCGCGCCGCCCCTATGCGCAGCGCCATGCGGTCACGCAGCTCCACCGCGGCCTTGCGGCTGAAGGTGAGCACCAGGATCCGCCCGGGGTCCCCGCCTTGGGCGACGCGCTCGGCGACCGCCTCCACGAGCGTGGTCGTCTTGCCGGTGCCGGGCCCGGCCAGGACCAGCAGGGGCCCGCCCTTGTGGTCAACCACACCGCGCTGACCTGCGTCCAAGCGGGGAGGAGCCAACGGTGCCGGCGGCGTACGCACCAGTCGGTAGACATCCCGGCTCCCCTGTCGTACCTGGTGGTGCGACGGGTGCCGGATGTGCCGAGTGGAAGAAGGGGAACTCACGTGGGTCGCCGGTCCTGGTGGGTGTGCTGGTCTCGGAGCGGCTGCACGGTGGCAGCGGGGTGAAGGGGATGTGTGCTGTCGACGCTACGCCAGTGGGCGCACAGGACGCGTGGCTTCCCCCGTACGGGCCACCGGTCCCCCGCCGGACCGCCGGATGCCGGAAGCTGTCAGGTGTGAGCCTCCGGAGCCTGCGGGCGAGCGTCACCCGCGGCGTCGCTTTCCCCGGCGCCGCCGGCCACCGTGCATCCGATCACCACGCCATCGACAACCGCCTCGTCGGCCACCGCGCCGCCGTCCCACCGCGCCTGCCGCATGTCGAGCTTCGGAACGTGCCCCTGGGCGGCGCGCGACGCCTGCCTCAGGGGTGTGCCCTCCTCCCGGTACCGCTCCAGGGCCCGCAGTTCGCTGCCCGGCAGCAGCACGCCGTCCGAGCGGACCACACGCCACCACGGAACGCCCCCTCCGTAGAGGGCCATCACGCGTCCGACCTGGCGCGGACCGCCTTCCTCGAGCCACTCGGCGACGTCCCCGTACGTCATCACCTTCCCCGGAGGGATCAGCTCGGCGACCTCGAGGACCCTTTCCGCGTACTCCGGCAGTGCCTGCCCCGCATCGTCGGGCCGTGCCTGTCCCGTTCGGCTCTCCTCGCTCATCCGGACCATCCTGCCGTACCCCACCGACAAGGTGACGGGCCCGGCACAGAGCGTGCCGCAGGGCCTCTGACTGGGCACAAAGTGTCGTTTCGTGACCACTTCGCAGCCTTGCGTTGCCCCCTGCTGCCCCCCTCCGGGGGCAGGACATGCCACCATCGTCCGGGCGGTGACTGGTGATACGAGATCAAGAAGAGACTACGGAGCAGCAGGGCGTGCATCCCGATGAGAAGGCGGGCACCTCTGCGTCCCAGTCACACCTGGACACCGGTGAGCGCCCCCTGGAACCCGAGAAGAGCGAGCAGCGGACCGGCGAGCGGGACGACGAGCCAGGGGTCGAGCCCGATGTCGCACACGAGATCGACCCCGGCTCCGGCTGCGCCGACGGCGAGGGGGCGCACACCGACCGTGTCGCGGGCGACGAACCGCTCCTGGCCGCTCGTGTGCACCGCCCGTCCGACCTCATGCGGCTCCTCGTCGGTGTCCTCGCCATCGCCGTGCTCCTCGCCATCGCCGCGTTCGCGCACGGCACGACCTCCGGCCTCGAACAGGACATCGACAAGGGCACGGAGCAGGCGCCCGATCTGCTGATCAAGGTCGCGGGCCTGGTCGCCAGCATCGGCGTACTCCTCGTCCCGGTCGCGTTCGCGATCGAACGCCTGATCAAACGGGACGGGCTGCGCATCGCCGACGGTGTCCTGGCCGCCGTCCTCGCGCACGGCGTGACACTGGCCACCGACCTCTGGGTCGCGAAGGCCGCCCCCGACTCCATCCAGGACGCGCTGACCAAGCCGTCCCCCGCTGACCTGCACGCCTTCACCGATCCGGTGCACGGCTACCTCGCGCCGGTCATCGCGTACATGACGGCCGTCGGCATGTCCCGCAGACCGCGCTGGCGCCTGGTGCTGTTCGTGGTGCTGCTGCTCGACGCGTTCACGATGCTGGTGACCGGTTACACGACGCCGTTCTCGATCATCCTGACGGTGCTGATCGGCTGGGCGGTGGCGTACGGCACGCTCTACGCGGTCGGCTCTCCGAACGTACGGCCGACCGGGCAGACCCTCCTCGTGGGCCTGCGGCACGTCGGCTTCCGCCCCGTGAGCGCCGCCCGCGAGGAGTCCCCGGACAGCGAGCACGGCGACCGCGGCCGCAGATATTTCGTCACTCTGGAGGACGGCCCGCCCCTGGACGTCACGGTCATCGACCGCGAGCAGCAGGCGCAGGGCTTCTTCTACCGGGTCTGGCGCAGGCTCACCCTGCGGGGCATCACCCAGCGCCGCAGCCTGCAGTCGCTGCGGCAGGCCCTGGAGCAGGAGGCCCTCCTCGCGTACGCGGCCATCGCGGCCGGGGCGAACGCGCCCAAGCTGATCGCCACGTCCGAGCTCGGCCCCGACGCCGTGATCCTCGTCTACGAGCACACCGGCGGCCGCACCCTGGACTCCCTGCCGGACGAGGCCATCACGGACGCGCTGCTGTGCGAGACCTGGCGGCAGGTACAGGCGCTGCAGTCGCGCCGGATCGCCCACCGCAGGCTCGCGGGCGACGCGGTGCTGGTGGATCGTTCCGGCAAGGTCATCCTCACGGATCTGCGCGGCGGCGAGATCGCCGCGGGCGACCTGGTCCTGCGGATGGACATCGCCCAGCTCCTGACCGCCCTCGGCCTGCGCGTGGGCGCCGAGCGCGCGGTCGCCGCCGCCGTCGAGGTCATCGGCCCGGACGCGGTGGCCGACTGTCTGCCGCTGCTGCAGCCCATCGCCCTCACCCGCTCCACCCGGGGCACGCTGCGCAAGCTGGCCCGGGAACGGTCCCAGCGCGAGCGCGAGGCCGTCCTGGAAGCCTCCCACCGGGCCAGAAGCGTCCGCGCGGAGGTGTCCGAGGACGGTCCGCAGGACAAGCCGTCGCAGAAGGCCGAGAAGCAGGCCGCCAAGCAGGAGCAGCAGGCCGAGAAGCAGGCCATAGACGACGCCATGGAGCAGGCCCGCGAGGACGACCTGCTCACCCAGATCCGCCACCAGGTGCTGCTCATCCGCCCGGCCGCGCCGGTCGAGCCCGCGCAGCTGGAGCGGATCAGGCCCCGGACACTGCTCAGTTTCATCGCCGGCGCCATCGGCGCGTACTTCCTGCTTTCGCAGCTCACACACGTCGAGTTCGGCACGCTCTTCCAGGAGGCGGAGTGGGGCTGGGTGGCCGCCGCGGTGGGCTTCTCCGCGCTGAGCTACTTCGCGGCGGCGATGAGCCTGCTCGGCTTCGTGCCGGAGCGAGTGCCGTTCCTGCGGGCGGTGGCGGCGCAGGTCGCCGGCTCGTTCGTGAAGATCGTGGCACCCGCGGCGGTCGGCGGTGTCGCGCTGAACACCCGGTTCCTGCAGCGGTCCGGAGTGCGCTCGGGCCTCGCGGTCGCGAGCGTCGGCGCCTCACAGCTCTTCGGCCTCGCCTCGCACATCCTGCTGCTGCTGGTCTTCGGCTATCTGACGGGGACGGAGAAGACGCCGTCGTTCACGCCGTCCCGCACCGTCATCGCCGGTCTCCTGTCGGTCGCGGTGCTGGTGCTCGTCGTCACCGCGATCCCCTTCCTGCGGAAATTCGTCGTCACGCGCGTGCGGTCGCTTTTCGCCGGTGTCGTGCCGCGCATGCTGGACGTGCTGCAGCGGCCGCAGAAGCTGCTCACCGGCATCGGCGGGATGCTGCTGCTCACCCTGATGTTCGTGCTCTGTCTGGACGCCTCGGTGCGGGCCTTCGGCAACGAGGAGATGACGTCGCTCAGTCTCGCGAGCGTCGCGGTCGTCTTCCTCGCGGGCAACGCCCTGGGGTCGGCGGCGCCGACGCCCGGCGGTGTGGGCGCGGTCGAGGCGACGCTGACCGTCGGTCTGATCGCGGTCGGTGTCCCCAAGGAGGTGGCCGCGCCCGCCGTGCTGCTCTACCGCCTGCTGACGCTGTGGCTGCCGGTGCTTCCGGGGTGGCTGTTCTTCAACCATCTGACACGGAAGGGGCTGCTCTGACTCATCCGGCGGTATGACACGTCGGCGGTACGAGCGGTACGACACGTCGGTGGTACGAGCGGTACGACACCTCCCCGGTACGACACCTCCCCCGGTACGACACGTCAGAACAGCAGCAGAAGCCCCGCCAGCAGCACCACGGCCCCGAGCACCTCCACCGCCCCCACCACGGCCACCTTCACGCCCTTGCCCGGCAGCAGCGCCGCGCGCGCCAGGTACGCCGCGAAGGGCACCGCGAGCCAGGGGCTCAGCGCGTACGCGGCGGGCACCGCGAGCACGTGGTACGCCACCGACGCCCGGTAGTAAGCGCGTGAGCCGCGCTCGCGGATCATCGTCTTCACGTACGGCACCGTGCCCGCGAAGAACAGCAGACAGGCGAGTGCGGGGCGCCAGCCGTCGGCGAGGGGGCCGCCGCCCGTCCGCAGCGTCACGAGGAGCATGCCGCAGGCGGGGATCACCGCCGCCAGGCCGTTGACCAGGGCCCGTTCCTTGTTCCGCCACGCGTAGTACGTGTTGACGGCCACGAAGGGTGCGACGCACAGGGCCGCGACCAGCAGCCAGGGATGCGCGAACAGGAGCGGTACCCCGCAGGCCGCGCACAGCGCCGAAGAGGCGAGGGCGGGGCGCACATGGCGGCGCGGGGCCCTCGGATTCCGGGAGAGACGGCGCAGCCGCAGCCACTGCTGGGCGTGGAAGGCGGCGACGTACCCCGCCAACCAGGCGAGGAACAGCGGCAGATGGGCCCAGCGGGGTCCGGCGCCCGGCCCGTGGGCGAGGAACACGCCCGCCGCGAACGGCACCGTGAGCATCGCCCACGCGCCGTGCTGGTTCGGCAGCCACGTGTGGAGGGCGCCGCGCTTCTTCCTGCTCATGCTCTCAGCCTCGCAGTACAGGGGCCCGAATAATTCCTGCTGTTGGTCACCCCTTCACGGGACCTAAGACCTCGGGGCCCCAACCAACCCCAGGCTTAGGGTCGTTGTAGGCGGCACGTGCGTGCGGCCTTTTCTTCGGGACGGCCAGGAGACAAGACGTTGCAGCAGAGGAAAGACATCGCTGAGACGCTCGTGAAGGCCGGGAGTTTCTTCACCCGGACCGCGGAGACATCCGATGACCTGCACCGGGTGCAGCACACCGGCGGCCGGGACGGGGAGTCCTTCTATCGTGACCGCTGGAGTCACGACAAGGTCGTGTATTCCACGCACGGAGTGAATTGCACCGGCTCGTGCCGCTGGAAGGTGTACGTCAAGGACGGCATCATCACGTGGGAGACGCAGGCCACGGACTATCCCTCCGTGGGCCCCGACCGCCCCGAATACGAACCCCGCGGCTGCCCGCGTGGAGCCTCCTTCTCTTGGTACACGTATTCGCCGACTCGCGTCCGTTATCCGCATGTGCGCGGCGCGCTCCTCGAGATGTACCGCGAGGCGAAGTCGCGGCTGAAGGACCCGGTCCTTGCCTGGGCCGACATCCAGGGCGACCCCGAGCGCCGGCGGCGGTACCAGCGGGCGCGCGGCAAGGGCGGCCTGGTGCGGGCCGGCTGGGACGAGGCCGTCGAGATCGTCGCGGCCGCACACGTCCACACGATCAAGGAGCACGGCCCCGACCGGGTCGCGGGCTTCTCCCCCATTCCCGCGATGTCGATGGCGTCGCACGCCGCGGGCGCCCGATTCCATTCCCTCATCGGCGCCCCGATGCTCTCCTTCTACGACTGGTACGCGGATCTCCCCGTCGCCTCCCCGCAGGTGTTCGGCGACCAGACGGACGTACCGGAGTCGGGCGACTGGTGGGACGCCGCGTATTTGATGATGTGGGGTTCCAATGTGCCGGTGACGCGGACGCCGGACGCGCACTGGATGACCGAGGCGCGCTATCGGGGCCAGAAAGTCGTCACCGTGTCTCCGGATTTCGCGGACAACACGAAATTCGCGGACGAGTGGATGCATCCGCACCCCGGAACGGACGGCGCGCTCGCCCTCGCCATGGGGCACGTCATCCTGAAGGAATTCTTCGTCGACCGGCAGACGCCCTTCTTCCAGGATTACGTACGCCGCTATACGGATCTGCCTTTCCTGGTCACACTCGACGAGACCGGAAAGGGCCTCGTACCGCACAAGTTCCTCACCGCCGCCGATATCGGCGAGGAGACCGAGAACGCGCAGTGGAAGACCGTTCTGATCGACGACGCGAGCGGCGAGTTCACGGTGCCCAACGGCACGCTCGGGCACCGCTGGGGCGAATCCGGGACCCCCGACTGGAATCTGGACCTCGGTGACACGGTGCCCCGGCTCACGCTGCACGCGCCGGACGCCGAGAGCGCGGAGATCCTGCTGCCCCGCTTCGAGGACGACGTGCACGGTGTCATGCGCCGGGGAGTCCCGGTGCGCCGGATCGGCGGCCGGCTCGTCACCACCGTCTTCGACCTGATGCTCGCCCAGTACGGCGTCCCGCGCGCGGGGCTGCCCGGTGAGTGGCCCGCCTCCTACGAAGACGCCTCCCAGCCCGGCACCCCCGCGTGGCAGGAGACCCTCACGTCCGTGCCGGCCGCCCAGGCCACCCGGGTGGCGCGGGAGTTCGGCGAGACGGCCGAGGCCTCACAAGGGCGCTGCATGATCCTCATGGGCGCGGGGACGAACCACTGGTTCCACGCGGAGACGACCTACCGCGCCTTCCTCGCACTGCTCACGCTCACCGGCTGCCAGGGGCGCAACGGCGGTGGCTGGGGGCACTACGTAGGGCAGGAGAAGTGCCGCCCGGTGACCGGCTGGGCGACGCTGGCGAGCGCGTCCGACTGGGGGCGCCCGCCCCGGCACATGATCGGCGCGGGCTGGTTCTACCTGCACACCGACCAGTGGCGCTACGACAGCCTGCCCGCCGAGTCCCTGGCGTCCCCACTGGGAGAGGGCCGTTTCGAGGGCATGACGGGCGCCGACTGCCTGGCCGCCTCCGCGCGCATGGGCTGGATGCCGTCGTACCCGACCTTCGACCGCAACCCCCTCGACCTCGGAGCGGCCGAGGACCCGGTGGCGAGCGCCGTCAAGGAGCTGGCGGACGGCACGCTGGGCTTCGCCGGGGAGGACCCCGACGCGCCCGGCAACTGGCCGCGCGTGCTCAACGTATGGCGGGCCAACCTGCTCGGCTCGTCCTCCAAGGGCAACGAGTACTTCCTCAAGCATCTCCTTGGCACCCACTCCAACCTGCCCGCCGACGGCCCGCGTTGCGCGCCCCGCGATGTGAAGTGGCGCTCCGAGGACGTCGAGGGGAAGCTCGATCTGCTGCTCTGCCTCGACTTCCGGATGACGTCCACGACGCTGCTCTCCGACGTCGTCCTGCCGGCCGCCACCTGGTACGAGAAGCACGACCTGTCGTCCACCGACATGCACCCCTTCCTGCACGCCTTCACACCGGCCGTGGACCCGCCCTGGCAGGCGCGCACGGACTACGACGCGTTCCTGGCCGTGGCGCGCCGCTTCGGCGAACTGGCGGGCGAGCACCTGGGCGTGCGGCGCGACCTCCTGGCCACCGCGCTGCAGCACGACACCCCGGGCGGCGAGATGGCCCAGCCCGGGGGTGTCGCGCTCGACTGGTCGAAGGGCGAGTGCGAGCCCGTCCCGGGGCGCACGATGTACAACCTGGCGGTCGTGGAGCGCGACTACGGAGCGGTCGGCGAGAAGTTCGCGGCGCTCGGCCCGCTGGTCGACCGGCTCGGGGTGACCACGAAGGCGGTCACGTTCGACGTCACCGAGGAAGTCGCGTACCTGAAGGAGAAGAACGGCACGGTGCGCGGCGGCGCCGCCGACGGCAGGCCGCGCCTGGACACCGCCCAGCGGGCCTGTGAGGCGATCCTGTCGCTCTCCGGGACCTCCAACGGCCGCCTGGCCACCCAGGGCTTCGAGACGCTTGAGAAGCGCGTCGGCACCGAGATGGCACACCTGGCCGCCGAGGCCGAGGGGAAGCGGATCACCTTCGCCGACACCCAGGCCCGGCCGGTGCCGGTCATCACGTCTCCGGAGTGGTCGGGCAGCGAGTCCGGCGGCCGCCGCTACACGGCGTTCACCGTCAACACCGAACACCTCAAGCCCTGGCACACGCTCACCGGGCGCCAGCACTTCTTCCTCGACCACGACTGGATCCACGAGGTCGGCGAGGCACTGCCCGTCTACAAGCCGCCGCTGAACATGCACCGCCTCTACGGAGAGCCTCAGTTGGGATCCCGGACGGACGGCGACGGCGGCCGCGAGGTCGCCGTGCGGTTCCTGACCCCGCACAACAAGTGGGCGATCCACTCCCAGTACCAGGACAACCTCTACATGATGACGCTCGGCCGGGGCGGGCAGACGGTGTGGATGTCCCCGCAGGACGCGGACGCCATCGGCGTGCGGGACAACGAGTGGATCGAGGCCGTGAACCGCAACGGCGTCGTCACGGCCCGCGCGATCGTGTCCCACAAGATGCCCCCGGGGACGGTCTACATGAACCACGCCCAGGAGCGGACCGTCGGCGTCCCGAAGACGGAGAAGACCGGGCGGCGCGGCGGCATCCACAACTCCCTCACCCGGATCATGCTCAAGCCGACCCATCTGATCGGCGGATACGCCCAGTTGACCTGGGCCTTCAACTACCTGGGCCCGACCGGCAACCAGCGCGACGAGGTGACGGTCATCCGCCGCCGCGACCAGGAGGTCACTTACTGATGCGGGTCATGGCACAAGTGGCGATGGTCATGAACCTCGACAAGTGCATCGGCTGCCACACCTGTTCGGTCACCTGCAAGCAGGCGTGGACCAACCGCAAGGGCACCGAGTACGTCTGGTTCAACAACGTCGAGACGCTTCCCGGGCAGGGCTATCCGCGCCGCTGGGAGGACCAGGAGCGGTGGCGGGGCGGCTGGGAGCGGACCAGGTCCGGCCGACTGCGGCTGAGGGCCGGAGGGCGCCTCAAGCGGCTCGGGCAGATCTTCGCCAACCCCGAACTGCCGGAGCTCACGGACTACTACCAGCCCTGGACGTACGAGTACAAGAACCTCACCGACGCCCCGGCGGGCGACGACATGCCCGTCGCCAAGCCCGTCTCGCAGCTCACGGGCGAGCCCATCGGGACCATCGAGTGGGGGCCGAACTGGGACGACAACCTCGGCGGCGCCCCCGAGCACGCGCCCAAGGACCCCTTGGTGGAGAAGATCCGCGACGAGGTCGGCGAGAGGATCCGCTTCGAGTTCGAGCAGAGCTTCATGTTCTATCTGCCGCGGATCTGCGAACACTGCCTCAACCCCGCGTGCGTCTCGTCGTGCCCCTCCGGAGCGATGTACAAGCGCGTGGAGGACGGCATCGTCCTGGTCGACCAGGACCAGTGCCGCGGCTGGCGGATGTGCGTCACCGGCTGCCCCTACAAGAAGGTCTACTTCAACCACGCCACCGGCAAGGCCGAGAAGTGCACGTTCTGCTTCCCGCGCGTGGAGGCCGGGATGCCGACCATCTGCTCGGAGACCTGCGTCGGGCGCATGCGCTATCTGGGCGTGATGCTGTACGACGCCGACAAGGTCACCGAGGCGGCCTCCGTGGCGGACGAACAGGACCTCTACCCCGCCCAGTTGGAGTGCTTCCTCGACCCGCACGACCCGGCGGTCACGGCCGCCGCCCGCGCGTCGGGCATCACCGACGAGTGGCTGGCCGCGGCCCGCCGCTCCCCCGTGTACGACCTGATCAGGACGTACCAGGTCGCCCTTCCGCTGCATCCGGAGTACCGCACGATGCCGATGGTCTGGTACGTGCCGCCGCTCTCCCCGGTGGTCGAGGCGGTCGCCGCGACCGGCCGCGACGGCGAGGACCCCGGCAACCTGTTCGGCGCCATCGACGCACTGCGGATCCCGGTGGAGTACCTCGCCGAGCTGCTCACGGCGGGCGACACCTACGCCGTCGACGCGGTGCTGCGCCGCATGGCCGCCATGCGCGCCTACATGCGGCGCGTCAACCTCGGCGAGGAGCGCGACGAGTCCGTCGCCGCCGCCGTCGGTCTGACCGGGCAGGAGATGGAGGACATGTTCCGCCTCCTCGCCGTCGCCAAGTACGAGGACCGGTACGTGATCCCGACCGCCGCGCGGCCGGAGGCGGACGCCCTCGCCGACGCCCACCCCTTCGAGGACGACTGCCCGGTGGCCGGGGCCGCACCCGCCGCCTCCGAACAGCGCGTCCTGCTCAATCTCAGCCCCACCCGGAGGAGCGCATGAGCCCCGACGCCCTCACCCGTCTCGTCGCCGGGCGGCTCCTGCAATACCCGGACGAGCGGCTGTACGCGGAGCTGGACCGTCTCTACGAAGCGAGCGGTCACCCGCTGCTGCGCGCCTTCATCACCCACGCGCGCGGGCAACGCCCCCTGGACCTCGCCGCGCACTACACAGACGTCTTCGACACCCGCAACCGCCGCTGCCTCTACCTCACCTGGTGGTCGGACGGCGACACCCGCAACCGCGGGCTCTCGCTGGTGCGCGTCAAGCGCGTGTACCGCGAGCACGGCCTGGAGTTCACCTCCGAAGAGCTGCCCGACTTCCTGCCGGTGCTCCTCGAATTCGCCGCCCGCGAGGAGAGCGCGGGCACCACCCTCCTTGAGGAGCACCGGGCCGGACTCGAACTGCTCCGGCTCGCCGTCACCGACGCGGACACCCCGTACGCGCGCGTGCTCGAAGCGGTCTGCGGGACGCTCCCGGGGCCCTCCCCCAAGACGCGGGCCGAGGCGAAGGCGCTCGCCCGCAGCGGGCCGCCCCGCGAGTCCGTCGGGCTCGAACCCTTCGGGCCGGGCGTGGAGCTCCCCTGGCCCACCCTCCCCGGCGCCCGCCCCGGCCGCGAAAGGACCCCGGCGTAATGGACCTCATCCTGTGGGGCGTCATGCCCTACGTCGCCGTCACGCTCCTGATCGCGGGCCTGGCCTGGCGGGCCAGGTACGACCGGTTCGGCCTGACCACCCACTCCTCCCAGCTGCGGGAGTCGCGGCTGCTGCGCATCGGCTCGCCGCTCTTCCACTTCGGGATGGCGTTCGTGGTGCTCGGCCACGTCGTGGGCCTTCTGATCCCGGACAGCTGGACCGACGCGGTGGGCGTCAGCGACCACACGTACCACCTCCTTGCCGTCTCCACGGGCGCCGTGGCGGGCCTCGCCGCGGCCGCCGGCATCGGGATCCTCGTGTACCGGCGCCTGACCGTGCCCGCCGTCCGCAAAGCCACTCTCCGTAGCGACCACCTGATGTACACGGTGCTGCTCGGCGCGCTGCTGCTCGGCCTGACCGCGACCGTCCTCAACTCCTCCGGAGCGGTCGACTACAACTACCGCGAGGGCATCTCCGTCTGGTTCCGCAGCCTGTTCACGCTCCGGCCCGACTACGGGCTGATGGGCGCCGCGCCCCTCGCCTTCAAGCTGCACATCGTCTTCGGCTTCGCGCTGTTCGCGCTGATCCCCTTCTCCCGGCTCGCCCACATCGTCAGCGCACCCTTCAAGTACCTCTTCAGGCCCTACGTGGTCTACCGCCGCCGCGACCCCGGGCAGCTCGCGAACCGGGCTCCGGAGCGGGGCTGGGAGCGGGTGTCGTGAACCGGGTCGTCAGACGCCCCCGGCACGATGTCGGCGAGCGCCCCTTCATCGTCATCTGGGAGGCCACGCGCGCGTGCCCGCTGGCCTGTCCGCACTGCAGGGCCGAGGCACGGCCCGCGCGGGACCCGCGCGAACTGGACGGCGCGGACGCCCGCCGCCTCATGGACCAGATCGCCGCCTTCGGACGGCCGGGCCCGCTCTTCGTGATCACGGGCGGCGACCCGTTCCAGCGGGCCGACCTCACCGACCTGATCTCTTACGGAACAGCCCGCGGACTGCGCGTCGCCGTCTCCCCCTCGGGGACGCCGACCCTGGACCGGGCGAACCTCACGGCCGTGCGCGACGCGGGCGCCGTCGCCCTCTCACTGAGCGTCGACGGCTCCACGCCCGGGCGGCACGACGCCTTCCGGGGCGTGGACGGCGTCTTCGAGTGGACCCTGGAGGGCTGGCGGACCGCCCGCGAGCTCGGTCTGAAGGTGCAGATCAACACCACCGTCACGCGCGACAGCCTGGAGGACCTCGCGGACATCGCCGCGCTGGTGCGGCGCGAGGGCGCGATGCTGTGGAGCGGCTTCGTGCTCGTGCCGACGGGCCGCGGCGGACAGCTCGCCGCGCTCACCCCCGACGAGGTCGAGGACGTCCTGCACTTCCTGTACGACACGGGCGCGGTCCTTGCCACCAAGACCACCGAGGGCCACCACTTCCGCCGCGTGGCGCTCCAGCGCGTCATCCTGGAGCGGCACGGCGAGACGCCCGAACGGGGTCCCCTGTACGCCCGCCTCACGGCACGCGCGCGTGCGCTCGGTCTGCACGAGGGCGAGCGGCGCGCGGCGCGCAGGCCGCCCATGGACGTCGGCCCGGGGCGCGGCTTCGTCTTCGTCTCGCACACCGGCGAGGTGCGTCCCAGCGGCTTCCTGCCGCTGTCGGCCGGCAATGTGAAGCACCATCCGCTCGTCGACATCTACCGGGGCTCCGCGCTGTTCACGACGTTGCGCGAGCCGTCCCTGCTCGGCGGCGCGTGCGGGCGCTGCGAGTTCAACACCGTCTGCGGGGGCTCCCGTTCGCGCGCCTACGGGGTGACGGGGCGGGTCCTCGCCGCCGATCCCTGGTGCGCGTACGAGCCCGGGAGCTTCCCGTACCAGGACGAGCTGCGGGAGCTGCTCGCGCAGGCCACGCCGTCCCACACCGGCCCCGCGGCCCACACCGGCCCCGCGGCCCGCACCAACGCCTCGGCCCGAACGGAAGGGGGCGCCGCATGACGCGCTCAGTGATCGTCGTCGGTGGCGGCATCAGCGGTCTGACCGCGGCCTGGCGGCTGCGCGCCGACGCGGAGGTCACCGTCCTTGAGGGCGCCCCCCGCATCGGCGGCAAGCTGCGCACCGGCACCCTCGCGGGCATTCCCGTCGACGAGGGCGCCGAGTCGCTGATGGCGCTGCGCCCCGAGGCCGTGCACCTCGCGCAGGAGGTCGGTCTCGGCGACGACCTGTGCGACCCGGCACCGGCTCCCACCACCCTGTGGTCGGACGGCGCGCTGCGCCCGCTGCCGCCCGGTCACGTCATGGGCATCCCCACCGACCCCGGCGTGCTGGCGGGCACCGGGCTGCTCTCCCAGGAGGGCGTGGCCCGGCTGCGACACGAGGAGACCCTGCCCGCCGAGCCGATCGCCGACGACGTGTCCGTCGCCGAGTACCTCGGCGGGCGCCTCGGGCAGGAGGCAGTGGACCGGCTCGTGGAACCGCTGCTCGGCGGGGTCTACGCGGGCCGCCCCGACCGTCTCTCGCTGCGGTCCGTGCTGCCGCGCGTGGCGGCGGTCGCGGAGCGGGGCGAGCCGCTCCTCGGGGCGCTGCGGCGCATGCGTCCGTCCGGCGGCGCCGCCGCCCCGCGCGCGGGTGCCCCGCGAGCCGTCCCCGTGCAGGGCCTGCGCGGCGGCGCCGGACGCCTCCCGCTGGCCGTCGCCGCGGCGAGCGGGGCCCGCGTGCTCACCGGCACGCGCGTGCGTGAGCTGCGGCGCACCCCCGGCGGGCGGTGGCGGGTGTTCGCCGTCACCGGGGACGGACCGCTGCTCCTGGAGGCGGACGCGGTCGTCCTTGCCGTGCCCGCGTACGAGGCCGCGGAGCTCCTGCGACCGCACGCCCCGCTCGCCGACGCCGATCTCGGGGCGATCCAGCACGCCAGCACCGCCGTGGTGACCATGGCGTTCCCGCGGGCGGACGCCCTCGTCCTCGGGCACGGGAACCGGCACGGGGACGAGCTGCCCACGGGCAACGGCTTCCTCGTCCCCGCGGTCGACGGAGGCGCCCTCAAGGCCGCCACGTTCCTCAGCAACAAGTGGCAGTGGCAGCGTGCGGCGGCCCCCGACCTCTTCCTGCTGCGCACCTCGATCGGCCGGGTCGCCGAGGAGCACCGGCTCGCCACCCCGGACCGCCATCTGGTGCGCGCCTCGGTCACCGAGCTGCACCGGGCGCTCGGGTCCATCGGCGAGCCCGTCGCGGCCCGCGTCACCCGCTGGGAGCGGGGCCTTCCGCAGTACGGCGTCGGCCACATCGAGCGCATCGCCCGCGTCCGCGAGGCCGTCGGCAAGCTGCCGGGGCTCGCGCTGTGCGGTGCGGCGTACGAGGGTGTGGGCGTCGCCGCGTGTGTGGCGACGGGGACGGCCGCCGCCCGCCGGATCACCGAGGGCTGACCCCGGCGACGCGCGCGGGAACGCCGGAAACGCCGGGATCGCCCAAAACCGGAAGGCCGAGCTCACCCACACGGCCCGCGCCCCGAGCGCCCCGTCAGGAGCCCGCGCAGGATGAGCACATGCCCACACAGTTCCAGCCGCGCGTCACCGCGCTGGCCGCCGTCACCCTGCTCCTGTCCGCCGCGCTCTCGGCGTGCGGCGGCGACTCCAAGGAAGAGGACCTGTCGGCTCAGAAGCTGAGCTGGAAGGACTGCCCCGCACCCGCCGACTCCGAAGGCGGCGGCGGGGCCCCGTCCCCGCTGCCCGGCGGCGCCGAGTGGCAGTGCGCCACCATGAAGGCGCCCCTCGACTGGTCGAAGCCGAAGGGCGACACGATCGACGTCGCTCTGATCAAGGCGGCCACGAGCGGCGGCAAGGACGACCGCATCGGCTCCCTCGTCTTCAACTTCGGCGGCCCCGGCGGCTCGGGCATCACCACGCTGCCCGCCTTCGCAGAGGAGTACGCAAAGCTGCGCACCCGCTACGACCTGGTGAGTTTCGATCCGAGGGGCGTCGGCCGCAGCGCGGGCATCCGGTGTGAGGACGCCGAACAGCTCGACACGTACTTCCAGCAGGACTCCACGCCCGACGACGAGGCGGAGCGCAAGAAGCTCATCGAGAACGTGAAGTCCTTCAACAGCGGCTGCGAGAAGAACGCCGGCGACACGCTCGGACACGTCCGCACCACCGACGCGGCACGCGACATGGACCTGATGCGCCAGGTCCTCGGCGACGACAAGCTGCACTACTTCGGGATCTCGTACGGCACCGAACTCGGCGGCGTATACGCACACTTGTTCCCCAAGAAGGTGGGGCGAGCGGTCTTCGACGCGGTCGTCGACCCCACCGAGAACGCCGAACAGGGCTCGCTCGGCCAGGCGAAGGGGTTCCAGCTCGCGCTCGACAACTTCGCGAAGGACTGCACGTCCCAGATGGCGGACTGCACGGTGGGGGACAGCGAGCAGGACGTCAAGGACAAGATCGCGAAGCTCCTGAAGGACCTGGACGGCAAGCCGATCCGCGGGCTCCCGCCGCGCGAACTGACGCAGACCGCCGCCACCAACGGCATCGCGCAGGCCCTGTACTCCAAGGACTTCTGGCCCTACCTCACCCAGGGCCTCGAAGAGGCCTACGACGGCGACGGCAAGATCCTGATGGCGCTCTCCGACTCGATGAACGGGCGCAACGAGGACGGCGAGTACAGCAACATCCAGTCCGCCAACGTCTCGGTCAACTGCGCGGACGACAAGGCGCGTTACACCCCGCGGTACGTCGAGGAGAAGCTCCCCGAGTTCCGCGAGGCCTCACCGCTGTTCGGCGACTACCTGGCGTGGGGCATGGTCAGCTGCACCGACTGGGCGGTCGAGGGCCAGGCCGACCACCCCGACGTGAGCGCCCAGGGCGCGCCGCCCATCGTCGTCATCGGCAACACCGGCGACCCGGCCACGCCGTACGAGGGCGCGCGCAAGATGGCCCGGGCGCTCGGCAAGGGCGTCGGCGTCGAGCTGACGTACAAGGGCCAGGGGCACGGGGCGTACGACAGCAAGAACAAGTGCGTACGGGACGCCGTGGACGGCTACCTGCTCAAGGGGACGGTGCCCGAGGCGGACACGGTCTGCTCCTAGAACCTGTGTCGCGGGTGGCACTCGCCGCCGCTGTCACAGGCCCCGCCTACTATGACCTGACTGTCTTTCGAGGGGGGAAGCGCTTCCATGCAGCGTTTCGTACGGTCGACGGCCCTGGCCGCCGCAGGAGTGCTGGTGGCGGGCCTGGCCGTCGGGTGCGGGTCGTCCGGCGACGACGGCGAGAGCGACGGGAAGGGCCCCTCGGCGACCTCCCGCGGACCGCGGCCGAAGCCGGACCCCTCCTCGACCCTGCCCGCCTCGCTGACCGCCCAGAAGCTGGACTGGGGCCGCTGCAAGGCGCCCGAGGGAGGCAGCGCCCCGGGCGCCGGGTGGCAGTGCTCGACGCTCAAGGTCCCGCTGGACTACACGAAGCCGGACGGCGAGCGGATCGGGATCGCCCTCATCCGCGCCAAGAGCACGGGCAAGGGCGACCGCATCGGCTCCCTCGTCTTCAACTTCGGCGGCCCCGGCGGCTCGGGCGTCTTGGGCCTGCCGTCCTTCGCCGACTCGTACGACACGCTGCGCGAGCGGTACGATCTGGTCAGCTTCGACCCGCGCGGGGTCGCGGCGAGCGAGGGCGTGCGCTGCCGCGACGACCGGGCGACACAGGCCGCCGAGAAGAGGATCGACCTGACGCCGGACACCCCGGCCGAGGAGAAGGCCTACTTCAAGGACGCGGCGGAGTTCGGCGCCGGCTGCGCGCGGAACGCGAAGAAGGTCATCGAGCACATCTCCACGGCGGACACCGCCCGCGACATGGACGTCATGCGCCAGGTCCTCGGCGACGACAAGCTGCACTACTTCGGCGTCTCGTACGGCACCGAACTCGGCGGCACGTACGCCCACTTGTTCCCCCGGCGCGTCGGCCGCCTCACCTTCGACGCGGTCGTCGACCCGAGCACGGACTCGATCGGCCACACGGAGAACCAGGCCAGGGGCTTCCAGCGCGCCCTGGACAACTACTTCAGGTCCCGCGGCCAGGATCCGAAGGCGGGAACCGCGAAAATAGTGAGACTGTTCAAGCGCCTGGACGCGGAGCCGATGCGCGCCTCGGGCGACCGGAAGCTGACCGAGTCCCTCGCGAGCACGGGAATCCTGGTCACGCTCTACAGCAAGCAGACCTGGCCCACACTGACCCGCGCCCTGGCCGACGCCGAGAAGGGGGACGGCTCGGCGCTGCTCCAGCTCGCCGACGCCTACAACGAACGCGACCCCTCCGGGCACTACAGCACGCAGAGCCACTCGCAGCGGGCCATCTCCTGCCTGGACTCCAAGACCCGGACCTCTCCAAAGGAGGCGAAGAAGCGCCTGGACCGCTTCCGTGGCATCTCGCCCGTCTTCGGGGAGATCCTCGGCTGGGACACGGCGGGCTGGTGCCACCAGTGGCCGGTGGCCGGGCTGTACGACTCCCCCGAGGTGAGCGCGCCCGGTGCCGCGCCGATCCTCGTCGTCGGCAACACCGGCGACCCGGCCACGCCCTACGAGGGCGCCCGCAAGATGGCGGACGAGCTCGGCAAGGACGTCGGCGTCCACCTGACGTGGAAGGGCGAGGGCCACGGGGCGTACGGCAACGGCAGCGACTGCGTGGACGGAGCGGTCAACACGTACCTGCTGGAGGGCACGCCCCCGAAGAACAACAAGGTCTGCTCCTCCTGAGCCACACCAGCCCATGTCAGCCCGTCCGGCGTTGGAGGACGAGCCCTTGAGGCGAAAAAGGGGGACCCGCACCGAAAAGGTGCGGGCCCCCCTTGGACCGTTCAGGCCCTACGCCTAGTAGACCGGCTTCTCGGGCTCGATCTGGTTGACCCAGCCGATCACGCCGCCGCCCACGTGCACCGCGTCCGCGAAGCCCGCGGACTTCAGCACGGCGAGGACTTCCGCGGACCGGACACCCGTCTTGCAGTGCAAGACGATCTTCTTGTCCTGCGGGAGGTCCTGCAGGGCGTTGCCCATGAGGAACTCGTTCTTGGGGATCAGCTTGGCGCCGGGGATCGAGACGATCTCGTACTCGTTCTGCTCGCGTACGTCGATGATCTCGATCTTCTCGTCCGCGTCGATCCACTCCTTGAGCTGCTTGGGAGTGATCGTCGAACCGGCCGCCGCCTCCTGGGCCTCCTCGGACACGACGCCGCAGAAGGCCTCGTAGTCGATGAGCTCGGTGACGGTGGCGTTCGGGCCGCAGACCGCGCAGTCGGGGTCCTTGCGGACCTTGACCTGGCGGTACTGCATCTCCAGGGCGTCGTAGATCATCAGGCGGCCGACCAGCGGGTCGCCCACGCCGACCAGGACCTTGATCGCCTCGGTGACCTGGATGGAGCCGATCGACGCGCAGAGCACGCCGAGCACGCCGCCCTCGGCGCAGGAGGGCACCATGCCGGGCGGCGGGGGCTCCGGGTAGAGGCAGCGGTAGCACGGACCGTGCTCGCTCCAGAAGACGGACGCCTGGCCGTCGAAGCGGTAGATGGAACCCCACACGTACGGCTTGTTGAGCAGCACGCACGCGTCGTTGACCAGGTAACGCGTCGCGAAGTTGTCCGTGCCGTCGACGATCAGGTCGTACTGGCCGAAGATGTCCATCACGTTGTCGGCCTCGAGCCGCTCTTCGTGGAGGATCACGTTCACGTACGGGTTGATGCCGAGGACCGAGTCCTTCGCGGACTCCGCCTTGGAGCGGCCGATGTCCGACTGGCTGTGGATGATCTGACGCTGCAGGTTGGACTCGTCGACCTCGTCGAACTCGACGATACCGAGCGTGCCGACACCGGCCGCGGCCAGGTACATCAGGGCCGGCGACCCGAGGCCGCCGGCGCCGACACACAGCACCTTGGCGTTCTTCAGCCGCTTCTGCCCGTCCATCCCGACATCGGGGATGATCAGGTGGCGGGAGTACCTGCGGACCTCGTCGACGGTGAGCTCGGAGGCGGGCTCGACCAGGGGTGGCAGCGACACGGGGACTCCGTTGGTCGGTATTTCGGAAGGTTGTTCTCCACGTAACACTGCCACGCCCTTCTTCATTCCGAGACACCCGTTCCGATACGCGAGACGATTTCGTCCCAGTAACCGGGCAGCGACTCCCAGGGGTCGCCGCCGGCACCCCTTTCCACACAGTCGGTGAAGTAGATCGTGGAGGCGCCCTGCCAGCGGGCGATGCGCAGCGCCTCGTCCAGGTGCCCCAGCGGCATGCCGTGCACGAAGTGGCAGAAGCGCTCCGGCGGGTAGTCGGCGGTCCACTCGGCCACCTGCGACCAGCGGTAATCGCTCCACGGCCCGGCGAAGGTCACCAACTGGTCGCCCGTCTCGGCATATCCGGGGTACGGATGGCTGCCGTGGCCGAGCACGATGTGCGCGTCGTCGATCAGCGCGCGCAGGGTCGTCACCGTCCGGCGCACCTCCGCAAGCGCGGCCCGTTCGGTCGGGCAGCGGTCCAGGGAGAAGCCGTCGACCTGGTACCAGTCGAGGTAGCGGTGCGCGTCGGACACCAGCTCCCCGAACGAGCGGGCGCCGTACGTCGCGTCGAGGTGGCCGAGCACCCGGACGCCCGCGTTCCGCAGTCGGCCCGCCGCTTCGAGGCAGTGCGGGTCGGGCCGCTCGCCAGGACCGTTCGCGACATTGAGGACAACCCACTTCAAAGGGGTGCCGGGGCGGGTGAGTTCGGCCCATTCGACGGGCGCGACGAGCGGGTGGGCAAAGCCCGGGATGCCGAAGCCGACGCGCACCTCGGTGCTCGCGGCGCCCCTCGTGGACCTGGTCAGATGCGGCATGCGGCCTCCATCCAGATGTCGGCGAGCGACTCTTCGAGGTTGATGCGCGGCCGCCAGCCGAGCCGGTCGCGCGCGGTGCGGACATCGGCCTGCTGCCAGCTGCCGCAGCCGTCCGGGTAGGGGTACGCGGCGGCCGGGGTGCCGTGCTCGGACTCGCCGCGCTGGTGGCCGATGACCTGGCGCACAGGCACCTGGTCCAGCTCGTGCAGCGCGCCGCCGTACCCCGCGACGCGGGCCAGGACGGCGGCCGCGTCACGCAGTCGTACGGCACGGCCCGCGCCGATGTTCACGACGCCCTGGGCGGCGGAGAGCGAGGCGGCGTGCACGGCGCGCGCCACGTCGCGGACGTCGACGAAGTCCCGCTGCACCCCGAGCCCGCCGAGCTTGAGCTCGCCGTCGCCGGACTGCATCGCGCGCCGCATGGCCTCCGCGAGGCGGCCGAGCGGCGACCCGGCCGGCGTCCCGGGTCCGGCGGGCGAGAACACCCGCAGGACGACGGCGTCGAGCCCGGAGCCGAGCACCAGTTCGGTGGCCGCCAGCTTGCTGACCCCGTAGGGCCCGCCGGGGCGCGGCACCGCGTCCTCCGCGGTCGAGGAGCCGGGCTGGCTCGGCCCGTACTCGGCGCCGCAGCCCAGCTGCACGAGGCGCGCCCCGCAACCGCTGCGGCGCAGGGCCTCGCAGATGGTGGCGACGGCGACGGTGTTGTGGCGGGTCAGGTCGCGGGCGCCGCCGCGGGTGGCGCCCGCGCAGTTGATGACGACGCCCGGGTGCACGGCGTCCAGGAAGCGGGTGAGCGCGCCGGGGCTGCCGCTCGCGAGGTCGAACCGTACGTCCGAGTCGTCGCCGCGGCCGAGTGCGGTGAGCTGCACCGCCGGGTCGGCGAGCAGCCGGTCGGCGACGAACCGGCCGAGGTATCCGTTGGCTCCGATCAGCAGCACCCTCATCGGGCGCCTCCCGGGGTGGCCGCTCGATGGCGGAGACGGCTGCGGGTGATCATCTGTCTTTCTCCTTCGGGGTGTTGCCGTGGTGCACGGGTGAGGCCCGCGGTGTCGGCCCCGCGGGAGGGTGGTCGTGCCGGTCGGTGGCTACGGCGCGGCACGGGATGCCGCGTGGGCCGAGGCGAGGGTGAGGGTCCTGGCCGCGTGGACCAGGAGGACGAGGGCGGCGGCGCCGCACGCGGCGGCCGGTACGGCGCCGGGGCCCCAGCCGTCGACGGCGGCCGTGACGGGCGCGGCCAGTGCGGCGCAGCCGGGCAGCCTGGCCATGAACACCAGGGCCAGCGCGGTCGCTTCGCAGGCGCCCGCGGCGCCGAGCAGCAGGGCGGGGGCGCGGGTGAAGCCGTAGACGCCGAGGAGGCGGGCGAGCAGCAGCAGGGCGCCGAGTGCGGCGGCCCCGAGCAGTGCGGGAGGGCCGCCGCCGGGGTGGTCGCCCACTCGCCCGCCCAGGTCGCCGAGCACGGCGTCCGCGGCCGCGAGGAGCGCCCCGAGCGACCCCAGGAACAGCGCGAACACCCCGAGCAGCAGCGGCCGTACGGAGGACGCGAACTCGTCGAGCCCGCGGCTTGCGGCGAGCCGGCCCCCGGCCCGTACGGCGAAGAGGCGGGCGCACCAGGTCGCGGGCGCGACGGCGAGGGCGAGACCCAGGAGCGCGGCGGCCGCCGGGTCCCACAGGTCGCCGAGTCCGTCGGGCCCGCCCGCGAGGACGCCCCGCAACAGGCCGTCGCCGAGCAGGGCGTACGCGAGGAGCCAGCACACCCACGCGCGCGTGGCGGGCATCGGGTGCGTGGCGGCGCGCAGCGGTCCGTGCCGCAGGGCGATGCGCAGGGCCGCGCCGACGGCGAGCGCGCCGAGGGGTACGGCCACGAGCCGCGTGTCCCCCTCGCTGTGGGCGAGGCCGGTCACGGCTGCGGCGCAGGCCGCGCCGGGCAGCAGCGCGAACAGGGCCCAGCCTGTGGGCACTTCGGGGGCGCCGACGGGTGCGCCCTCGCAGGTGGTCCGCGTGTCGCCCCCCGTCCGTCCGCCGCCGCGTCCGCCGGTGGGCGGGTCGTCGGCGGCGGGCGAGGTGTCGCCATCGTCGCGGGGCACGCGCGCGTACATCTCCTCGGCCAGCGCGAAGACGTCGCGGTGCCGGAAGCGTGCGGCCGTTCTGTCGGTGACGCCGTGGGCCTCCAGGCCCGCCGCGATCTCCAGCGGGTCGACGGCGCGCTCGCACAGTCGGCGGTGGCGGTGCATGAGGGCCTTCACGGGGTCGGCGGGGCCGCGCCGCGCGGGCTTGGCCGGGGCGGCGGGCGGGCGGGGCGCCGGGACACCGGTGGAGCCGGTGCCTCTGCCCTTGCCGCGCGCGTCCCAGCCGCTGTCGCCGTCGTCGCCGCCGCCTTCGCCGAAGGCGGGTACGGACGCGCCGCCGACCGGGGCGGCGGTTCCGGCGCCCGGCAAATCCGTCGGCACCGGCGTCAGCGCCCGGTCCGCGAGCAGTTCCTCGGACCGCGAGTCCCAGCCGCTCGCACCCTCCGGAGCGTGCGGTGCGTCCACGGCCCGGACGGCTCCCTCGTGTCGCTTCATACGGTGGCCCCCTTCAGCTGCGCCCGAACATCGGCCTCGCCCGACCCCAGGACCTCTCCCGGCCCCAAGGTCTCTCCCGGCCCCAGGACCTCTCCCGACCCCAGGACCACGCCAGACCCCAAGACCTCTCCTGGTGCCGCGACCTCTTCCGTCACGGCCCAGCTCGGCACGCCGCCGCCCTCGGCGCCCGACCCGGCCCCGTTCGACGCGGGCCCCACCGCGACCGCCCACCGCCCCGGGAGATACGCCTCCGCCGGATGCGCGAACGGCACGGGCTCGCCCGCCTCGTCCACCACGTCCCTGTGCACCGGGCAGTGCGAGACGATCTCCAGGTAAATGCTTCGAAATGCCGCGACGTTCTGCTCGACGGTGAAGAGTTCAAGGGCCCGCGCCCGCGCTGCGGCGCCCAGGCGCGCGCGCCGCTCGGGGTCGCGCAGGAGCGACACGCACGCCTCCGCGAGCGCCTTCGGATTGCGCGGCGGCACGACAAGACCCGTGCCGCCGATGACCTCCACCACCGCGCCGACATCCGTCGAGACGGTCGCGCGCCCGCAGAACATGGCCTCGACCAGGCTGATCGGGAAGCCCTCGACGACGCTGGAGAGGACGACGACGGCTCCGGAGGCGTACGCGTCGGCGAGTTCGGGGACGTCGGGGCCGCCGATCTCCTCGAAGGAGACGGGGTTGCAGCCGACGGCGTGCGCGCCCGGCGCCTCGTCGGGGAAGAGCTGCGCGGCGAGGGCCCGGCAGTGCGCGAGGTACTCCAGCGCCTCCGGCTCCTCGGCCGGCGCCCCGACGATCCTGAGGCGCGCGCCCGGCGCCGCCGCGCGGATCTCGGCGAAGGCGTGGAGCAGCGAGATCAGGTCCTTGGCGGGCTCGATGCGGCCGACCCACAGGAGCGTGCCGGGGCCCGCGGCCAAATCGTCGTAGCCCCCTTCGCCGATCTCCGAGAAGCGGGCCGCGTCCATGCCGGGGTGGACCGTGCGCAGCTTGGCGCGATCGGCGCCGCAGCGCTCCTGCCAGCGCCGGGCGTGGGTGTTGCCGGGGGTGATGAGGGTGGCCCCGCGGTACACCTCGGCCGCGAGGAGGCCATGGAAGGACGCGAGGAGCGCCCGCGCCGGTGCGCTCAGGTCCGTGTCGCCCGCGGCGAGGTAATGCGCCCGGAGCTGCACGCCGTACTCGGTCACGAGCAGCGGGACCCCGTCGAAGTGGCCGGCAAGGAGTCCCGGCAGCGCCGCGGGTCCGCCGGAGGCGGCGTGGCACAGGTCGACGGCGCCGAGTCCGTCGGCCCCGTACCAGTCGAGGGAGAGCGGTCGCAGCGCGCGCTCCATCAGGCCCGCGGCGGTGAGCAGGTCGGGCACGCGGGCGGCGCGGGCCGCCCGCAGTGCGCCGGGCGCGCGGCAGGCGCGCTCCAGGGCGCGGACGGCGGACTCGGAGCGCAGGGCGGCGACAAGGCCGCCCTCGTCGCGGGCGAGTTCGGCCAGCCCGTACAGGGCGTTGCTGAAACGGTCCGCCACTTCGCCGCGAGCGCCCTGCGCCCCGCCCTCCGCACCAGCAGCGACACCGGCACTGGCACCGGCGCCAGCACCCGTACTCCCGCCGAAACCCCCGCGGCAGACCACGTCCGCCAGCTCCCCGTAGTACTCCACGAACCGGCGGCGGGCCCGTCGCCCGTGCCCGCCGCGGGGACCCGCGGCACAGAGCGCCTGGTCGTCGACGGTCCACAGCGGCGCCGTGCGCACCCGGCCGACCTGCGGGGGCAGTTCGACCCAGCCCTGCGCCTGCTGCCGCCGGCTGCGGCTGAGGGCGTAGACGTCGAACTCGTGCTGCCCGAGCCCGCGCACGAGCCGGTCGCACCAGAGCCTGGCTTCACCGCTCACATACGGATAGCCACCCTCCGTAAGCAGTCCGACGCGCACGAGTGCACCCCCGATATCCCGTCCGGGGAGCCGCCGTTGGTCCGGCGGCTCGCAGCGGGACGAACGTATGCGGTCATGCGGGTGGCGCGACGGACGGTTGTCCATCGCGCCACCAAAAGGGGTGAACGGCAGTAACTTTCCCGCGTCGGTCGCGTTCTGTCGCGCTATAGCACCCCAGAAGCCCCGTTCCGCTACCGGGAGTCAGGCTGCGGCCAGCTCCTTGCGGGCCTCGCGCCGTTGCCTCGCCGCCTCGGGGTCGAGCGCGGGCACGGCCGCGAGGAGCCGCTGGGTGTACGGGTCCCGTGGCGCGCGGTAGACCTCCGCCACCGGGCCCTCCTCGACGATCCGCCCCCGCCGCATCACCGCGACCCGGTCGCTGACCTGGCGCACCACCGCGAGATCGTGGGCGACGAAGACCAGCGCGAGCGCGAGCTCCCGCTGCAACTCGGCGAGCAGCGCGGTCACCTGGGCCTGCGTCGTCACGTCGAGGGCGGATACGGGCTCGTCGCACACGATGAGCCGGGGCTCCGCCGCGAGCGCCCGCGCGATGCCGACGCGCTGGCGCTGGCCACCGCTGAACTCGTGCGGGTAGCGGTCGTAGTGCGCCGGTTCGAGCCCCACGCGCCCCAGGAGTTCGCGCACCCTCCCCCGCACGAAGGAGTCGGCCTCGCCCCGCGCGCGCAGCGGGTCGGCGATGGACTCGCCCACGGAGCGGCGCGGGTTGAGCGAGGAGACGGGGTCCTGGAACACCATCTGCACCCCGGGCACCACCCGGCCGCCCGGCACCTCCGCACCCCCGTGGCGGAGTTGCCCGGCGGTCGGTTCCAGGAGGCCCACGAGCATGCGCCCGAGCGTGGTCTTGCCGCTGCCGCTCTCGCCCACGATGCCGAGGGTCTCCCCGCGCCGGACGGTGAGCGAGACGTCGTCGACGGCGGTGACCGCACGCCTGCCGCGCCCGAACTCCCGGCGCAGGCCGACGGCTTCGAGCACGACCTCGCCCGCTTCACCGGCGGCCGGCACCAGCGGCGAGTCCACCCGCGGGACGGCCTTCAGGAGCTCCTGCGTGTACGCCTCCCGCGGCGCTCCGAGGACCTCCCGTACGGCGCCGCGCTCCACCGCGCGCCCGTCCCGCATGACCAGCACGTCGTCGACGCTCTCGGCGGCGACACCCACGTCGTGGGTGACCAGGAGCAGCCCCATGCCGGTCTCGCCGCGCAGGGTGTGCAGCAGGTCGAGGATCTGGGCCTGGACGGTGACGTCGAGCGCGGTGGTCGGCTCGTCGGCGACGAGCAGCGCGGGTTCGCAGGCCAACGCCATGGCGATGAGGGCGCGTTGGCGCATGCCGCCGCTGAACTCGTGCGGGCGGGCCCGCGAGCGGCGCGCGGCGTCGGGGATGCCGACCCGGTCGAGCACCTCCACACCGCGCGCGCGTGCCGCCCGCCGGGACGCGCCCGTGTGGACGCGGTACACCTCGGCGATCTGGTCGCCCACCGCGTAGTAGGGGTCGAGGGAGGAGAGCGGGTCCTGGAAGACCATCGCGGCCTTCCCGCCGCGCAGCCGCCGCAGTTCGGTGCCGGACGCCGCCTGTACATCGACGCCGTCGACCAGTACCGACCCGCCGACGTGCGCGCCCGTGCCCCGGTGGAGGCCGAGGAGTGCGGACGCCACGGTGGACTTGCCGGATCCCGACTCGCCGACGAGGGCGAGCGCGCCGCCCTTCTCCAGCGTGAAGGAGACACCGTCCACGGCCCGGACGGCACCGGCACCGGACCCGAACTCGACTCTCAGGTCCTCGACTCGGACGAGACTCATGACAGCACCACCCGTCGGTCGGCCACCGCGTACAGCACGTCCGCGACGGCATTGGCGAGCACCACGAAGAAGCCGGTGACCATCACCATCCCGACCACCACCGGCAGGTCGACGACCTTGACCGCGTGCACGAGTTCGCGCCCGAGTCCGGGCAGTCCGAACAGCGTCTCGCTGAGCACCGCGCCGCCGAACATCGACCCGAAGTCGTTGGCGGTCAGCGCGATGACGGGCGCGACGGCGCCGCGCAGCGCGTGCTTCCCGATGATCGACCGCTCCCCCACGCCGTACGCGCGAAAGGTCCGCACGTGATCGTCGGCGAGGGTCTCCAGCATCGAGGAGCGGGTCAGGCGCGCGTACTTGGCGGCCTCGATGAGGGCCAGCGAGAGCCAGGGCAGGAGCAGGTTCCACGCCCACTGCGTCGGGTCGTCCGCGAAGGGCACGTACTGCGGGAAGGGCAGCCACTGGAGCTGACCGCAGACCACGATCATCAGGAGCAGGCCGATCACGAAGACGGGCGTGGCGGTGCCCGCGAGCGTGACGGCGGTCAACACGCGCTCGCTGATCCGGCCGCGCCGCCAGGCGGAGAGCACGCCCGCGCCCACCCCGAGGATGAGCCACAGCACCATCGCGCCCAGCGCGAGCGACCCCGTGACCGGCAGCTTCGCCGTGATCAGCGCGGTGACCTGCTGGTCGCTCTGGTACGAGATCCCGAGGCAGGGCGCGTCGCAGTGTTCGGTGCCGGTGCCCGTCGAGTAGTCCTGGCCCACGACGATGCCTTGCAGGAAGTCCCAGTAGCGGACGTACAGCGGATCGTCGAGCCGCAACTGCTCGGCGACCTGGTGCACTTGGGCAGGTGAGCAGCGCGGGCCGCAGGTGATCTGGGCGACGTCGCCCGGAGCGGTGTAGAAGACCGCGTAGATGATGACGGAGAGCACGAGGAGCGTGACGGCGGCGCCGATGAAGCGCCGCAGCAGGAATCCGGGGAGGCCGGTCATGCGCGGGCCTCCTGCTTCCGGCCGGTGCCGATCCGCAGCCGCGACGTGGCCCGCGGGTCGAGCGCCGTGCGCACGCCGTCACCGAGGACGGTGAGCGCGAACACGGTCACGAACAGCGCACCCGCCGGGTACAGCAGGTGCTGCGGCGCCGCCTGGTACCAGACGTCGGCGGACGTGAGCATCTGGCCCCACGACGCGGTGGGCGGCTTCACGCCCACGCCGAGGAAGGAGAGCGCGGCCTCGGCGGTGATGTTGGTGGGGACGAGCAGCGCGGCGTAGGTGATGACGGGCGCGGCGAGGGCGGGCAGCAGTTCGCGGCGGGCGATCCGCACGGAGCCCCAGCCGCTGAGCCGCGCGGCGGCCACGTGGTCGAGCTCCTTGAGCGTGATGGTCTGCGCCCGCACGATCTTGGCCAGGCTGCCCCAGGCGATGAGCCCGATGACGAGGGCGACGAGCATGGGCCGCGGAAATCCGCTGGGCACGACCGCCATCAGCGCGAGTGCGAAGACCATGAGCGGCAGGGCCACGATGACGTCGGTGGCCCTGCTGAGCACCTGGTCGACCCAGCGGTTGCCGAACCCGGCGGCCATCCCGACCGCCACACCGACAATGACCTGCACGAGGGTCGCGGCGAGCGCGACGCCGAGCGAGACCCGCGCCCCGTACACGAGGCGCGCGAAGAGGTCACGCCCGGTCTGCGGCTCGACGCCGAGCCAGTGCTCGCCGCTGATCCCGCCGAACGGGCCGACCGGGACGCCGCCGCGCGCCGAGTCGATGAGATCCGGATGGTACGAGGTGGGGTCCTGCCCCTCCAGGGCGGTGAGCAGCGGCGCGGTGAGCGCCACGACGACGAGCAGCGCGACGACGCCCGCCGCCACGAGGGCGGCGCGCTGCGCGCGCAGCCGCCCCCAGAAGCCGGAGCGGACGGTCACGACGACCTCACCGCGACCTGGGAGACATCGAGGACACCGGTCCAGTCGCTGATGACGATGTTCTTGACGTCCTTGCCGTAGAGGCGCTTGTAGACCGGGTGGAAGAGCGGCACGGTCAGCGCCCGCTCACCGATCTTCTTGTCCAGGGCGCCCCAGCGCGCGGCGGCGGCCTTCAGGTCGGTCAGCTTGTTGATCTCGTCGATCTCGTCGTTGACGGACTTGTCGTCCAGGAACCCGGAGTTGAAGTTGGCGCCGTCCTTCACGATCTGCCGGCCGTCGAAGATCGGGGCGAGGAAGGGACCGCCGGAGGGCCAGTCGGCGCCCCAGTGGGCGAGGAAGAGGCCGGGCTCGTCCTTGGCGCGGTGGGTCTTGTCCCTGTAGTCGTTGTCCTCCAGGCCCTGGAGCTTGACGGTGATCCCGGCCTTCTTGAGCGCGTCCTGGATGGCGGTGGCGATCTCGGGGCTGGTCTCGAAGTCCTTGGCGTTGGAGTGCGTGAGCGTGATGGTCAGCCCGTCCTTGTGACCGGCCTCCTTCAGGAGCTCCTTCGCCTTCTGCGGGTTGCCGTTCGGGCCCGCCGGGAAGTGGTCGTACTTCGTGTATCCGAAGGACTTCTGGTTCGGCAGGTACGTGGTGGCGGGCTCGGCGAGCGAGGAGCCGCCCGCGGCGTTGACGACGGAGGAGCGGTCCACGGCGTAGGCGACGGCCTGGCGCACCTTGGGGTCGTCGAAGGGCTTCACCTTGGGGTTGAAGGCGAGGTAGTTCGTGTAGCCGAAGTGCCCGGTGCCGACGTGCGAGGCCAGCTTCTTGTCGCCGGTGACCCTGGCGAGCTCGGCCGGGCCGAGGTTGGTGCCGGCGGTGACGGCGGCGGCGTCGGCGCCCTGGCTCGCGGAGAGCCGCTGGTTGATGACGGACGAGTCGAGCCCGGACCGCACGTCGATGACGTCCGGGTAGGCCTTGCGCTCCGGGTCGGTCTTCGCGGACCAGTGCGGGTTGCGCTCCAGACGGAGCCGCTCGCCGTCGTTCTCGTTCCTGACGACCTTGTAGGGGCCGGAAGAGACGGGGTGCTCCTCGTACTTGGTGCCCTTGTCCTTGCTCTTCGGGACGGGCGCGAACTGCGTCTGGGTCGCGAGATAGGGGAACTCGCCCTCGGGCTTGTTCAGATGGAAGACGATGGTCCGCTCGTCGGGCGTCTCGATGGACGCGAGCCCCTTGCCGCTCTTGTCCTTGTACGGGCCCTGGTATGTGGCGCCGCCGACCAGCCAGTCCCTCAAGTAGGGCGCGCCACCGCTGAGTTCGGCGGCGAAGGACCGCTCGATGCCGTACTTCACGTCCTTCGAGGTGATCGGCGAGCCGTCCTCGTACGTGATCCCCTTCTTCAGCGTGTACGTCCACACCGTGGCGTTCTTGCTCGGCTTGCCCAGATCCGTGGCGAGGTCCGGCACGACCTCGGTGCCCTTGGCACCGTCCTCGCGGTTGCGGGTGGTCAGGGTGCGGAAGACGAGGCTCGGCACGTTGCCGCCGCCGGAGGTGTAGAGCCGGGCGGGGTCGAAGTCGGTCTGCGGGTCGCGGTTGAGGACGGTGAGCGTGCCGCCCTCGGCCGGCTTTCCGCCGCCGCTCCCGGCGTCCTCGTCCTTCGGACCCGCGCAGGCGACGACGCCCGAGGCCAGGACCAGGCTGACGGATGCCGCTGCCACGCGGCGGGCTATGACGGGCGATTGACGCATCGGAAGAAGACCTCTCGGGGGACGCTGCGAAAAGGGCAGCGGATCAACGGGAATCGAGCAGAGACCGAGCGGAGCTCGCCCCGGAGAAGGCGCGGAATACGCGGCACAAAGGCAGCGAAAAGCAGCTGAGCCCGACTACGAGCAGCCGAAAAAGGCTACGGTCCGGCCGGGACCGGTACAGCTGGGAAAGAGCGACGCACTCGCCGGGGCGGGCGTCAGCAACAGTGGATGTCGGCCACGCAGAGCGCGGTCACGCCGAACAGCGCCAGCTCAATGGCGGCGCTCGACGGGGCGTGAAGGTTCGACATGCGCAGAAATATGAACGAATTTCCGACCGATGTCAAAACCGCCCCCGGGACCCCGGGACCCGCCCCGCCTCAACTCTTCGGGAACACCCAGGGGTTGGCCTTGCACTTGATGCCGTCGTGCTCCAGGAATTTCGTCTGCTGCTGCATGACGGGGGCGAGCTGCCCGTCCTTCGTGCAGTCCGTGTGATTGTGGCCGAGCCGGTGGCCGACCTCGTGATTGATGAGCATCTGGCGGTACGGGTGGATGGCGTTGCCGAATTCCTTCTTGACGGCGTCGCCGTAGGTCTTGGCGCCCTGCGCCCACCGATAGGCGTTGATCATCACGCGGTCCGTCGCCGCGGAATCGCACGACACGTTGTCCTGGGTGATGTCCAGGCCGGATTTCGCGCACCACTTCGCGGTCGTCCCCGGGCTCGCCAGCGTGACGACGAAATCGGGCCGTCCCGACGAGATCCGCTCGAAGGTGCGGGCCCCCGCGTGGGCCCAACTCCGGTCGTCGTTCAGGGTCTTCTGGACCGCCTGCGCGAAGAGCTGCCCGTCGAGACCGAGCCCCTTCTCGACGTCGACGCGGTAGCGGAGCCGCTGCCCCTTGCCGGGCGCCTTGTCGAACCCGGGCATCGCCTCGAAGTCACCGGACGCCTTGAGCTTCGGGTCCAGCGGGAATACCTTGCCCATCTTCTCGTCGTACGTGTCCGGAGCCGCGTCCCGCAGATCGTTCGGCGTCGGCCTGCGGTCCGAGCGGGACGCGGGGTCCTCGGTGTCGCGCGCGCCGCCCGGCGCCGCCTTGGTACCCGTGTCCGAGCCCTTCGCCCCGCCGGCGAGCTGCCCCACGACGACGACCGCGACCACGCCGATCACGGCGGCGGCCGCGATGCCGCCGACGGTGCGCCCGCGCTTCTTGGTGCGGCGCCCGGTGTCGGACCCCTGACCGTCCAGGAGGGGCTCGACGTCGCCCCAGTCGGTGACGGAGGCATACGGGTCGCGGGGCGGTGGCGGCTCCATGGCCGCGTCGACCGCGCCGACCGCGTCCGCGCCGGGCTCCGGCGAGGCCGGTGTGAAGCCCTCGGGGAGTTCGTCGGGGAAGGCGGCCATGTAGTCCTGCCGGGGCCCGGGCACACCGCTGCCGCCCCCGGCCCGGGGGCCACCGCCTGTGCCGGTACCTGTGCCCGTACCAGTATCGGTACCTGTGCCGGTGTCGGCGCCGTCGCCCCAGCCGCCGCCGGGCTCGCGCTGCTCGGGGTGCCCGCCCCGCACGTGCGGAACCCCGTGGGAGGGCGTGCCCTGCGCGGGTGTCCCGTGAGCGGGTGTCCCGTGAGCGGGTGTCCCGTGGGCGGGCGTGTCCTGCGCGGGCGTTCCGTCCGCGCTCGGCGCACGCCTGCGTCGCCCCGGGCCGGGACCCGACTGCGGGCCCGCGCCGCGCGACTTCGGTATCCCCGAGGTGCTGGTGTGGTCAGGTGTGTCTGCCGGGCCCCGGCGGCTGTGACGTCCCACGCGCCGCCTCAGCTCCCCGAACCCGTACGCGAGCCCTCGCGGCCCGCCGCGGTCAACTCACCCGTGTCGACGAGGAGTTCACGGAAGGCCGTGGCCACGGTCTCGGGGTACTCCATCATCGCCACGTGCCCGGCGTCGGGCAGCGTGAGCAGCCGCGAGTCGCGGAACGCGGCGGCCGCCTTGCGGGCCATGCGGAACGAGACGAGCAGATCGCGGCCGCCGTAGACCAGCAGGGTCGGCGCGAGCACCCGCTCGGCCTGCCGCCACAGTCCATGCTCGCCGCCCAGCGTGTACGCGTTCACGACGCCGCGCGCCGACCGGGTCATCGCGTCCCAGAAATAAGGGAGCTGGAGCCTGCGCTCCATCTCCCGCACCGCGGCGCCGAATCCTTCCGGCGTGACCCTGCCCGGGTCGCCGTAACAGAGCCCCATGACGCCGCGCACCCGCTGCTCCGCCGTCCACTCCCTGGTGAGCCGGGTGAAGAGCGCGGCGACGCCCGGCACCGCGAGCAGCCCGGTCGGCACCGCCGTGCGCTGCACCCGCAGCTCCGGCAGGGCGGGCGAGATCAGTGTCAGCGTGCGGACGAGGTCGGGGCGGACCGCGGCGACGCGCGTGGTGATGGCGCCGCCCAGTGAGTTCGCCACGAGGTGGACGGGGCCGCGGCCGCGCGCGTCGAGATAGCGGATGACCGCACGGGCGCCCCCGGTGACCGAGTAGTCGCCGTCGTCGGGCGGCGGGGAGTCCCCGAACCCCGGCAGGTCGAGCGCCTCGCAGTCGACGACGTCCTCCAGCCGCGGCATCAGGGCCGACCAGTTCTGCGAGGAGCCGCCGAGCCCGTGCACGTACAGCGCGGGCGGCAGTCCGGGGCGGACCGAGGGCCGGGAGCGCACGGTCAACGAGAGCCCGGGCAGGGCGACCGAGTCGAGCCGTTCCCCCTCCGCGACCGCCACGGCACCCGGCTTGGGGGCGGCGGCGGTGGCCAGTAGGTTCGGCAGGTCGGTCGAAGGCATGCGGCAATGTTACGAGACGATCACGCGCTAGTTCACGTGTTCGCTGTCACAGAACGCACACAGATCGCGTAGCGCCTCGTCCAGGTCTCTTCTACGCTCGGAAGAGCTGGCGAAAACCGACGGGAAGAGTCATGGAAAGAGGGCGCAGGGGCACTCGAACCACCAGGCCACCGAGTACCGCGAGGGAAGAGAGCCATACATGAGTGTCGACCCGACCGACCCGGACACCTTCGAAACGGAAGAGACGCAAGAGCCCGAGGTCGACGTCGAGGCCCCGGAGGCGGACACGGCCGAGCAGCACACCGATCTCGCTCCCCGCCGGGACGACTCCCTGGTGGAGGCCGACCCGAACTCCGCCAGCGAGGCCGACCTGGCCGAACAGGCCCGCGTCGTCAGCCTCGACGAGGACGACTACCGCTAGGCCGCCCTCCGGGCGAACGACGCGAGTTTGACGACAGGGCCTAGGGAACCCGGGCGGAAGCCGAGAACCGCGGGCCCGGACCTGACCGCGTTTGCCCTGCTACGCACCGGTGCGCGGCCCTTCTGCGGTCGTCCAGTCCGTGAAATCCTGCGCTCGCACCGCGCACATCACAGTTACCGAAAAGTACGATGGCGGCGCGGCGCTCACCGCACATCGGACGATTTTGGGAGGCGGCGTGACAGCCATCGAGCAGACAGAGGCAGCACGCCCGCGGGGCACACGACTGCCGCGCCGTGCCCGACGCAACCAGCTCCTGGGCGCCGCCCAGGAGGTGTTCGTCGCACAGGGTTACCACGCGGCGGCGATGGACGACATCGCCGAGCGCGCCGGCGTCAGCAAGCCCGTGCTCTACCAGCACTTCCCGGGCAAGCTCGACCTCTACCTCGCCCTGCTCGACCAGCACTGCGAGTCACTGCTGCAGTCCGTGCGCACGGCGCTGGCGTCCACCACAGACAACAAGCTCCGCGTCGCCGCGACGATGGACGCCTATTTCGCGTACGTGGAGAACGAGGGCGGCGCCTTCCGGCTTGTCTTCGAGTCGGACCTGACGAACGAGGCCGCGGTGCGCGAGCGCGTGGACCGCGTCACCCTCCAGTGCGCGGAGGCGATCTGCGAGGTCATCGCCGAGGACACCGGCCTGCCCAGGGACGAGGCGATGCTCCTCGCCGTGGGCCTCGGCGGGTATTCGCAGGTCGTCGCCCGGTACTGGCTGGCCAGCCGCAGCACGGTGCCACGCGACAAGGCGGTGGAGCTGCTCACCTCGCTCGCCTGGCGCGGCATCGCCGGTTTCCCGCTGCACGGCACGGAAGGCCACTGAGCCTCCGCGTTTTTGTTCCCGTCCCGTGTTCGCTACCGGCGTGCACGGCCGCGGCCGTCCCCGTCCCCTCACCGGGCTAATGTGTGCTGGGTACGGCGCGGACGGCCGCGCACAGACTGACCGTCGGAGGGACAAAGCCGTGGAGGTCAAGATCGGCGTGCAGTACGCGCCCCGCGAGATCGTGCTGGAGAGCGGCCAGAGCGCCGAGGAAGTCGAGACCGCGGTGTCCGAGGCGCTGACCGGCAAGTCGCCGCTGCTGAGCCTCGTGGACGACCACGGCCGCAAGGTCCTGGTTCCGGCCGACCGCCTCGCGTACGTCGAGCTCGGTGAGCCGACCGCGCGCAAGGTGGGCTTCAGCGCCCTGTAGGACGCTCGGGCGCATGCCTGACGGAACGGCCCGGTGGTTCTCAACCACCGGGCCGTTCCTGTGCGTTGTGCCGGTCCTGTGCGCGTCGTACGGGGAAACCGGCGCCATCCGATCATGGAGGGTTGCATTCCGGCCGCCCGGGGTAGACCGGCTACGACCGATTTGCACCTGGCCGCAAGGGAGGGCACCACCGTGATTCTGGAAGCACTCGGCTCCACACTGCTCGGCCTCGCCCTGGCCTGGGCCGCCGCGCACCGCCTCGGGCACCGACTGCCCGGGCGCAGCCTGGTCCTGTCCACGGGCCCCGTCGGCGCACTCATCGGCGCCTTCATCACGCACATGGCGCTCGGCTCCGGCCACGCCCCCGCGACGCTCGTGGGAGCGCTCGCCGTATCGGCGGCCCTGCTGTCGCTGCTGCTCCGCCCGACCGGCGGCAGACTGCGCCACTCGGCGACGGCCTGAGGGCCGAAAGCGGCCGAAGGCCCCGTCGGCCCGAGGCCCCGTCGGGCGGCGCGCCCCGCAAGGGGTGCGGGGCGCCCCCACGGGGGTCGTTACGCCGCCAGGCCCAGCGCGGCCATCCGCTTGGTGTGCGCCTCGGTGATCCGGGAGAACATCCGGCCGACCTCGGCGAGGTCGAAGCCGTCGGCCACGCCCCCGACCAGCATGGTCGACAGCGCGTCACGGTCGGCGACGACCCGCTGCGACTGGGAGAGGGCCTCGCCCATCAGCCGCCGCGCCCACAGCGCGAGCCGCCCGCCCACGCGCGGGTCCGCATCGATCGCGGCGCGCACCTTCTCCACGGCGAAGCTCGCGTGCCCGGTGTCGTCGAGCACCGCGAGCACCAGGGCGCGGGTGTCGCCGTCGAGACGCGCTGCCACCTCGCGGTAGAAGTCACTGGCGATCGAGTCGCCGACGTAGGCCTTGACCAGGCCCTCCAGCCAGTCCGACGGCGCGGTCTGGCGGTGGAAGCCGTCGAGCGCGGCGACGAACGGGTGCATCGCCTCGGTCGGCTCCGCGCCGATCGCCGAAAGGCGGTCCCTGAGCTGCTCGAAGTGGTGGAACTCGGCCGACGCCATCTTCGCCAGCTCCGCCTTGTCGCCGAGCGTCGGCGCGAGCTTCGCGTCCTCCGCGAGGCGCTCGAACGCCGCGAGCTCCCCGTAGGCGAGCGCGCCGAGCAGGTCCACCACCGCGGCGCGGTAGTCGGGCTCGGCGGAAGCTGTCGCCCAGTCCTGAGCGGCGACTCCAGTGGGTTCGGGGGCGGATTCGGCAGGGGTGTCAGGCGTCTCCATGAAGCGCACAATAGCCCGCTTGCCGGAAGGCGTAAGGCCCTGGTCAGTGACTGTGACGACGACCATGTGACGAATTCGCCGGACACACATGCGAGATTTAGCGGTACAGTGGTAATGCGCCCGCCGAGTATTTGACGGGCCGTATGAATGAGGATGCCCGGTCGGTGGCCCGATCGGCTCCGACCCGACAGCCCTCCGGGCGGTGCGCACACGCTGCGTACGGCACGAGGAGGGAACCTCAGCGGTACGAGCGCTCGAGCGCCGGCAGTGGTCCCGCGCCCCCGGCCCGCCCCACAAGCGGCCGGCGGTTACCGGCACGGTCACGACCCCCAGCGTTCGCCTCGCACCGCATCTCACAGACAAGGCATAGCCCTGACTACGACTTTCCGAGAGCTCGGGATCCTTCCCGAGACGGCCGAGGCCCTCGAAGCCGTCGGCATCATCAGCCCCTTCCCCATCCAGGAGATGACGCTCCCCGTCGCCCTTTCGGGCTCGGACGTCATCGGCCAGGCCAAGACCGGCACCGGCAAGACGCTCGGTTTCGGCCTTCCACTCCTGGAGCGCGTGATCGTCCCCGCCGACGTCGAGGCCGGCCGCGCCAAGCCCGAGCAGCTGACCGAGGCGCCGCAGGCCCTCATCGTCGTGCCCACCCGCGAGCTCTGCCAGCAGGTGACGAACGACCTCCTGACCGCCGGCAAGGCGCGTAACGTCCGCGTCCTCGCCATATACGGCGGCCGTGCCTACGAACCGCAGGTCGAGGCCCTCAAGAAGGGCATCGACATCGTCGTCGGCACACCCGGCCGGCTCCTCGACCTCGCCGGGCAGCGCAAGCTCGACCTCAAGCACGTCAAGTGCCTGGTCCTCGACGAGGCCGACGAGATGCTCGACCTGGGCTTCCTGCCCGACGTCGAGAAGATCATCAACATGCTTCCGGCGAAGCGCCAGACGATGCTGTTCTCGGCGACCATGCCGGGCGCCGTCATCGGCCTGGCCCGGCGGTACATGTCGCAGCCCACGCACATCCGCGCCACCGCGCCGGACGACGAGGGCCAGACCGTCGCGAACACCAAGCAGCACGTGTTCCGCGCGCACAACATGGACAAGCCCGAGATGGTCTCGCGCATCCTGCAGGCTGAGGGCCGCGGACTCGCGATGATCTTCTGCCGGACCAAGCGCACCGCCGCCGACATCGCCGAGCAGCTCGAGAAGCGCGGCTTCGCCTCCGGCGCGGTCCACGGCGACCTCGGCCAGGGCGCGCGCGAGCAGGCGCTGCGCGCGTTCCGCAACGGCAAGGTCGACGTGCTCGTCTGCACCGACGTCGCCGCGCGCGGCATCGACGTGGGTGGCGTGACGCACGTCATCAACTACCAGTCCCCCGAGGACGAGAAGACCTACCTGCACCGCATCGGCCGCACCGGCCGCGCGGGCGCCAAGGGCATCGCGATCACGCTGGTCGACTGGGACGACATCCCGCGCTGGCAGCTGATCAACAAGGCGCTCGACCTGGGCTTCAACGACCCGGTCGAGACCTACTCCAGCTCCCCGCACCTGTACGAGGAGCTGAACATCCCGGCGGGCACCAAGGGTGTCCTGCCGCGCGGCGAGCGGACCCGTGCGGGTCTGGGCGCGGAAGAGGTCGAGGACCTCGGCGAGACCGGTGGGCGTGGCCGTGGCGGCCGCTCCAGCGGTCGTGGCCAGGACCGTGACCGAGACCGCGATCGGGACCGTGACCGCGACCGTGCGGGCTCCGCGTCCGCCGAGCGCGAGCGTCCGGCCCGTACGCCGCGTCGCCGCCGCCGCACGCGCGCCGGCAGCCCGCTCGACGCCGCCACGACGGTCGCTCCGGCCGCCGTGGTGACCGAGAGCGCCGCTCCGGTGGCCGAGGCCGCTCCGGTGACCGAGACCGCCGCCCCGGTCGCCGCCGAGGCAACCGAGCCGCGCACCCCGCGCCGCCGTCGGCGCACGCGTGCCGGTGCCGCGTCGGAGGCCCTGGCCACGGCCGAGGGCACCGCCGTCGAGGCGGAGGCGCCCGCGCCCGTCGCCGAGGCGGAGGCTCCGGTGTCGAAGCCGCGCCGCCGCACCCGCAAGACCGCCGAGACGGTGGCCGACGCCGCCGCCGCGGAGGTCACCGCGCCCGAGGCCGCCCCGGCGGCCGAGGCGGAGGTGGAGGCTCCGGTCACCAAGCCGCGCCGCCGTACGCGCAAGACCGCGGAGGCCGCCGAGGTCGCCGTCGCCACGGCCGAGGGCGCCCCGGAGACGGCCGAGGCCGTCGAGGCGCCTGCCGCCGAGAAGCCGAAGCGCCGCACGCGCAAGGTGGCGGAGAAGGTCGCCGAGGCTGCCGCCCCGGAGGCCGAGGCGGAGGTGGAGGCGCCGGTCACCAAGCCGCGCCGCCGTACGCGCAAGGCCGCCGAGACCGTCGCCGACGCCGCCACCCCCGAGGTCACCGCGCCCGACGCCGAGGCCGAGAAGCCCAAGCGCCGTACCCGCAAGACCGCGGCCAAGGCCGTCGAGACCGTCGCCCCGGAGGCCGAGGCGGAGGTGGAGGCGCCGGTCACCAAGCCGCGCCGCCGCACCCGCAAGGCCGCCGAGACGGTCGCCGACGCCGCGACCCCCGAGGTCACCGCGCCCGACGCCGAGGCCGAGAAGCCCAAGCGCCGTACCCGCAAGACCGCGGCCAAGGCCGTCGAGACCGTCGAGGCCGAGATCCCGGCGCAGGCGACGGACGAGGCCAAGCCCCGTCGTCGTACGCGCAAGGCCGCTGCCGCCCCGGTGGACGCGGCCGAGGCGCCCGTCGCGGCTCCGCGCCGCCGCACGCGCAAGAAGGCCGAGTCCGTGGAGACCTCGGAGAGCTGACCCAACGGTCACCCCTCCGCCGGTCCTCACCGCCGTACCGAAGGCCCGCCCCCGCCCGGGGCGGGCCTTCGCGCCTGGTGCGACGACCGTTAGCCTCGGCTCATGAGCAGGCCCCCGACCTTCGTCCCGCCCGCGTGTGCGACCGCGCGCACCCTCCGTACCGCCCGCGGTGACTTCGCCGTCCTCGACGCCGTGCCCGCCGCGGGTGTCCGGTGCCGGGGGACCGTGCTCCTTGTCCCCGGCTTCACCGGCAGCAAGGAGGATTTCATCGCCCTCCTGGAGCCGCTGGCCGACGCGGGCTACCGTGCGGTGTCCGTGGACGGCCGCGGCCAGTACGAGACCGCGGGCCCCGACGACGAATCGGCGTACGCCCAGGCGGAGTTGGCGCGCGATGTGCTGGCCCAGGCGGACGCCCTGGCCAAGGCCCCGGAGGCGACGGAGCCACACGATGCCGCGCCGTCGCTCCGCCGCCATCTCCTCGGGCACTCCCTGGGCGGTCAGATCGCCCGCGCCGCGGCGCTCCTCGAACCCGGCGCCTTCGCCACCCTCACCCTCATGTCCTCGGGCCCCGCCGCGATCGCCCCCGCCCAGCGGGAACGCGCCGCGATGCTGGCGGACGCCCTCAAGGTGCTTTCGATGGACGAGGTGTGGCAGGCGATGCGGGCCATGGAGCCGCCGCCCCCGCAGGACGTGGAGACCGGCGCCGGAGAGGGCGGCCTCGACGAGGCGCTGCGGGCCCGCTGGCTGCTTCACAGTCCCGCCCAGCTCATCGCCACGGGCAGGCAGCTCTCCACCGAACCGGACCGCGTCGCCGACCTCGCCGCGCTGCCGCTGCCCAAGCACGTGGTGTCGGGCGAGCGCGACGACACCTGGCCCGTGCCGCTCCTGGACGAGATGGCAGAGTGCCTGCACGCCCACCGCACGGTGATCCACGGTGCCGAGCACTCCCCCAACACCGACCGCCCCACGGAGACGGCGGCGGCCCTGATCGACTTCTGGGACCGCCACTGACCGCGCAGTACGGCGTCAGTACTGCGTCTGCCGCGTCAGTACTGTGCCTGCAAGTGCTCCCAGAAACCGTCCCGCAGCGCCCGGCGCAGGTCCGCCTGCCCGCGCAGCGAGTACTGCAGGAGCCGCTCCGCCTCCACCAGGAGGTCCTGGTCCACGGAGCCCGGCAGATAGGGATGGCCGGGCAGCAGCCCCACCAGCGCCTCGCGCCCCCGTGCCGCGAGCCACTTCGCGGCGATCTGCGCGCCGACGAAGCGGACCTCCTCGCGGGTGGGGCGGTGCACGGTGGCGCCCGCCTCGTACGTCGTGACGGTTCGGCGCGTGACGTACGGCTTGAAGAAGTCGAGGTCGAACGTGCGCTGGCTGTCGACCTCCCACAGCAGCGCCTCCGCCTGGTTGCGCCCCTCGGGCGCCTCGATGCCCCACAGGTGGACCCGGGCGCCGTACCCCTGCGCCGCCTCGACCGCCGAGACCAGGTCCTCGTCGCCGCCGATCAGTGCCGCGTCGCTGATGGCGCGGTGCCTGGCCAGTGACTCCAGGTCGCTGCGGATCAGGGAGTCGACGCCCTTCTGCTGGTTGTTGGCGTTGAGGTTGCCGAGCCTGACCTTGACGTCGGGCAGCTCGGCGATCGACTGCTGCTCGGTCGTGTGGATGCGGCGCCTGGCTCCGTCGTACCAGTAGACGCGCAGCAGACGGCTGTCCGCGAAGATCGTCCTGGCCTTGTCGATGAGCGCGTCGATGAGGCCCTCCGCGTCCAGGTCGAAGGCCCGCCGGTCCTCGGTCCCGGTCGCGAGGCGGCCCGCAGCCGCGTACAGGTACCCGGCGTCGACGAAGATCGCGTGCGTGGACGGCGTCCTCGCGACCTCGGCGAGCACGCGCGCAAGCAGGCCGTTGGCGCGCTCCAGCTGAGCACTGATCTCGGCCGCGTCGAGGGTGTCGGGAGCGGCGGGGGCGGCGGGGGCGGGGTCGACTGCGGTCGGGTCGACTGCGCTGGGGTCGGCGTCGTTCATATCGAGTCCAGTCTCCCGCCGGTCACACAGCGAACACAACTGGTCTCGCTACTCGCAGGTAATTAGGTTCTCGAAAAATTTCCTTAGCGTAGGGAATGTTTGCACCGAGCAACTCGTTGTACCCATCAGAAACACAGCAGTTCTCCTTGCAGGAGGATGACCAGACGAAGGGAGAAGCCCTATGCGCTTCGAAATCATGCGACTCGACGACGTCGATGGCTCGGCCGTGGACAGCACCGTCGTGGACGCCGCCTCCGTCAAGCGGATCGTGCAGCAGGCCGCCGCGATCGGCCAGCGCCTCTACATCCGCCCGGCCGGCACCCCGGCCTCGTAACGCAGACGTCGAAGGGCCCCCGTACGGATTCCGTACGGGGGCCTTTCGTATGGCACGACCACGCGCGTCGACGCCGTCAGCCGAAGGTGACGGGCATGCCCTCAGCCGAAGGTGACGGGCAACTGGTGCAGGCCGCGCAGCATCAGGCTGGGGCGCCAGGCCAGGCTGTCGGGCCCGGCGTCCAGCGCGAGATCCGGGCAGCGCTCCAGGAGGGTGCGGAAGGCGACCGCGCCCTGCATACGGGCCAGGGGCGCGCCCAGGCAGTGGTGGATGCCGTAGCCGAACGCCATGTGGCCCCGGGCGTCCCTGCGGATGTCGAAGCGGTCGGGCTCGGCGAACTTCTTGGGATCGCGCGAGGCCGCGGCCAGCACCACGGCCACCGACTCGCCCCGGTCCACGGACACCCCGCCGATCTCCACCGGCTCCTTGGTGTAACGGAACGCCGTCGTCTCCACCGGCCCCTCGTAGCGGAGCATCTCCTCCACGGCGTTGTCCAGGAGCGAGAAGTCGGCGCGCAGGGCCGCCAGCTGCTCGGGGTGGCGCAGCAGGGCGAGCGTTCCGCTGGAGAGCAGGTTGGCGGCCGTCTCGTAGCCCGCCACCAGCAGCAGGAAGGCCATGCCCAGCATCTCCTCCGGGGAGAGCCGGTCGTCCTCGGCGTGCAGGCCGCCGGCCAGCGCGCTCAGCAGGTCCGCGCCCGGCTCCACCCGCTTGGCGGCGACGAGCTCGGCGAGATAACCGGTCATCGCCTGCGCCGCGGCACCGGCCTCCTCGGGCCGGGTGAAGTCGGTGCTCGCCAGATACCAGTCGTGGAACATCTTGCGGTCGCCCGACGGCACCCCGAGCAGTTCGCAGATCACGGCCAGGGGCAGCGGCAGCGCGAACGCCTCAAGGAGGTCCGCCTTGCCCAGCGGCAGCATGGCGTCCACCAGCTCGTCCGCGATCTGCTGGACCCGGGGCCGCAGCTCCGCGATCCGCCGGGACGTGAAGTCCTTGGCGACGAGCTTGCGCAGCCGGGTGTGGTCCGGGGGGTCCGTCTGCACCATGTTCAGGCCGATGGAGTTGCCTCCGTCGTCCTGCCACCCGGCCGAGTGCCGGATGTCGTTGGACAGGCGCGGGTCGGTCAGTGCGGCGCGCGCCTCCTCATGGCCCACCACGAGCCAGAACTCGCCGGACGCGGCGGTACGGACGCGGTGCACCGGGCCTTGGGCCCGCATGCGCTCGTAGACCGGATACGGGTTGTCGACGAAGCCCTGGCCGAGCCCGGTCAAGTCCTCGAAATCTGTCACTGCCAAGGCGTTTCCTCACTAGGGATGGATGAGATGGGTGGGGGCTGACGTCAGCTCGTGGTCCAGGTCACCGGGAGAGCCAGCAGGCCGTTGATGACGAAGCCGCCCGGGATGTGCTGCGGTTCGAACCCGGCGGCAAGTTCCAGGGTCGGCACCCCTTCGACCAGCGCTTCCAGCGCCACCTGAGCCTCCAGCCGCGCCAGGCCCGCCCCGAGGCAGGAGTGGGGGCCGTGGCCGAACGCGAAGTGCCGCGGCGGCGCCGTGCGGCCGAGTGCGAAGGTCTCCGGGTCGTCGGCCGAGCCGGGGTCCCGGCCCGCCGCCGCGACCATCGCGTGCACCTTCGCGCCGGCCGGAAGGTCCACCCCGCCCAGCGTCACGTCCTCGGTCACCGTGCGGGGCACGCCCTGCACGGAGGTGTTGAACCGGAGCCCTTCCTCCACGGCCCCGGGTATCAACGACCGGTCGGCGACGAGCCGCTCCCACTGCGCACGGTCCCGCAGCAGCTGGTGGACCGTGTTCGTGATGAGGTGCGTCACCGTCTCGTGGCCGGCGGCCATCATGACCAGGAGGGCGAGGACGGCGTCGTCGACAGTACACACCGGATCGCTCTGCGCGGCGGCGTCGGCGAGCACGCCGAGCAGGTCGTCCGCGGGGCGCCGGCGCCGGTCCGCCAGCAGGTCCCGGAAGTACGCCTCGAAGGCGAGCACGCTCTTCGCGCACCGGAGCTGGTCCTCGGGCGGCAGCGGGAGCACCTGCATGAGGAGCCAGTCGCCCAGCCACGACTTGACGGTGGCCCGGTCCGCCGGCGGTACGCCGATGACGTCGCAGAGCACGGTCAGCGGCAGCGGGTACGCGAAGCCCGCGAGGAGGTCGACGCCGCCTGCGTCCTTGAAGCCCGCCACCAGCTCGCCGGCCGTGGCCCGGACGGCGGGCTCATGGCGCCGCAGAGCGCGCGGCGAGAACTCCTCGTCGAGCAGCGAACGGAACCTGCCGTGGCCGGCGGGACCGGCGTTGAACAACGCGACCCGGTAGTAGACCGATCCGGCGAGCAACTCCCGGCACGCGTCGGTGAATTCGTACGCGCCATGGGTGTTCGTGCGGCTGGTGAACCGCGTCGGGTCCCCCAGCACGCCGGCCATCTCCGCCCGTCCCGTGACCACCCACGGGCCGTCGGCCGACATCGGGCAGACCGGTACCCGCTCCCGGGCGACGCGATAGGCGTCGTACGGACTCGCCATGTACCGCGGATTCATGAGGTCGAACAGTTTCGCGGGGTCGACCTCGCCCGCCTCGCCGTATTCCTGGAGGCCCTCGGTCACCTGTCACTTCCTTCGTAGCGCACCGGCAGGTGAAGCAGCCCGCGCATCAGGCTCGGCCGCCAGGCCAGGGTGTCCGGGTCCGTGTCGAGGGCCAGGCCGGGGCAGCGCTCCAGGAGGGCGCGCAGGGCGACGGTGGCCTCAAGGCGGGCCAGCGGCGCGCCCAGGCAGTGGTGGACCCCGTGGCTGAAGCCGAGGTGGCCGCGCGCGTCGCGCCGGATGTCGAAGCTGTCGGGGTCGGTGAAGCGCGCCGGGTCCCGGTTCGCCGCCGCGAGGAGGACGAGCACGGGGTCCCCCGCGGGGATCACCGTGCCCGCGATCTCCACGTCCTCGGAGGCGAAGCGGTGCGCCGTGGAGTGCGACGGGCCGTCGTAGCGGAGCATCTCCTCGACGGCGTCGTCGATCAGCGCGGGGTCGGCCCGCAGGGCGGCGAGCTGCTCCGGGTTGCGGAGCAGCGCACACGTGCCGTTGGCGATGAGATTGACGGTGGTCTCGTGCCCCGCGACCAGCAGCAGGAAGGCCATGCCGAGCATCTCTTCGGGCGAGAGGCGGTCGCCGTCCTCGTCCATGGTGCGCACCAGGGCGCTGAGCAGGTCCTCGCCGTCCGAGCGGCGCTTGGCCTCGATGAGTTCGGCCAGATAGCCGGTCATCGCCTGGACCGCGGCACCGGCGGCCTCGGGGCTGCTGGGGAAGACGAGTTCCCCGGACCAGACGCGGAACTGGTCCCTGTCGGTGGCCGGAACCCCGAGGAGTTCGCAGATGACCGCCATCGGCAGCGGCATCGCGAACGCCTCGACGAGGTCGGTGCGGCCCAGGGGCAGCATGGCGTCGATCAGCTCGTCGGCGAGCTCCTGGATGCGCGGGCGCAGCGCCTCGATGCGGCGCGCGGTGAACTCCCTGGCCACCAGGCGGCGCAGCCGGGTGTGGTCCGGCGGGTCGGTCTGCAGCATGTTCAGACCGATGGCGTTGCCGCCGTCGTCCTGCCAGGAGGACGAGTGGCGGATGTCGTTGCGCAGGCGCGGGTCCGTCAGGGCGGCGCGGGCCTCCGCGTGTCCGACGATCAGCCAGACGTCGCCGGCGTCGTAGGTCGGCACGCGGTGAACCGGTCTCTGCTCGCGCAGGTGGGTGTAGATCGCGTACGGGTCCGAGGCGAAGTCGGCGCCGGGCGGGGCCACTTTTTCGAAGGCGGGCATGGTCATGGGGAGGCTTCCTCTCCTGTGGTGGCTGGGGTGTTGTAGTCGGATGTGCCGAAGTGGCGGGTGCCGATGCTCAGGGCGTCGCGGGGGCTCGGGGCGTCGCGAGAGCCCAGGGCGTCGCGGCTCTGGGTGTCGCAGCTCGGGGCGTGCTCACAGGCCGTGTTCGGTGAGCCAGCTCTCGATGGCGCCGGTGGTCAGCGGCAGGTTGTGCTCCATGATCGTGAAGTGGTCGCCCGGGGTGGGCACGGCCGTGTGGGGCAGGGGCCAGATCGCCCGCCAGCCCTCGTCCTCGAAGCCCTCGTCCTGGTGGGGCATGGGGTCGGCGGCGCTGAGGAAGAGCGTCGGGGCCTTGATCGGACGCAGCACGCACTGCTGCATGAAGAGGGCGTTGTAGCGGCCCATGGCGGTCAGCTTCACACCGTTCAGGGCGAAGGGACCGAGGAGTCGTTCACGGGAGTCCAGGCCCTCGTTCATCGCGAGGGTCGTCTTCTCCGCGAACTGGTGGGTCGCCTGGAAGGTGTCCAGGAGGACCACCGCGTCCGGTGTCAGGCCCGCCTCCTCGGCCCGCATGGCGAGGGCGTGGGCGATCAGACCGCCCATGGAGTGCCCGAGCAGGACGAACGGCTCGCTCCCGGCCATCTCGCGCAGCTGCACGAGATGCACCTCGACCAGGGCGTCGAAGGTGTCCGCCACCAACTCGCCCTCGGCGTAGCCGGGGTTGACCAGCGACAGGACGTCCCGCTTGCCCTCGAAGTGCTGCGCCATCATGGCGTACTGGATCGGCCCCGCGGTGGCCGTGATGGCGGGCAGGCACACCAGCTTGGCCCGGCTGCCGTCACCGGTGGCCATCCGGACCGGCGGCAGCACGTGATCGGCGGCGTCGTCGACGGTGAAGGAGGGACGGAGCCAGCCCGCCGCCTGGATGAGATCCATGCCGGTCGAGCCGGTCCTGCCCTGGGCGTAGGCCTGGTGGTAGAGGGCGGTGAGGCTGTCCAGAGGTTCGGCGGGTGCGACGGCGGCGGGTGCGACGGCGGCGGGCGGTCCGGCCTCCGGCCGCGTCTCCGCTTCCGCCGCTGCCGCCCGCTCGGGGTCGGCGTGCGCCCCGGGCTCCGCGTGCGCCGTGGGCCCCGCTTGCGCCGTGGGCTCCGCGTCGCCGGGTTCGAGGGTGGCCCGCTCCTCCAGCAACTCGGCGAGGCGGCCGGCGAGCAGGGACGTGGTCGAGTACTCGAACGTCGTCGTCGCCGGGAGCCGCAGATCCAGCAGGGCTCCGAGCCGGTCCCGCAGGGTGATGCCCCCGATCGAGTCCATCCCGAGGTCCAGGAACGCGACGTCCCCGCCGATGTCCGTGGCGTCGTTGCGCAGTACGGCGGTGAGCTGGTCGCGGATGAGGCGGGCCAGCAGTGCGGGGCGTTCCGCCGGTGCGGCGTCCCTCACCAGACGGGCGGCCGCGCTGTCCACGGGGGCGTGCCGGGGCCGCTCGCGCGGTACGGGCCGGGCCGCGGTGCTCTCCTGGAACCGTGCGCGGTCGACGGCTCGCAGGGTCAACTCCCCGATGGATGCGACGGGTTGACCGATGCTGCCCGCGAGGTGGAGGCCGAGCGTCTCCGGGCCGGAGGCCGAGAGGCGCACGCGGAGCGTGGTGGTGGGCGCCGAGTGCAGCCGGATACCGGTCCAGGAGAACGGGATGCGGACCTGTGCCGCACCGCCTTCTTCCCGGCCGCTCCCGTCGGCGTCGGCACCGGCGTCGGCACCGGTCGCTCCTGCCGCGTGCAGGGCCGCGTCCAGGAGTGCGGGGTGCAGGGCGAAGCCGTCCGCGAGGCTGGTGGCCTCTTCGCCGAGGGCCACCTCGGCGAAGATCTCCGTACCGCGCCGCCAGGCGGCGTGCAGGCCGCGGAAGGCGGGCCCGTACGCGAATCCGCGAGCGGCGAGACCGTCGTAGAAGTCGTCCAGTGCGACGGTCGACGCGTTCGGCGGCGGCCATGTGCCGGAGAGTTCCGCGAAGGCGTCGGCGTCGGCGTCTCCACCCACTGCGCCGGCGTCTCCACCCTGTGCGCCGGTGCCGGTGTCCGTCCCGGGCAGGGCCGGGGCGACGATCGCCCGGGCATGGCGCGTCCATCCGTACGCCGTGTCCGCATCGGTGGACTCCACGCGGGAGTGGACGGTCAGCGAGCGCTGCCCGCTCGCGTCGGGACGTCCCACCTCCACCTGGACGTGCACCGCGGCGGAGGCGTCGAGGAACAGCGGTTCCTCGACGGTGAGTTCGGTGATCCGGGGGCAGCCGGACTCGCCGCCCGCGTACAGCGCCCAGTCGACGAACACGCTGCCGGGCAGGATCACCGTGCCGAGCACGGTGTGGTCGGCGAGCCAGGGGTGGGTCGTCCGGGACAGCCTGCCGGTGTACACGAGGGTGTCGCTGCCGACCGGGCCGACCACGCCCGCGAGCAGCGGATGGTCCGGCACCGCCAGTCCGACGCCGCTCGCGTCGCCCGCGTGCTCCGGGGCGTCCAGCCAGTACCGCTGCCTGCGGAAGGCGTAGGTCGGCAGATCCACGGTACGGCCGCCCGGGAAGGCGTGCGTCCAGTCCACCGGGGCGCCGTGCACGAACACCTCCGCGAGGGCGGCGAGCATCCGCTCCTGGCCGTCCTCACCGCGCCGCAGCGTTCCGGTGACCACCGCCGCCGCGCCCTGGCCCGCGGCTTCTCCGGCCGTGCCGTCCTCAAGCGTGTGCTCGATCGCGTTGATCAGCACCGGGTGCGGGCTGACCTCCACGAACACCCGGTGTCCCGCGGCCGCCAGAGCGCGGGTCGCGGAGTCGAACCGTACGGTCTCCCGCAGGTTGCGGTACCAGTACTCGGCTCCGGCCGCGCCGCCGTCCAGCAGCGCCCCGGTCACGGCGGAGTACATCGGCACGCCGCCGGGGGCGGGCGCGACGGGCGCGGCCAGGTCGAGGAGCGCGGTGCGCAGCCGCTCGACCTGCGGGGTGTGGGAGGCGTAGTCCACCGGGATACGGCGCGCCTGGACGCCCTCGTTCCCGCATGCCTCCATCAGCTCGTCCAGCGCGTCCGCGTCGCCCGCGACCACGGTGGCGCCGGGCCCGTTGACCGTGGCCACGCCGATCCGGCCGGGCCACCTCGCGAGCAGTTCCGTCACCTGGTCGACCGGCCGCGCCAGCGAGACCATGCCGCCCTTGCCGGACAGCTCGGCGCCGATCAGCTTGCTGCGCAGCGCCACGATCCGGGCGGCGTCGTCGACCGACAACACACCCGCCACACACGCCGCGGCCAGCTCACCCTGCGAATGCCCCACGACAGCAGCGGGCTCCACGCCGTACGAGCGCCACAGCTCGCCCAGCGACACCATCACCGCCCACAGCACGGGCTGGACGACATCGACGCGGTCAAGCGACGGGGCACCCGGACGCGAGCGCAGCACATCCAGCAGGGACCAGTCGGTGTGCGGCGCCAACGCCTCACCACACCGCTCGGCCGACTCCGCGAACACCGGCGACGTATCGAGCAGATCCGCGGCCATTCCGGCCCACTGCGACCCCTGCCCCGGGAAGACGAATACGGTCCCGGACCGCCCGGCCGACACTCCGCGCACCACGCCTTCGGCCGGTTCGCCCCGGCCCAACGACGCGAGCTTGTCCAGGAGTTCGTCGCGGGTCCCGCCGATCACCACGGCGCGATGGTCGAACAGCGCACGGGTGGAGAGCAGCGAGCGGGCGATGTCGACGGGTGCCAGGGCGGGGTCGCCGCTCACCCGCTCGTGCAGGCGGCGGGCCTGTTCGCGCAGGCTGTCGGCGTTCTTCGCGGAGATCACCCACGGCACCGGTCCGCCGGTGGGGCCGGCGGTGGGCTCGGCGGTGGGGTCGGCGGTGGGCGCGGCCGTCCCGGCCGGACCCTCCTCGATGATCACGTGCGCGTTGGTACCGCTGATGCCGAACGACGACACGGCGCCGCGCCGCGGCCGGCCGGCCGGTGTCCACGGCTCGTCCTTCTCCACCAGGCGCACCGCGCCGGCCGTCCAGTCGATGTGCTCGGCGGGCCGCTCGACGTGCAGGGTGCGCGGTACGACACCGTGGCGCATCGCCATCACCATCTTGATCACACCGGCCACGCCCGCCGCCGCCTGGGTGTGACCGATATTGGACTTCACCGAGCCGAGCAGCACGGGCCGGTCGGCGGGACGGTCCTTCCCGTACGTCGCCTGAAGGGCCTGCGCCTCGATCGGATCGCCCAGCGGGGTACCCGTACCGTGCGCCTCGACGACGTCCACCTCGGACGCCGCCACACCGGCGTTCGCCAGCGCCTGCGTGATCACCCGCTGCTGTGCCCGGCCGCTGGGCGCGGTGAGGCCGTTGGACGCGCCGTCCTGGTTGAGCGCGGAGCCGCGGAGCACCGCGAGCACCCGGTGCCCGTTGCGCCGGGCGTCGGACAGCCGCTCCACCACCAGCATGCCGACACCCTCGGCGAAGCCCATGCCGTCGGCCTCGGCGGAGAACGCCTTGGACCGGCCGTCGGGCGCGAGCCCCCCGACACGACTGAACTCGACCATCGGCCGCGGCGTCGACATGACGGTCGCGCCACCGGCGACCGCGAGCGTGCAGTCGCCCTGCCGCAGGGCCTGCGCGGCCAGGTGCAGTGCGACGAGCGACGACGAACAGGCGGTGTCCACCGTGATCGCGGGACCTTCGAGACCGAGGGTGTACGCGATGCGGCCGGACGCCACGCTGGGGGCGCTGCCGTTGCCGAGGTACCCCTCGAAGCCGCTGAGCGGCTCGCGGAACCGCGAGGCGTAGTCGCTGTAGATCAGTCCGGCGAAGATGCCGGTCGACGTGGACCGCAGCGTGGTCGGATCGATTCCGGCGCGCTCGAACGCCTCCCACGTCGATTCGAGCAGCAGCCGCTGCTGCGGGTCGGTCGCCAGCGCCTCGCGCGGCGAGATCCCGAAGAACTCGGGGTCGAAGTCGGCCATGTCGTGCAGGAATCCGCCGACCCGGTCGAAGCGGTCGGCCGACGCGGAGTCGCCGAGCTCGACGTGCCACCCCCGGTCGTCGGGGTACGCGCCCATGGCGTCCCGGCCGTCGGTGAGCAGCTGCCACAGGTCCTCGGGCGAGCGCACCCCACCGGGGAACCGGCAGCTCATGCCGACGATGGCGATCGCGTCGTCGTCGCCCGAGGCGTCGACCGAGGCATCGACCGAGGCGTCAGCCGGGACATCGGCCCAGGCGTCGGCCGCGCGGGCGCTCACGACGGCGGCCGAGCCGCTCTCCGCACCCTCCGGTACGAGCCGTACGCGCAGCTCCGCCGCCAGTGCGGCCGGCGTCGGGTGGTCGAACACGACGGTCACCGGGAGCCGCAGCCCGGTCGCGGTGCTGAGGCGGTTGCGCAGTTCGACCGCCGTCAGCGAGTCGAAGCCCAGGTCCTTGAAGGCCCGGTCCTCGGCCACGGTGTCGGCGTGCCCGTGGCCGAGGACCACGGCGGCCTGGGCGCGCACGAGTTCGGTCAGGGTCCGGTCGCGGTCCGCAGGGGAAAGCCCGGCAAGCCGTTCCCGCAGGCCGCCGCCGACGGCCGCGTTCACGGCCGCGCGCCTGGCCGGTGTGCGCACGAGCCCGCGCAGGACCGGGGCCGGGTCCTCCTGCCTGCGCAGGGCCGCCACGTCCAGTGCGGCGGGCACGCTCAGGGCGCGCGGCGACCGTACCGCCGCGTCGAAGAGGGCGAGGCCCTGGTCGACGGAGAGCGGCCGCACTCCGATGCGGCGCATCCGGTCCAGGTCGGCGTGGGTCAAGTCGCCGGTGAGCGCGCTGCGCCGGGACCAGAGGCCCCACGCGAGCGAGTGGGCGGGAAGGCCCTGGGTGCGCCGGTGCCGGGCGAGCGCGTCCAGGAACGCGTTGGCCGCGGCGTAGTTGCCCTGTCCGGCCGACCCGAGCACACCCGCGGCGGAGGAGAACAGGACGAAGAGCGACAGGTCGCGGTCCCGGGTCAGCTCGTGCAGATGCCAGGCGGCGTCCGCCTTGGCCCGCAGTACGGCGTCCAGGCGCTCCGGCGTCAGCGCGGCGACCACGCCGTCGTCCACCGTCCCCGCGGCGTGCACCACACCCCGCAGGCCGGGCAGTCCTTCGAGGAGTGCGGCCAGCGCGTCCCGGTCGGACACGTCGCACTTCATCACCCGCACCGAGGCGCCCGACGCGGTCAGCTCCGCGACGAGTTCCGCGGCTCCGGGGGCCTCGGCGCCGCGCCGGCCGACCAGGACGAGGTCGGTGGCCGCGCCGCCGGTGACCAGGTGGCGGGCGACCGCCGAGCCGATGACCCCCGTACCACCGGTGATCAGCACCGTGCCCCCGACGGCGGCCGCGGGAGTGGTCAGGACCGCCTTGCCGGTGAGCCGTGCCTGGCTCAGCTGCCTAAACGCCTCGGGCGCCTCACGCGTGTCCCACGCGGTGACCGGCAACGGGGACAGCACGCCCCGGTCGAAGAGCTCAGCGAGTTCGGCGAGCATGGCCCCCAGGCGCTCCGCTCCGGCCTCACCCAGGTCGAACGCCCGGTACCGCACTCCCGGCCACTGCGCGGCGACCTCCTCGGCGGCACGGATGTCCGTCTTGCCCATCTCGATGAACCGGCCGCCCCGCGGCAGCAGTCGCAGTGAGGCGTCCACGAACTCGCCTGCCAGGCAGTTCAGTACGACATCGACGCCCCGGCCCCCGCTCTCGTCGAGGAACCGGTCGGCGAACTCCACGGTGCGCGACGACGCGGTGCGGGCGGCCGGGACACCGGTGCCGCGCACGACGGGCCACTTGGGCTCGCTCGCGGTGGCGTACACCTCCGCGCCGAGGTGGCGCGCCAGCTGCACGGCCGCCATGCCCACCCCGCCCGCGGCGGCGTGGACCAGCAGCGATTCCCCGGCGCCGACCTGGGCGAGGTCCGTCAGCGCGTACGAGGCGGTCAGGAAGACCGCGGGCACGGCGGCCGCCTGGGCGAAGGACCAGCCGCGCGGCATCGGTACGACGAGGCGGCTGTCGGCCACCGCCACCGGCCCGCCGTACGCCCCGGACAGCAGCCCCATGACCCGGTCGCCCACCGCGAGGCCGGTGACCTCGGCGCCGACTTCGAGGACCACGCCGGCGCCTTCGCTGCCGAAGAGCCCCTCACGGTCGGGGACGACGCCCAACGACACCAGCACATCCCGGAAGTTGACGCCGGTCGCCCGCACCGCGACCCGCACCTCACCCGGGCCGAGCGGCTCCTCGGCGCGCGGGCGGGGGGTCAGCCGCAGATCGTCCGGGGTGTCACCGGCGCCGAGGTCCAGACCCCAGGCGCCGCTCCCGGCGGGCACCGCAAGCACCTTCGGGTCCGACGGCGAGACCCGGCCGAGGCGCGGCACGGACAGCGCACCGGCACGCACGGCGATCTCGGGTTCCCCGGCGACCAGTGCGGCGGCCGCCACCGCCGCCGGGGAGGAGACGGCGTCCACGTCGAGCTGCCCGAACCGCTCCGGGTGCTCCGAGCACACCGAACGCCACAGTCCGCGCACCCCGGCCACCGCCACGTCGACCGGCTCACCGGGGAGCACGGCAGCGGCGCCCCTGGTCACCAACACGAGCTTGGTGGCCTCCAGTTCGGGGCAGGCCAGCCACTCCTGCGCGGCCCCCAGCGCCGCGGCCAGCCGCTCCCGGGCCGCCGCGGGGACGTCGGACACCTCACGGGCCGGCGGGCACGACAGCAGCACCGCGCGCGGCGCCTCCTCGCCCGCGCGGACGGCGGCGATCAGCGACGCGGCGTCCGCGTACGCGGACGCGTCGAACCCGGGCAGGCCCTCGCCGATCACCACGACCGGTGACACAGCAGCCTCGTCCGAATGGTCTGATGCGCCTGAACTTCCGGACAGGGGCGTCCAGTTCAGCTCGAACATCGAGTCGCGCGGCAGACCGGCCGTCGAGAGGCCGACGGCCGGCGGGCGGACGACGATCTCCTCGATCGTGACGACCGGCAGGCCCGCGAGGTCGCTCATCACCAGCGAGAAGGCGTCCTGGCCGGTCCGCGACACCCGTACCCGTGCGGAGGTCGCACCGGTGGCATGGATGCGTGCGCCGGTGAACGAGAACGGCATCATCCTCTCCGCCGACCCGTCGAGCAGCGCCACGAGGCGGGTCTGCAGGGCCGCGTCCAGCAGCGCCGGGTGTACACCGAACCGGTCGGCGTCGCCGCCGGACTCCGGCAGGGACACCTCCGCGAACATGTCGTCACCGCGCTGCCACACGGCACGTACGCCCTGGAACACCGGCCCGTAGGCGTAGCCGTGACCGGCCAGACGCTCGTAGAACCCGTCGAGATCGACCGGCTCCGCGTCCGCGGGCGGCCACTGGGCCGTGGCCGCGGACCCGCGGTCCGTCGCCTCGTCCGGGCGCGGCAGCGGCGTCGCGGTCAGGGCGCCCGTGGCGTGGCAGTCCCAGGCGGTCACCTCGCCGTCGAGCTCCGGGAGGTGTGGCCGGGAGTGCAGGCGTACGGCTCGCACGCCGTGCTCGTCGGCGGCGTCGACGCCCACCTGGATGTCGACGGCGGTGCCGTCGGCCGGTATGACCAGCGGGGCGTGCAGAACGAGCTCGTCCAGCCCGTCCGCACCCGCGTACTGGCCGCCCCGCAGCATCAGTTCCACCATGGCCGCACCCGGCACCACGATCCGGTCGAGGACGGCGTGATCGGCCAGCCACGGGTGCGAACCCGTGGACAACCGGCCGGTGAACAGGAAACCGCCGCCCTCCGCCACGCTCACACCGGCTGCCAGCAGAGGGTGTCCCGTCCCCGACATGCCCGCGCCCCGCATGTCACCGACACCGCCGGACGTGAGCCAGTAGTGCCGGCGCTGGAAGGCGTAGGTGGGCAGGTGGGCGGTCGGTTCGCCGTCCGGGGCGGGGGCGGGCAGGAGGGCCGTCCAGTCCGGGGTCACGCCGTGGACCCAGAGGGCGGCGAGGGAGGTGAGGAACTGCCGGTCGCCTCCGTGGTCACGGCGCAGGGTGCCGGTGACGGTCAGCGGCTTGTCCGCCGCGTGCCCCGTCTCCTCGATCGCACCGGTCAGGACCGGATGCGCGCTGACCTCCACGAACGTGGTGTAGCCGTCCCTGATCAGAGCCTGGACCGTCTCGTGGAAGCGCACCGGCTCCCGCAGGTTCCGATACCAGTACCCGGCGTCCAGCTCCTCCCCCGCGACCCGCTCACCGGTCACGGACGAGTACATGGGCACCTGGCCCGCGCGAGCGGTGACCGGCGCGGCCACCTCCATCAACCGCTCGCGGACCGCCTCCACGTGCGGGGTGTGGGAGGCGTAGTCCACCGGGATACGGCGCGCCTGCACACCGTTGCTCTCACACGCCTCCATGAGCTCGTCCAGGGCAGCCGCGTCTCCCGCGACCACGGTGGCGTCCGGCCCGTTGACCGTGGCGACAGAGATACGTCCCTGCCAGGGGGCCAGCACTTCCCTCACCTGCTCGACCGGGCGGGCCAGCGAGACCATGCCGCCCTTGCCGGACAGCTCGGCGCCGATCAGCTTGCTGCGCAGCGCCACGATCCGGGCGGCGTCGTCGACCGACAGCACACCCGCCACACACGCCGCGGCCAGCTCACCCTGCGAATGCCCCACGACAGCAGCGGGCTTCACACCACGCGAACGCCACAGCTCGCCCAGCGACACCATCACCGCCCACAGCACGGGCTGGACGACGTCGACGCGGTCAAGGGACGGGGCACCCGGACGCGAGCGCAGCACATCCAGCAGGGACCAGTCGGTGTGCGGCGCCAACGCCTCACCACACCGCTCGATGGAGGCCGCGAACTCCGGTGACGCGTCGAGCAGTTCGACGGCCATACCGGCCCACTGCGACCCCTGACCCGGGAACACGAACACGACATCCGCGTCGGTCCCGCTGGGGGCCGTGCCCGTGACCACGTTGCCGCAGGGCTCGCCCGCAGCGATCGCGTCCAGGCCCGCGAGGAACTCCTCCCGGCCCCCGGCCACCACCACGGCACGCTGCTCAAGCGCCGCACGGCGCGTCGCCAGCGACCAGCCCACATCCGCGACGCGGGCCTCGTCGGCCTCGGCGAACGCACGCAACCGCGCCGCCTGCCCCCGCAGCCCCTCCGCGGACCGGCCCGACACCACCCACGGAACCACCGCAGCGGCACCACCGGCAGCAGCAGCGCCACCGGCACGTACCGCCGGGGCCGGAGCCGCCGGAGCCGCTTCCACAGTCGGCGGGCCCTCGACGATCACGTGCGCGTTCGTGCCGCTCACGCCGAAGGACGACACCGCCGCCCGACGCGCCCGCCCGGAGTCCGGCCAGGACGTGTTGCTCGTCGCCAGCTCCACCGCGCCCGAAGACCAGTCGACATGCGGAGTCGGCTCATCGGCATGCAGCGTCCTGGGGACGACTCCTTCCTGGAGGGCCATCACCATCTTGATCACACCGGCCACGCCCGCCGCCGCCTGCGTATGACCGATGTTCGACTTCACCGAGCCGAGCAGCACGGGCCGGTCGGCGGGACGGTCCTTCCCGTACGTAGCCAGCAAAGCCTGCGCCTCGATCGGGTCACCCAGCGCGGTACCCGTACCGTGCGCCTCGATCACATCCACCCCGGATGCCGCGAGACCCGCGTCCGCCAGCGCCTCCCGGATCACCCGCTCCTGCGCCGGACCGTTCGGAGCCGTCAGCCCGCTCGAAGCGCCGTCCTGGTTCACCGCCGAACCACGGATCACCGCCAGCACCCGGTGTCCGTTGCGCCGGGCGTCGGACAGCCGCTCCACAAGGAGCATCCCCACGCCCTCGGCCGCGCCCATCCCGTCCGCGGCGGCGGAGAACGCCTTGCACCTGCCGTCCCTGGCCAGGCCCCGCTGCTTGCTGAACTCGGTGAAGAGGTCGGGGGTGGACATCACCGCGACACCGCCCGCGAGGGCGAGCGAGGACTCGCCCCGACGCAGCGACTGCACCGCCAGATGCAGCGCCACCAGGGACGACGAGCAGGCCGTGTCCACCGTCAGGGCCGGTCCCGTCAGGCCGAAGGTGTAGGCGATACGACCCGACGCGACGCTTCCGGCGACGCCGGTCATGGCGTGGCCCTCGACCTCCTCCGGGATCGCGGCCAGTCTGCTCCCGTAGTCGCGGAAGCTGGCGCCGACGAAGACACCGGTCCGGCTGCCGCGCAACGACAGCGGGTCGACGCCCGCGTTCTCCAGCGTCTCCCAGGAGGTCTCCAGGAGCAGCCTCTGCTGCGGGTCCATGGCGAGGGCCTCACGCGGCGATATCCCGAAGAAACCGGCGTCGAACTCGCCCGCGTCGTGCAGGAATCCGCCCTCGGCCGTGTACGAGGTGCCCGGCCGGTCGCCGTCGGGATCGACGAGCGAGGCCAGGTCCCAGCTGCGGTCGACGGGGAACCCGGTGATGCCGTCCCCGCCCTGCGACACCAGGTCCCAGAGTGCCTCGGGCGAGGACACGCCGCCGGGGTAACGGCAGCTCATCCCGACGATCGCCACCGGCTCGTCGGTAGCCGATTCCGCCACCCGGAGTCGTGCTCGCGTCTCCTGGAGTTCGGCGGTGACCCGCGTCAGGAAATGGCGGAGCTTCTCGACGTCGTCCATTACTTGCTCCATGCGGTGAGTCAGCAGTAGGTCAGGAGATCCTGAGGACAGGAGATCCGAGGGCAGGAGATCCGGGGGCAGGAAATCCATCCGAGGTCAGGTGACCCGAGGTCAGGAGACCCCGAGGCCAGGGGATCCCGGGTCAGGAGATCCCGAATTCCTTCTCGATGAAGGTGAAGAGCTCGTCGTTGGTGGCGGCCGCGAGTTCCTCCCCGGCGACGGGGCTCTCCGTGGCTCGACCGGCGCGCCCGCCCTCGGCCGACCGGAGGAGGCGGCGCAGCCGGTCGGCGATCGCACTTCTGGCGGGGTCGTCGTCCGCCATCGTCGCCAGCAGACTGTCCAGTCGGTCCAGGTCGGCGACGCCGGCCGTGTCCGCTTCCGCTTCCACTTCCGCTCCCGCCCCCGCTTCCCCCGCAGCCGTCTCGTCGGCGTCGGCGTCGAACAACTCCGTGCCGATGTGGGCGACGAGTGCGTTCACCGTCGGGTGGTCGAAGATCACGGTGACCGGCAGCCGGACCCCGGTGACGCCGTTCAGCCTGTTGCGCAGTTCCACGGCGGTGACGGAGTCGAGGCCCATGTCCAGGAACTGCCGCTCCACACCCACCGCTTCGGCCGAGTCGTGCCCGAGGACGGCGGCCACCTGGGTGCGTACGGCATCGCGCAGGTGCCGCTTGCGCTCCCTCGGGTCGGCGTCGGCCAGTCGGTCGCGCAGGGTGGTGCCGGTCCCCGCGCCGCCTGCGCCGCCCGCTCCCTCACTGGGTGCGGATCCGGGTCCGGGTCCGGATGCGGATGCGGATGCCCCGACCGCCTGCCGGGCCTCGGGAATCCCGTCCAACAGACTGCTCGGCCTGACGGCCGTGTAGGCGTGGGTGAACCGCTCCCAGTCGATGTCGGCCACGACAACGGCCGCCTCGCCGCGTTCCAGGGCCGCTTCCAGTCCCAGTACCGCCGTGTCCGGGGACAACAGGGGCAGGCCGTGCCGGAGTCGCAGCCCGGCCACCGCGTCGGCGTCGGCCATGCCGCCCTCCGCCCAGGGTCCCCAGGCCACGGAGGTCGCCGCAAGCCCCTGCGAGCGGCGGTAGCGGGCCAGCGCGTCCACGTAGGCGTTCGCCGGGGCGTAGTTGGCCTGGCCCGCCATTCCGACGCTGCCCGCCACGGAGGAGAACAGGACGAAGGCGGCCAGGTCCCGGTCGAGGGTGAGCTCGTGCAGCCGCCACGCGGCGCCTGCCTTGACCCGCAGTACGGCGGCCACCTGCTCGGGTGACAGGGCCTCGACGGCCGCGTCGTCCAGCACGGCAGCCGTGTGGAAGACCGAGGTGAGGGGGCAGTCGGCCGGGACCGATGCGAGAAGGTCACGGAGGGCGTCGTCATCCGCGATGTCGCACGCCGCCACCGTCACCCTGACGCCCGTCGCGGCGAGCTCGGCCTCCAGTTCGGCGGCTCCCGGCGCGGCGCTCCCCCGACGGCTGACGAGCAGGAGGTGTTCGGCGCCGCGGGCCGCCAGCCGACGGGCGACCTGGCTCCCGAGCGCTCCGGTGCCCCCGGTGATCAGTACGGTTCCGCTGCCCGGCTTCCAGTCGGTGCCGGAAAGGTCGCCGAGCGGGGCCCGGACGATGCGGCGTCCGAGGATTCCGGCGGGGCGGAGCGCGATCTGGTCCTCGTGACCGTCGGCCGCCAGGACCGCGCACAGCTGGCTCATGGTCCGCTGGGACAGGGTCGGGGACGGGGTGCGGTCGGGGTCCAGGTCCGGGGACGGGTCCAGGTCCGGGGACAGGCCCTGGGCCAGGTCCTGAGCCGCCGGGAGGTCGATCAAACCGCCCCACAGCGAGGGGAGTTCCTGGGCCGCGGCGCGTCCCAGACCCCACACCATCGCCTGGGCCGGGCTGGTCAGCGGATCGTGGCCACCGACGGACACCGCCCCTTGGGTGACACACCAGACGGGAACGGCGAGCTGGGTCGCCGCAAGGCTCTGCATCAGGTCCAGCGTCCGCCGCAATCCACTCGGGAACACCGTCGTGCCCGCGACGGGCCGCTCGTCGAGAGCGAGCAGCGAGACCACGCCGGCCACGGACGACCGCGCCTCGATCATGTCGGCCCATCGCAGTGGGGCGTCGGACGCCACCAGCGTTTCCACCACGGCCCCGTGTGCCCGCAGCCCTTCGACGCTCGCCTCGTGCACCGCGCTCCCGACCTGGTCAGGGTCGACGGCCACCAGCCAGGTGCCGGTCAGCCGGGGAGCCTGACCGCCCTGACCGCCCTGACCGCCCTGACCGGCAGGACCGAACTGACCAGCAGGACCGGCAGGACCGCCCTGACCGAGCACCGGCGTCCAGTCCTCGCGGTAGCGCCAGGAGTCCAGCGCGGAGACGGCACTGTGTCGCCGATGCCATGCCGACAGGGCGGGCAGCACGGCCGTCAGCTCGGTGCGGTCGACGTCCCACTCCAGGGTCCGCCCCAGTTCCTCCAGGTCCTCGCGCTCCACGGCTGCCCAGAAGTCGGCGTGCGTGTCCGGTGCCGTGGTGCCGACGACCGGTTCCTTAGGGGCGAGCCAGTAGTGGTGGTGCTGGAAGGCGTAGGTGGGCAGGTTCACCGGATCGCCGTCGGGGGCGGGCAGGAGACTCGCCCAGTCCGGGGTCACCCCGTGCACCCACAGCGCGGCGAGAGAGGTGAGGAACTGCCGGTCGCCCCCGTGGTCCCGGCGCAACGTCCCGGTGACCGTCAGCGGCTTGTCCACCGCGTGCCCGGTCTCCTCGATCGCACCCGTCAGCACCGGATGCGCACTGACCTCCACGAACGTGGTGTGCCCCTCACCGATCAGGACCTGGACCGTCTCGTGGAAACGCACCCGCTCCCGCAGATTCCGATACCAGTACTCGGCATCCAGCTCCTCACCCGCGACCAGCCCACCCGTCACGGTCGAATACATCGGAACCCGACCCGCACGGGGAGTAATCGGCGCGGCCACCTCCATCAACCGCTCACGCACCGCCTCCACATGAGACGTGTGCGACGCGTAATCCACCGGAATACGGCGTGCCCGAACGCCCCCGCGTTCACACGCCTCCATCAGCTCGTCCAGGGCAGCCGCGTCTCCCGCGACCACCGTGGCACCCGGCCCGTTGACCGTGGCCACAGAGATACGCCCGTCCCACGGACCCAGCAGCTCGGTCACCTGCTCGACGGGCCGGGCCAGCGAAACCATGCCGCCCTGCCCCGACAGCTCACGCCCGATCACCGCGCTGCGCAGGGCGACGATCCGCGCACCGTCCTCCACGGACAGCACACCCGCCACACACGCCGCCGCGATCTCACCCTGCGAATGCCCCACGACAGCAGCGGGCTCCACGCCACGCGAACGCCACAGCTCGCCCAGCGACACCATCACCGCCCACAGCACGGGCTGCACCACGTCCACCCGCTCCAGGGACGGTGCACCCGGACGCGAACGCAGCACATCCAGCAGGGACCACTCGGTGTGCGGCGCCAACGCCTCACCACACCGCTCGACCGACTCCGCGAACACCGGCGACGTATCAAGGAGATCCGCGGCCATACCGGCCCACTGCGACCCCTGACCCGGGAACACGAACACCACACCAGCATCGGAGCCGCTCGGGGCCGCACCGGTGACCACGTTGCCGGAAGGCTCGCCCGAAGCGATCGCCTCCAGGCCCGCCAGGAACTCCTCCCGATCCCCGGCCACCACCACCGCACGCTGCTCCAACGCGGCCCGCCGCACCGCCAGCGACCACCCCACCTCCGCAACCGAGGCAGCCGCACCCTCACCAGCAGCGACAAACTCACGCAACCGCGCCGCCTGCCCCCGCAGCCCCTCCACGGACCGCCCCGACACCACCCACGGCACCACCGCAGCAGCACCACCGGCACCACCAACACGTACAGCCGGGGCACCAGCGGGCGCCGAAGCCGACTCGACAGTCGGCGGACCCTCGACGATCACATGCGCGTTCGTGCCACTCACGCCGAACGACGACACCGCCGCCCGACGCGCCCGCCCGGCCTCCGGCCAGGGCACGGTCCGCGTCACCAAGTCCACCGCGCCGGAAGACCAGTCGACATGCGGAGTCGGCTCATCGACATGCAACGTCCCAGGGACTGTCCCCTCGCGCAGGGCTATCACCATCTTGATCACACCGGCCACACCCGCCGCCGCCTGCGTATGACCGATGTTCGACTTCACCGAGCCGAGCAGCACGGGCCGGTCGGCGGGACGGTCCTTCCCGTACGTAGCCAGCAAAGCCTGCGCCTCGATCGGATCACCCAGCGCGGTACCCGTACCGTGTGCCTCCACCACATCCACACCGGACGCCGCGAGACCCGCGTCCGCCAGCGCCTCGCGGATCACCCGCTCCTGCGCCGGGCCGTTCGGAGCCGTCAGACCGTTCGACGCACCGTCCTGGTTCACCGCCGAACCACGGATCACCGCCAGCACCTGATGCCCGTTCCGCTCGGCGTCCGACAGGCGCTCCACAAGGAGCACACCCACACCCTCCGCCCAGGCGGTGCCGTCCGCCGCCGCCGCGAAGGGCTTGCACCGGCCGTCGGGCGCGAGTCCGCGCTGATGGCTGAACTCCGTGAAGATGCCGGGTGTGGACATGACGCTGACCCCGCCGACGAGGGCCATCCCGCACTCGCCGTTGCGCAGGGCGCGTACGGCGAGGTGCAGTGCCACCAGGGACGACGAGCACGCCGTGTCCACCGTGATGGCCGGACCGGTCAGGCCGAGGGTGTAGGCGATACGGCCGGACGTCACGCTGCCCGCGGAGCCGGTGAAGAGGTAGCCCTCGGAACCCTTGGTGTCGGTCGCCCCACTGCCGTAGCCCTGCGGTACGACGCCGACGAAGACACCGGTCCGGCTGCCGCGCAGCGACAGCGGGTCGATGCCCGCGCGCTCCAGGGACTCCCAGGAGCTCTCCATCAGCAGCCTCTGCTGCGGGTCCATGGCGACGGCCTCACGCGGCGAGATGCCGAAGAAACCGGCGTCGAACCCGCCCGCGTCGTGCAGGAATCCGCCGTGGTGGACGTAGCAGCTACCGGGCCGAGTGGTGTCGGGGTGGTACAGCTCGTCGAGGTTCCAGCCACGGTCGGTCGGGAACTCGGAGATCACGTCGTGATCCGACAACAGCACGTCCCACAGTTCCTCCGGTGAACGTACGCCACCCGGGAAACGGCAACTGGTCGACACGATCGCGATGGGATCGTCGGCAGCGGCGGACGCGGCGGCCCCTGACACGACGGACGCCGACGCCGACGTCGATGCCGATGCCGATGCCGGGGTGTCTACGCCGAGAATCCCCTCCCGTAGCTTCTCGGCGAGCGCCACGGGGGTCGGGTAGTCGAACACCACAGTGGGCGACAGGGCCAGACCCGTCGACGCGACCAGGCGGTTGCGCAGCGCGACCCCCGCCAGCGAGTCGAATCCGAGATCACGGAAGGCCCGGCCCACCTCCACCTCGTCGGCCGAGGACCAGCCCAGCACGGCCGCCGCCTGGCGGCACACTTCCTTCAGCACGATCTGCTTCTGCTGCGCCGCCGTGGCCGCTTCGGCGACCCGCCCTGCGAAGCCTTCGAGCAACTCGGGCGCGGGCCCGGCCGGCAGGTCGACCTGGACCTCGGACGCCGAGCCGGTGGGGGCGAGCCAGTAGCGCCTGCGCTGGAAGGCGTAGGTGGGCAGGTCGACCGCTTCGCCGTCTGGGGCGGGCAGGAGACTCGCCCAGTCCGGGGTCACCCCGTGCACCCACAGCGCGGCGAGAGAGGTGAGGAACTGCCGGTCGCCCCCGTGGTCCCGGCGCAACGTCCCGGTGACCGTCAGCGGCTTGTCCACCGCGTGCCCGGTCTCCTCGATCGCACCCGTCAGCACCGGATGCGCACTGACCTCCACGAACGTGGTGTGCCCCTCACCGATCAGAGCCTGGACCGTCTCGTGGAAACGCACCCGCTCCCGCAGGTTCCGATACCAGTACTCGGCGTCCAGCTCCTCCCCCGCGACCAGCCCACCCGTCACGGTCGAATACATCGGAACCCGACCCGCGCGGGGAGTAATCGGCGCGGCCACCTCCATCAACCGCTCGCGCACCGCCTCCACATGAGACGTGTGCGACGCGTAATCCACCGGAATACGACGCGTCCGGATTCCGGCCGCCTCCGCCTCCGCGGCCACCCGCTCCAGCTCGTCCAGACCACCGGCCACCACCGTGGACGCGGGCCCGTTCACGGTGGCCACCGACACGCCCTCCCGGTCCCGCAGAAGGTCATCCACCCGTGCGGCCGACGCCGCCACCGACAGCATTCCGCCCCGGCCCGCGAGTTCCTCGGCGATCACCGCGCTGCGCAGGGCGACGATCCGCGCCCCGTCCTCCACAGACAGCACACCCGCCACACACGCCGCCGCGATCTCACCCTGCGAATGCCCCACGACAGCAGCGGGCTCCACGCCCCGCGAACGCCACAACTCCCCCAGCGACACCATCACCGCCCACAACACGGGCTGCACCACGTCCACCCGCTCCAGAGACGGCGCACCCGGACGCGAACGCAGCACATCCAGCAGAGACCAGTCGGTGTGCGGCGCCAACGCCTCACCACACCGCTCGACCGACTCCGCGAACACCGGCGACGTATCAAGGAGATCCGCGGCCATACCGGCCCACTGCGACCCCTGACCCGGGAACACGAACACCACACCAGCATCAGCCGTACCGGAATCAGCAGCCGCACCCGTGACCACATGGCCCGCCGGTTCACCCGAAGCGATCGCCTCCAGGCCCGCCAGGAACTCCTCCCGATCCCCGGCCACCACCACCGCACGCTGCTCCAACGCGGCCCGCCGCACCGCCAGCGACCACCCCACCTCCGCAACCGAGGCAGCCGCACCCTCACCAGCAGCGACAAACTCACGCAACCGCGCCGCCTGCCCCCGCAGCCCGTCCTCGGACCGCCCCGACACCACCCACGGCACCACCGCAGCAGCACCACCGGCACGTACAGCAGAGGCAGCCGAGACAGGAACAACCTCCGGTCCGGCCTGTTCCAGCACCACATGCGCGTTCGTGCCGCTGATACCGAACGACGACACAGCCGCCCGACGCACCCGCCCCGACTCCGGCCAGGGCACGGTCCGCGTCACCAACTCCACCGCGCCAGACGCCCAGTCGACCTGCGGAGTCGGCTCATCGACATGCAACGTCCCGGGGACGGCCCCCTCGCGCAGGGCCATCACCATCTTGATCACACCGGCCACACCCGCCGCCGCCTGCGTATGACCAATGTTCGACTTCACTGAGCCGAGCAGCAACGGATGCTCGGCAGACCGGTCCCGCCCGTACGTCGCCAGCAGGGCCTGCGCCTCGATCGGATCACCGAGCGCGGTACCCGTACCGTGCGCCTCCACCACATCCACACCGGACGCCGACACACCGGCGTCCGCCAACGCCTCCCGGATCACCCGCTGTTGCGACAGGCCGTTCGGAGCCGTCAGACCGTTCGACGCACCGTCCTGGTTCACCGCCGAACCACGGATCACCGCCAGCACCCGGTGTCCGTTACGCCGGGCGTCGGACAGCCGCTCCACAAGCAGCATTCCCGCGCCCTCGGCCATCCCCGTACCGTCCGCGGACGCGGCGAACGCCTTGCACCGGCCGTCGCGGGACAGGCCACGCTGCCTGCTGAACTCGGTGAAGATTCCCGGTGTGTTGAGGACCGTCACGCCACCGGCCAGGGCGAGCGAGGACTCTCCCCGGCGCAGCGACTGCACCGCCAGATGCAGCGCCACCAGGGACGACGAACACGCCGTGTCCACCGTGATGGCCGGTCCCGTCAGGCCCAGCAGGTAGGCGATGCGACCGGAGGCGACGCTGGTGGTCTTGCCGGTGAGCAGGTACCCGTCGAGCGATTCGGGCGCCTCGTGCAGCCGGGGCCCGTACTCCTGGTCCATGGTGCCGACGAAGACGCCGGTCCGGCTGTCGCGCAGCGAGGCAGGGTCGATGCCGGCCCGTTCCAGCAGCTCCCAGGAGGTCTCCAGGAGCAGCCTCTGCTGCGGGTCCATGGCGAGGGCCTCGCGCGGCGATATCCCGAAGAACCGGGCGTCGAACTCGCCCGCCCCGTCGAGGAATCCACCGCCTCGGGCGAAGCTGCTGCCGAGCCCTTCCGCGTCCCGCAGCCGCTCCAGGTCCCAGCCGCGGTCCTCGGGGAACGCGGAGATCGCGTCCTGCTCGGTGGCCACCAACTGCCAGAGGTCTTCCGGGGAGTGGGCGCCGCCGGGCAGCCGACAGCTCATCGCGATGATGGCGATGGGGTCGTCGTCGCCGGCCGGTCCCGCGTTCTCGGGGTGCGCGGCGGGGGCAGGTCCCTTCGCCGCGGTGGCGACATGGGCGGCCAGTTTGGCCGGTGTGGGGTGGTCGAAGAGCGTGGCGGTGGTCAGGCCGACGCCGAGCGCGGCACCGAGCCGGTTGCTCAGCTCGCCGAGCATGATCGAGTCGAACCCGAGTTCCTTGAACGTACGCCCCGCGTCGATCGCGTCCGGCGTAGCGTGCCCCAGGACCGCGGCGACATGGGCTCGGACGCGGCGTGCGGCATCGATGTCCGGTGTGGGGGCAGTGGCCGTCTCCCCGCGGGCGGAGGAGGCGGGGGCAGAGGCAGGGCCCGATGCCTGGGCCGACACGGGGGCCGATACGGGGGCCGATACGGGTACGGGAGCGTCGCCCGCGTCGTCGAACCAGTGCCGACTGCGCTGGAACGCGTAGGTGGGCAGGTCGGTCCGCTGGGCGCCCGTGCCGCTGAACACCGCGGCCCAGTCGACGTCCGCGCCGTTGACCCAGAGGTGGGTCAGCGAGGCGAGGATCTGCCGGTGGCCGCCCTTGTCACGGCGCAGTGTTCCCGTGGCGGTGACGGTCGCTCCGGTGGCCCGGCCGGTCTCGTGCACGGCGTTGGTCAGGACCGGGTGCGGGCTGACCTCCAGGAAGAGGGTCCTGCCCTCCTCGACGAGGGTCTGGACGGTGTCCTTGAAACGCACCGTGTGACGGAGGTTGCTGTACCAGTACTCGGCGTCCAGTGATGCGCCCGCGACCGGTCCTGCGGTGACCGTCGAGTACATCGGTACGTCGGCGGGCCGCGGGGCGATCGACGCCAGCCGCCGCAGGAGCTCGTCGCGTACGGGTTCGACCTGCGGGGTGTGCGAGGCGTAGGCGTTCTTGACGAACCGTGTGCGATGGCCCGCGCTCTCCGCCCGGGACACGACCTCGGCCAGCGACTCCGGGCTGCCCGCCACCACCGTGGCGGTGGGGCTGTTGACCGCGGCGATCCAGACGTCGTCCAGGCCCGCGAGGAACTCGGCGGCCCGCTCCGCCGGGGCGTCGAGGGACGCCATGCCGCCCCGGTCGGTCAGCTGCCCGGCGATCCTGCTGCGCAGAGCGATCAGGAGCGCGGCGTCGTCCAGTGACAGCGCGCCCGCGACGCACGCCGCGGCGATCTCGCCCTGTGAATGACCGATGACCGCGGAGGGGACCACGCCGTTCGAGCGCCACACGCGCGCCAGCGAGACCATCACGGCCCACAGGGTGGGCTGCAGTACGTCCACCCTGTTCAGCGCGCTGCCGTCCGTCGTGTCCCCGAGCACCTCGCGCAGATCCCAGTCGACGTGCGGAGCCAGCGCCCGGGCGCACTCCTCCACGGAGTCCGCGAACACCGGCGAGGTGCGCAGGAGTTCGGCGGCCATGCCGACCCACTGCGCCCCTTGGCCGGGGAACACGAACACCACTTCGGTGTCGGCGGCGCCGGGGGCCGTGCCCGTGACCACGTGGCCCGCGGGTTCGCCGGACGCGATGGCGTCGAGGCCTGCCAGGAATTCCGCACGGTCACCGGCCACCACGGCCGCGCGGTGTTCCAGGGCGGTCCGGTGGCGGGCCAGCGACCACCCGATGTCCGTACGGGAGGCGCCGTCGGAGGCATCACCCGAGGTGTCACCGGCGGCCTCACCGGCGGCAGCGAAGTCACGCAGCCGTGCCGCCTGCGCGCGCAGCCCGTCCGCGGTCCGCGCCGACACCACCCACGGCAGCGCGTCAGGGGTACGGGCGGAGGTGGAGGCCGAGGCGGAGGCGGCAGAGGGGGAGGCCGAGGTGGCAGAGGGGGAGGCGGACGCGGCCGCCTCGGCGGACCCCGGAGCCTCGGACACGATCACATGCGCGTTTGTGCCCCCCACGCCGAAGGCCGACACCCCGGCGACCAGCGGCGCGTCGGGGCTGGGCCAGGGCGACAGTTCCGTCTGCACCCGCAGGTTCCACTCGTCCAGGGGGATCGCGGGGTTGGCGTCACGGAAGTTCAGGCTGGGCGGCAACCGGCGGGCCTTGAGGGAGAGCAGCACCTTGATGAGTCCGGTGATGCCCGCCGCGCCCTCGAGGTGGCCGACGTTCGTCTTGGCGGAGCCGACGAGCAGCGGCCGGTCCCCGGGGCGCGCGGAACCGACGGTCTCCGCCAGTGCCGCCGCCTCGACGGGGTCGCCGACCGCGGTGCCCGTACCGTGCAGTTCGACGTACTGGACGGCTGCGGGGTCGATGCCGGCGTCGGCGCAGGCCCGGCGCAGGACGTCCGCCTGGGCGGGGCGGCTCGGCGTGGTGAGGGTGTCCCCGCCGCCGTCGTTGTTGACGGCGCTGCCGCGCAGCACGCCGTGGATCCGGTCCCCGTCGGCGAGCGCCCGCCCGAGCGGTTTGAGCAGGACGAGGCCGCCGCCCTCGCCCCGGACGAACCCGTTGGCGCGGGAGTCGAAGACGAAGCACCGGCCGTCGGGGGAGAGGCCGCCGAATCGCGCCACGCTCAGGGTGCTGTCGAAGGCCAGGTTGAGGTGGAGCCCTCCCGCGAGGGCGGTGTCGCACTCCCCGTCGCGCAGGCTCCGGCAGGCGGCGTGCACCGCGACGAGGGAGGAGGACTGGCCGGTGTCGATGACCATGCTCGGGCCGCGGGCCCCCAGCAGATAGGACAGCCGGTTGGCGATCATGCCCCGGTTCAGGCCGGTCAGCGTGTGGTGGGTCACCGATGCCGGACCGCGCTGCCGCACCAGGGTGGCGTAGTCGTCGCTGATGGCGCCGACGAACACTCCCGTACGGCCGTCGGCGAGGCGCGAAGCGCTCAGGCCCGCGTCCTCGATCGCCTCCCAGCCGATCTCCAGCATGAGCCGCTGCTGGGGGTCCATGGCCGCCGCTTCCCGCGGCGAGATCCCGAAGAATCCCGCATCGAACAGGTCGGGCCGGTCGAGGAAGGCTCCGTGTTCCAGGGCGGCGCCCTTATCGGCGTCCGTTCCGGCGTCCGTGCCCCGCGTCCATCGGTCGGACGGCACCGAAGTGACCGCGTGCGCACCGGAGCTGAGCAGCCGCCAGAACTCCCCCGGGCTGTTCGCCCCGGGCAGTCGGCAGGCGATGCCGACGACCGCGATCGCGCTTTCGGTCTCGTCGTCCGACAACAGAGCAGAGACTACGGACATTTAGGCACCTTCCCCCGACGCCTGGAAAACACTTACCCGCCCCGAACTGCCAGGAGAGGCCGTAAGCGCACTCAAATAAAGCCGGCCGCACTCGGCGCCGACTCATTAGGTATACGCAGATGTATCGATGGACGATACGCAATCAAAAACCAGGCCAGTTAACGGAATATTACCTAGGTACCTTGATCAACTACGGTGTCCCGAACGTACCTCAGCCAGCAGCGGCACGCAAGCGTGTTCTAGTGGCCTGGACCACAGGTAAGCGGCGCGCAAGGGACTGCGTGGGCCCGCCACCCATCCCCGGTCACGCAAAGTGATCTCTTCCGGATCCGACGATCATGTGCTTAGACTGGCGAAGCTCAGAGAGTTGGCCGGACTCCAACGGGGGAATGTCGAGTGGCGAGTAGAAGCCTCTTCCATGCACACGATCGGGCATGTCGCGCATGAGTCGCCCGCGGGCGACGGAGCGATAGACGACGACCGGCGGGCGGCCTGCGATAGCCGGTGATCGGCACGTCAAGAGAGCACCCTGACTGCGGGAAGCCGTGCGGCGAGTTCCGCGACTTTCCCTTTCGCAGGTGGTGTCTCACTCATCTCGCTTGCCCGTGTTGCATTTCCTGTGAGAGCTTCTACCAGTATTTCCGCACTCCCCCGCCCGGAACCCTGCCATCAATCGAACGGGGGAAGTTGGTAAATGACAGCGCCCATAAGCACCTTGGACGCCCTGGACTCGGAAATAGTTCTCAAGTCGGTGGACGACGCGCTCGCGGACTTCCTGGCGGTGAAGAACAGCGCCACCGCCCAGCCGCACCTGCCGTATCTCTCGGGACTGGTACGGGATTTCCTGTCGGGCGGCAAGCGCATTCGCCCCCTGCTCTGTGCGACCGGCTGGCGGGCCATGGGCGGCGGTGACGACGACGAGCCGATGATCCAGATCGCCGCCTGTCTTGAGATGTTCCACGCCTTCGCGCTCATCCACGACGACGTCATGGACAACAGCGACACCCGCCGCGGCCGCTCCACCATTCACCGCACCATGGCGGCCCACCGCGCCACCTCCCGCGGGGCGGAAGAGGCCGACTGGTTCGGCGTGAGCGCCGCGGTCCTGCTCGGCGACCTCACGCTCACCTGGTCCGACGAGCTCCTCCACCAGGCCGGACTCACCCCCGGACAGCTCGCCGCGGTGCTGCCGCTCCTCGCCGAGATGCGCACCGAGCTGATGCTGGGCCAGTACCTCGACCTGCACGCCACCGGCGAACTGACGGCGGACGTCGACGCCACGCTGAACGTCTACCGGTACAAGACGGCCAAGTACACCATCGAGCGCCCCCTGCACATCGGTGCCGCCATGGCGGGCGCGGGCCCGGAGGCCATGGCCGCCTTCACCGCCTACGCGCTCCCCCTCGGCGAGGCGTTCCAGCTCCGCGACGACCTGCTCGGGGTGTACGGCGACCCGCTGATCACCGGGAAGTCGCGGATGGACGACCTGCGCGCGGGCAAGAACACCGCGCTGACCGCGCTCGCCCTCAGCGCCGCCGACGGCGAGCAGACCGCGCGGCTGCGCAGGCTGCTCGGCGACCCGCTGCTGGACGAGGAGGGCGCCGAAACCGTCCGCGGCATCTTCGAGGCGACCCGCGCCCGGGACGGTGTCGAGCGCATGATCGACGACCGCAGGCGAGAGGCGCTGCGCGCGCTCGACCGCGCCCCGTTCACCGCGGACACGGTGAACACCCTTGAGCAGATCACCCGCATGGCCATTGTGAGGGACTCATGACCACTGATATTTCCGCGCCCCAGAACACCGGACTCCCCGGCATGATGCGGCACTGGCAGGAGAGCACGAGGCAGTTCGCCGCCGCGTTCGAGCAGCACATCGGCCAGGCACCGCAGATGTGCCCGCTGACGGACGACGAGCTGCGCGAAGTCATCGACGCCTGCAACAAGGCGGTCGCGCCCTTCGGGAAGTCGGTCTCCGACGAACGCTGGATCTCCTACATGGACGTCGTCCGGTGGTCGCAGAGCGCGCGGCACATCCGGAACATGGAGGCTTTTAAGGCCGTCTGCATCCTGAATTGTGTCACCTTCGTGTGGGACGACATGGATCCGGCGCTGCACGACTTCGACGCGTTCCTGCCCGAACTGCGCGCCATTTGTGAGAAGTACTACAGCGAGGAAGACGCCCGTTTCGCCTTGGAAGGGGCCCGGGCATTCATCACCAGCGATCACATGTTCCGTGACTCGCCCATCAAGCAGGTGCTCTGCACCACCTCTCCGGAGCAGTACTTCAGGTTCCGTGTGACAGATGTCGGTGTTGACTTCTGGATGAAGATGTCCTACCCGATCTACGGTCATCGGGAGTTCACGGAACACGCGAAGTCGGGTCTGGCCGCTCGTATGACCACGCGTGGTCTCGCGATCGTCAACGACTTCTACTCGTACGACCGCGAGGTTTCGCTGGGGCAGATCACCAACTGCTTCCGGCTGTGCGATGTGTCGAACCAGAGTGAATTCGAGAAGTTCTTCAAGGAACGCCTGGACGACATCGTCGAGGACATGCGATGCATATCGGCTTTCGATGACATCACGCGAGATGTCCTGCTTGATCTCATCTACGGCAACTTCGTCTGGACCACGAGCAACAAGCGGTACAAAGCGGCCGTGAACAACGTCAACTCTCGTATTCAGTAGGGAAGCGGGAAACGTGACCACGGCGAAGGACTCCGCCAAACCGACCAAACCGACCCGTTCCTGGTCGTTCGGCACCGCACCGGGATCGGTCCCCCTCCTGGGGCACACGCTCTCGCTCTGGCGTCGCCCGCTGGACTTCCTGGCCTCGCTGCCCGCCCACGGGGACCTGGTCGAGATCAGGCTCGGGCCCAGCCGCGCCTATCTCGCCTGCCATCCCGAGCTCGTCCACCACGTCCTGGTGAACCCCCGCGTGTTCGACAAGGGCGGCGTCTTCGACAAGGCCCGCCAGTTGCTCGGCAACAGCCTTTCCGTGTCGCGCGGCGAGGACCACCGTTTCCAGCGGCGCGTCATCCAGCCCGCGTTCCACTCGACCCGGATCGCCGAGTACACCGCCGCGGTCGGCGACGACACGCGCGCCGCGATCGACTCCTGGCGGCCCGGGCAGGAGCAGGACATCGGCGAGGCCATGCACGCCCTCCTGATGCGGGTCGCCGCCAGGACGCTGTTCTCCACCGGCGTCGACGTGGCGACCATCGAGGAGGCCCGGCAGTGCCTGCGCACCGTCTCGCAGGGCATCTACAAGCGCACGGTCGCGCCGATCGGCCTGATGGAGAAGCTCCCCACCCCCGAGAACCGGCGCTACGCGTACGCGAACACCCGGCTGCGGGAGATCGTCGACACGATGATCAGTGAGCGGCGCCGGTCCGAGGAGGACCACGGCGACCTGCTCTCCACCCTCCTGCGGGCCGAACACCCGGAGTCCGGACAGCGCCTGACCGACGAGGAAGTCCTCGACCAGGTCGTCACCTTCCTGGTGGCGGGCAGCGAGACGACCGCGTCGACCCTCGCCTTCGTCTTCCATCTGCTGGGCGCGCACCCCGAGATCGAGCGGCGGGTGCACGAGGAGATCGACGCGGCCGTGGGGAGCCGTTCCCCGGTCTTCGACGACCTCCCGAAGCTGGAGTACACCCGCGCGGTCATCACCGAGGCGCTGCGGCTGTACCCGCCGTCCTGGATGTCCATGCGGGTGGCGGCGGTCGACACCGAGCTCGGCGGCCACCCCGTTCCGGCGGGCGCGATGGTCGTCTACAGCGCCTACGCCATGCACCACAACGCCGAACTCTTCCCCGAGCCGGAGAAGTTCGACCCCGACCGGTGGCTGGACGAGCGCGCCAAGGACGTCCCGCGCGGGGCCCTGCTGCCGTTCGGCGCGGGCAACCACAAGTGCATCGGCGACGTGCTCGCGCTCACCGAGACCGCCCTGATCGTGGCCACGATCGCCAGCCGCTGGCGTCTTCGCCCCGTCCCGGGCAGCGCGCTGCACCCGGAGCCGAAGGCCACCCTGGAAGCCGGCACGCTGCCCATGATCTGCGAACCACGCCGGCACTGAGGGGCCCGGTCCCCGCGGCACGACCGCCCGAAGCAGCGCACGACTGCCCGAAGCAGCGCACGACCGCCCGACCAGACGCATGCCAGCGAAGAGATGAAGGAGCCATGGGTACGAGGACCGCGCACCAGCAACCCGCGACACACAACTGGCGGTTCGCCACCGCGCCCGGCGGTCTGCCGTTGATCGGGCACGCCGTGCAGATGGCCCGCCGGCCGATGGAGTTCCTGTCCTCGCTGCCGGCCCACGGCGACCTGGTCGAACTGCGCCTCGGCCCCAACCGCGCCTTCCTGCCCTGCCATCCGGACCTGGTCCAGCAGGTACTGCTCAACGCACGCGTCTACGACACGGGCGGCCCGGTGAAGGAGAAGGCCCGCCCGATCCTGGGCAACGGCCTGATCACGTCCGACTGGGCGGACCACCGCAGACAGCGGCGCCTGGTGCAGCCCGCCTTCCACACCACCCGGCTCCCCGCGTACGCCGAGGTGATGCAGTACGAGAGCGAGGTCGAGGCCCGGGCGTGGGAGGCGGGACGGGCCATCGACGTCAGCAACACCATGCAGGCGCTGACCGCCCGGGTCACCGCCCGCGCGCTGTTCTCCACCGACATCGCGGGCAAGGCGGTCGCCGAGATCCAGCACTGCCTGCCGGTCATCGTGCACGGCGCGTACCTGCAGGCGATGGACCCCACCGGGCTCTTCGCGAAGCTCCCGATCGCGGCCAACCGGCGCTTCGAGCAGGCGCTGACCCGCATGCACCGGTTGATCAACCAGATCGTCGAGGACTACCGGCGGACCGACGACGACCGCGGCGACCTCCTTTCGGCCCTGCTCACCGCCGAGGACCCCGAGACCGGCGGGCGCCTCGACGACCAGGAGGTCCACGACCAGGTCATGACGCTGCTGCTCGCCGGAATCGAGACGACGGCCAGCGCCCTGGCGTGGACCTTCCATCTCCTCGGCGAAAATCCGAAGGTCGAGGCGGCCCTGCACGCCGAGCTGGACGAGGTGCTCGACGGCCGGACGCCCGTCTATGCCGACATCCCGAAGCTCGACTACAGCCGCCGGGTGTTCACCGAGAGCCTGCGCCTTTATCCCCCCGCCTGGCTCTACACCCGGACCACGACCGAGGCCACGGAGCTCGGGGGCCGGGGGCTTCCGCCGAACTCCGACATCCTGGTCAGCCCCTACGTCCTGCACCACAACCCCGAACTGTTCAGGGACCCCGAATCCTTCGACCCCGACCGGTGGCTTCCCGAGCGGGCGAAGGACGTGGCGCGCGGCTGCTACCTCCCCTTCGGGGCCGGCAGCCGCAAGTGCATCGGGGACGTGTTCGGCATGACGGAGGCCACCATCGCCCTGGCCACCATCGCCGGACGCTGGCGACTGCGCCCCGTACCGAACACGAAGATCCGGCCGCACCCGCACATGAGCCTCAGCGCGGGCCCGCTTCCCATGGTCCCGGAACGACGCTGAGACGCACGCCAACACGGCGCAAGAGCGCCGCCGCTAACTGCCGTTGATCACCTGCGTCACGCCGTTGATGATCTGCTGCACCGCGATGGCGGACAGCATCATGCCCGCGAGCCGGGTGACGAGCACCACGCCGCCGTCCTTGATGACGCGGATGATCAGCAGCGAGTACCGCATCACCAGCCAGAGCACCACGTGCATCGCCACGATCGCCGCCCAGACGGAGAGCTGCGTACCGACGCTGTCGGCGTCCTGGACGGCGAGGATGACGGAGACGATCGCGCCGGGCCCGGCGAGCAGCGGCATGCCGAGCGGCACGAGCGCGACGTTGACGTCCTTGGTCTGCTTCGGCTCGTCCGTCTTGCCGGTGAGCAGGTCGAGCGCGATGAGGAGCAGCAGCAGTCCGCCCGCGATCATCAGCGCGGGGACGGAGACGTGCAGGTAGTCGAGGATCTGGTGGCCCACGAGGCCGAAGACCGAGATGACGCCGAAGGCGACGCAGACGGCTTGGAAGGCCATCCGCTGCTGCACCTTGGCGGGCCTGCCCGCGGTCAGTCCGAGGAAGATCGGGGTGATCCCGGGCGGGTCCATGATCACGAACAGGGTGAGGAAAAGGGAGCCGAAGACGGCAACGTCGAACACAGTGATGGCCTTGCAGAGAGTCGTACGAAGGAGCCGTGCCGGGCGGCGCCGGGCGCAGGGCACGGCCGCCGCCGCCACGGAACCGGTGGATGCGGTGAAGTGAAGTGCGGTGATGTGAGGTGCGGTGGAGGACGGCCCTGCGCGGTGCGGGCCGTTACGCGGCGGGGCTTCCGCCGGCTCCCGGCACGGGGAACGCCCCGGTCGCGCGGCGGGTGATCTCGCCGTAGATCTCGGGGTCGGTGGTGAACTCCCCGAGCACACACGTCTTGCGGCTGCCGTGGTAGTCGCTTGAGCCGGTGACGAGCAGGCCGAGGTCCGCCGCGAGTCCGCGCAGCCTGGTGCGGGTCTCGGGGGTGTGGTCCATGTGGTCGACCTCGATGCCGTCGAGGCCTGCCGCCGCGAGCTCGGCTATCACCGTGTCGGACACGATCTTGCCGCGCTTGATGGCGCCGGGGTGCGCGAAGACGGTGACGCCGCCGGCCGCCTTCACCAGGCGGATCGCGTCGAAGGGGTCGAGCTCGTGCTTGTCGGCGAAGGCGCGGCCGCCGTCGGCGAGCCACTCCGCCGTGAAGGCGTCGGAGACGGTGGGCACGACGCCGAGGTCGACGAGCGCCTCGGCGATGTGCGGACGGCCGACCGAACCGTCGCCCGCGATCCGGGCGACCTGCTCCCAGGTCACCGGCACGCCGAGCCCCTGGAGCTTGCCGATCATCTCCTTGGCGCGCGGCACCCGGTCGTCGCGGACCAGTTCGCACTCGCGGGCGAGCTCGGGCTCCTCGGGGTCGAAGAGGTAGGCCAGCATGTGCAGGCCCATGCCGTCGAGGCTGAAGGAGAGCTCGGCGCCGGTCACGAGGGTCAACCCGGACGGCAGCTCGCGCAGGGCCTGCTTCGCCTCCGCGTGGCCCCGGGTGGTGTCGTGGTCGGTCAGCGCGACGACGTCGAGCCCGGCGGCCGCCGCGTTGCGGACCAGCTCGGCCGGGGTGTCCGTGCCGTCGGACGCAGTGGAGTGGGTGTGCAGATCGATGCGCACGACGCTGGCTCCAGTGCTCTGACGGGCGGAAGAAGGGGACGCTCAAGGATAACGGGAACCGGGCACCCTTCACCCCGCCCCTGACGAGGCATCGCTCACGGAGCGGACACGTACGGCATCAGGAGCCGCTCACCACAGCGCCCGCTCCCCCATCACCCGCTCGCCCCCCTCAGCGCTCACGGCGTCAGCCATCCCCGCTCACGGCGTCAGCAGCCGTGGCGACAGCGCCCCGCACGGCAGCAGGTCCACCTCCGCGCCCGCGTCCCGCAGATCGGTGAGGACCAGTTCGTCGTACATCAGGAGGCCCGACTGCTCCGGCCACGCGATGGCCCACAGCCACAGCCCGCACGCCTCGCCCGCGAACACGGCGCGGTCGTCCGGCGTCCCGGAGACGTGCCACATCGGCGTCGGCCGGCCGGCTGCGAGGACCTTGGTCTGCGGCGGCTTCTCGACGCTCATGTGCGGGCCGGGGTCGGGGCCGTCGATGCCCGCGTACCGCGCGCCGAGGCCGACGCCCAGCTCCTCGGCGACGAGCACGAGCTCCCCGACGCCGCCGAGCGGCGCGGGCCCCGAGCAGGCCACGGCCGTCGCACGGCCGCCGCTGCGGTCGTCGCCCGCGCAGGCCACCCCCGTGAACAGCCAGCCGACCGGCAGGGGCCACGGCATCCACACCGGCACCTGCGCGCGGTGCACCACGACCTGGAGGGCCTCGACGCTGGGCGGGATCACGGGCTGCAGCGGATGCACGGTGCCGTGCACGTCGCACTGCCAGGAGTCGGCAAAGAGACCGGGAGCCCTGACCCGGCCACCACACTTCGGGCAACTGGGTTCGCCCCTCATAGCGCCCAACGGTCCTCCCCGGCCGCCGCCCCGTCAAGGACGATCACCCGTCCGGTGGCCCTGTCACCAGGCAAAACTAGATGCAGCTTGCATCAGTTAGCCTGCCTAACTTAATGTGTGTATACATCAACGAACCAAGTGGGAAGCAGCGAAGGAGCGGCTGTATGCACAGCAGCACAGGAGACCCCGCCGAAGGGGACCCGTTCGACGCCGGGGCGGGCGGCCTCTTGCGCCAGCCGAAGGCCGTGTGGGCCACGGCGGGCGCGTCCGTCGTGGCGTTCATGGGCATCGGGCTCGTCGACCCGATCCTGCCGTCCATCGCCAAGGGCCTGGACGCGAGCGCCAGCCAGGTCTCCCTCCTCTTCACCTCGTACTTCCTGATCACCGCGGTCGCCATGCTGGTCACCGGCTTCGTCTCCAGCCGCATCGGCGGCAAGAAGACCCTGCTGCTCGGCCTCGCGCTCGTGGTGGTCTTCGCGGGCCTCTCCGGCACCTCGGGCTCGGTCGGCGAACTCGTCGGCTTCCGGGCGGGCTGGGGCCTCGGCAACGCGCTCTTCGTCTCCACCGCGCTCGCCGTCATCGTCGGCGCCGCGGCCGGGGGCAGCGCGGCCGCGATCCTGCTGTACGAGTCGGCGCTCGGCCTCGGCATGGCGTGCGGGCCCCTGGTCGGCGCGCTGCTCGGCGACGCCAGCTGGCGCTACCCCTTCTTCGGCACCGCGGTCCTGATGGCGATCGGCTTCCTCTGCATCACGGCGTTCCTCAAGGAGCAGCCGAAGCCCGCGAGGAAGACATCACTGCTCGACCCGGTCAAGGCGCTCGGCCACGGCGGGCTCGCCTCCGCGGCGGCCTCGGCGTTCTTCTACAACTACACGTTCTTCACCGTGCTGGCCTTCACGCCGTTCGTGCTCGACATGACCCCGTACAAGTCGGGCGCCGTGTTCTTCGCCTGGGGCGTGCTGCTCGCGGTCTTCTCGGTGCTCGTCGCGCCGCGGCTGCAGGCACGGCTCGGCTCGCTGAAGGTGCTCGGCGGCTCACTGATCCTGCTCGCGGCGGACGTCCTGGTGCTCGGCTACGGCAACCACGTCACGGCCGTCGTCTGCACGATCCTGTCCGGTGCCTTCATCGGCGTGAACAACACCGTGTACACCGAGCTCGCCCTCGGCGTCTCCGACGCGCCGCGCCCGGTGGCCAGCGCCGGCTACAACTTCGTGCGCTGGTTCGCGGCGGCCGCCGCCCCGTTCTTCGCGCCGAAGATCGAGGAGTGGAGCGACGTCCACATCCCGTTCGTGGTCGCGGCCGTCACGGCGGTGCTCGGCGCGGTCGTGGTCTGGGTGCGCAGGAACGCCCTCACGCACGAAGCCGAGGAACTGGAACCGAAGCACGCCACGGAGGACAGCGTCACGGTCTTCGCCAACTAAATGACGAGCGGTCGGACTTCAGTCCAATGACGAGCGGCCGGACTTCAGTCCAGGGACACGGACTTGCGCAGCGGATCGCGCAGGTCCGTGCCGCTGTTCAGCCACCGCTCCTGGAGGGCCGCCGCGCCGTGCACCCGCTTCCACGCCGCCTCGTTCGGCGTCATGGGGAGCAGCGGCAGAAAACGTACGGGCTCCATGGGGGCGTCGAGGCCGAGGTCCTCGACCAGACCGCCGGGCTCCGCGACGAGCACCGAGGTGAACGGCGCGCCGGGCCACAGCGGTTCGCCCACGTCCAGCGAGGCACCGGGCACCACGACCAGGCCCTCGACCTGCGGTGAGGCGGCGAGGACGGCGAGCGGGCGCAGCACCTTGTCCGTGTCGACGAGCCCCCCTCGTACCGAGAGGACCAGCTCGGCGCGCGGGCCCTTGACCGGGTCGGCAAGGGCGGCCGTGGGGTCGGTCATCGGCTGGGCGGACATGCCGAGCGTCGCGTAGCGCACGACGTCGCCGTCCGTGAACCGCAGCACCTCGACCCGGTCGGTGCCCAGGAAGGTCACCGCGGCGCGCGCGTCCGGTTCCCCCAGGCCAGTACGGAAATGGGCCTCGACCAGCGCAAGAACATCAGCCATGACGTGAGCATAGAACTCGTCAGGTAAGGGCAAAGCGGGGGCTTGACACTTCTGTCGGCTGATAGTGTTGGCCGCTGGCTCAGGGCAGCACGCAGAAGCGTCGCTTTCAAGCCCTGCAGACAGACACTGACTTTGCGCCACTGGCGTGAAGGGCGCATGGGACTTCCCTTACGGGGGACCGGCCGGAGGAGGTGGGGCTGCAATGGACCGAAGTCGACCGTGCAGTACCACCCGCTCTTCCGCCCGGTGAATCACGCAGCCCTGTAGCTGCGCACGCACACACACGCACCGCGAGCACTGTTCGTGCCGTGTGCGACGGAAGAGCACTCCGTTCCCACCTGATCTGTCTGAGTTCCCTGATCTGTGTCAGTAGCGAAGCTGCCACCGCGACGGTGCGGTGCTTCCCGCTTTGTGGACGTGCCAAACACTCCGCCATAGGACGTCCCCATTCCGGGCAGTTCCAACCGTCGCAGGCCGCCTCCGCCGAAGGAGCCTGCCCATGTCGATGATCCGCGACCTTCGTGCCGCCGTCCGCCCCTCGCTGCGCAAGGACGGCACCTCCTACCCTTCCTCCCCCGCGTCGTACGACACCTACGACGCGACCCGTGACGCCGCGTCAGCCGTCGTCGACTGCGCCGTCTACCGGGACGGCGCCCGCCTGGAGTGCGCCGACACCCTCACCCCGCACGAGGCCATGCTCGAGGTGCGCCGCCGCGGCGGCTTCGCCTGGATCGGCCTGCACGAGCCGACCGAGGCCGAATTCGCCGGTATCGCCGCCGAGTTCGGGCTGCACCCCCTCGCCGTCGAGGACGCGGTCCACGCCCACCAGCGCCCCAAGCTGGAGCGCTACGACGACACGCTGTTCACCGTCTTCAAGACCATCCACTACGTCGAGCACGCCGAACTCACCGCCACCAGCGAGGTCGTGGAGACCGGCGAGGTGATGTGCTTCACCGGCCGGGACTTCTTCATCACCGTGCGGCACGGCGGTCACGGCTCGCTGCGCACCCTGCGGCGCCGCCTCCAGGAAGACCCGGAGCTGCTCGGCAAGGGCCCCTCGGCGGTGCTGCACACCATCGCCGACCACGTCGTCGACGGGTACATCGCGGTCGCCGACGCCATGCAGGACGACATCGACGACGTGGAGAGCGAGGTGTTCTCCGCGCCGAGCAAGGGCAAGGGCACCTCGCGCGGCGTCGACGCCGGGCGGATCTACCAGCTCAAGCGCGAGGTCCTGGAGTTCAAGCGGGCCGTGTCGCCGCTGCTTCGCCCGATGCTGCTGCTCAGTGAGCGGCCGATGCGGCTCGTCGACCCCGACATCCAGAAGTACTTCCGTGACGTCGCCGACCACCTCACGCGCGTCCAGGAGCAGGTCATCGGCTTCGACGAGCTGCTCAACTCGATCCTGCAGGCCAACCTCGCGCAGGCCGCCGTCGCACAGAACGAGGACATGCGCAAGATCACCTCGTGGGCGGCGATCATCGCCGTTCCGACGGCCGTCTGCGGGGTCTACGGCATGAACTTCGACCACATGCCCGAACTGCACTGGCGGTACGGCTACCCGATGGTGCTCGCCCTCATCGGCGGCGTCTGCCTCGCGATCCACCGGACCCTGAAGCGCAACGGCTGGCTGTGACGGCCGGGGCCGGCCGCGGGGCGTCACTCGATAGGCTGCCGCCCATGACTGCTGACCCGCTCCTTGAGCGCGCCCTCGTCGAGGAGGCCACCAAGAAGTCCGGCCTCGTCTGGGTCCAGGGCGAGGGTTCGCCCGCCCGGGCGCTCTGGCACGTCTGGCACGAAGGCGCCGTGCACCTCGTGGGCGACGGGCCCGGCGAGCAGCCGCTGCCGGGGCTCGTCGACGGAGGCTCCGCCGAGGTGACCGTGCGCAGCAAGGACAAGGGCGGGCGTCTGGTCGCCTGGACGGCGGACGTGAGTGAGCTCGCGCCCGGCTCCCAGGAGTGGGAGGCGGCGGTCGCCGAGCTCAAGGGGAAGCGGCTGAACGCGCCGGATGCCGAGCGGGTCGCCGTGCGGTGGGCCGAGCAGTGCCGGGTCGTCCGGCTCACGCCGCGCGAGGTGACGACGGAACTGCCCTCGGGGTCTCTCGCGGCTGCGCCCTTGCCCACGGGGGTGACTACGCGGGAGCCGGTGCCGGACGCGTTGCCGCGGTTGCTGTTCCGGCGCAGGCGCCGCTGAGGAACGGGGCTGTTCTGCCCTGCGGGTGCGTTGTGGTTGCTCGCCCAGTTCCCCGCGCCCCTTGAGCACGCCCCTTCGGGGCGTTCGCGCAGTTCCCCGCGTCCCTGAACGGTTACGACGTCGGGAGTTGCTTCCCGTAGTCGACCATCTCGTCCTTGCCCGGCTCCTTGAGCGGGAAGTCCTCGTTCCAGTCGGTGAGCTTGAGGGTGCCCGCGTGGCCGCCCCGCTCCAGGCGCAGGGGATAGGGCTTGCCGTCCAGGGAGACCGAGAGCGTGCCGCCCGCGCCCTCGTCGCCGGTGATCTTGATGCTGCGCAGGCGGCCCGTCTTGCCGCGGTCGCCCTTGGCGAGCTGCCCGTGCAGGGTGAGCATGCCGCCCAGGAGCTTGTCCTTGTCCGTGAAGCCGCTCAGCTGCTGGTAGGCCGGGTCTCCCTGGGGGACCTTCACGTACTTGTCGTCCAGCTTGGCCGCGGCGGCCCCGTCACCACTCCCGGACTTCCCGTCGGCCGCGCCGCCGTCGTGCGTCCAGAACTCCGAGCCGGCCTTCAGATAGAGCTCATCGCCGACCCGCAGCAGCTGGAACGTCTGCCCCTTGGAGGTGACCGAGCCGGTGCCGCCCTCGCCCTTGAGGCGCATGTCGAGGGTGTACGTGTGGTTCTTGCTCACCACCGTGCCGGAGAGCCGGACCGCGGACGCCGCCTCGGCCGCCCTGTCCGCCTTTCCCTGGATCTTCGACGCGGAGAGCTTTCCGACGCCGTTCGTCCCCGCGTCGGGGTCCTCGCCGCCGCCACAGCCCGTCAGACTCGTGGACGCCGCCACCAGGCCCGCGCACATCGCGCTCACGAACGCTGCCCTGCGGGCGCGGCTGGCCAGGGGAAGTACGGTCACAGGTGGCGCTGCCTCTCGTGCGGACGACCTCTACGGCTTCGGCAGTACGGCAGCGTACCCGGGACGGGCGCATCGATCGGAGGCAGTCCGTCCGGACCCTCCGCCGGGGCGTGTCCGACCGGGACGGGCTAGCCTGAAGCCCGTATTGACGGATCAAACGGCATGAACCCCCCGGCCTGAAGGAGGCGCACGCATGGCGGCAGGCGCCCCCAGGGTCTTCGTGTCACACCTCTCCGGCATCTCCGTCTTCGACCCGAACGGCGATCAGGTGGGCCGGGTGCGCGACCTGGTGACGATGCTCCGGGTGGGCCGCAGGCCCCCGCGGCTGCTCGGCCTCGTGGTCGAGCTGTCGACGCGGCGCCGCATCTTCCTGCCGATGACCCGCGTCACCGGCATCGAGTCGGGCCAGGTCATCACCACCGGCGTGCTCAACGTACGGCGCTTCGAGCAGCGGCCCACCGAGCGGCTCGTCCTCGGCGAGATGCTCGACCGCCGGGTCCATCTGGTCGAGACCGGCGAGGAGGTGACCGTCCTCGACGTGTCGGTGCAGCAGCTGCCCGCACGCCGCGACTGGGAGATCGACCGGGTCTTCGTACGCAAGGGCAAGGGCGGCACCTTCCGGCGCAAGGGCGAGACCCTCACCGTCGAGTGGGCCGCCGTGGACGGCTTCTCCCTGGAGGAGCACGGCCAGGGCGCCGAGAACCTCCTCGCCACCTTCGAGCAGCTGCGCCCCGCCGACCTCGCCAACGTCCTGCACCACCTCTCCCCCAAGCGACGGACCGAGGTGGCCGCCGCCCTCGACGACGACCGGCTCGCCGACGTCCTGGAGGAGCTCCCCGAGGACGACCAGATCGAGATCCTCGGCAAGCTCCAGGAGGAGCGCGCGGCCGACGTCCTGGAGGCCATGGACCCCGACGACGCGGCCGACCTCCTCGCCGAGCTGCCCGAGGAGGACAAGGAACGCCTGCTCACCCTGATGCAGCCGGACGACGCGGCCGACGTGCGGCGCCTGATGGCCTACGAGGAGCGCACGGCCGGCGGCCTGATGACGACCGAGCCGATCGTGCTGCGGCCCGACGCGACGGTCGCCGACGCCCTCGCGCGGGTGCGCATGGAGGACCTCTCCCCCGCGCTCGCCGCCCAGGTGTACGTGTGCCGGCCGCCGGACGAGACGCCGACGGGCAAGTACCTGGGCACGGTGCACTTCCAGCGGCTGCTGCGCGATCCGCCGTACACGCTGGTCGGCTCGATCCTCGACGACGACCTGCAGCCGCTCGCCCCGGGCGCCACGCTGCCCGCCGTCGCCGGGTTCTTCGCCACGTACGACATGGTGGCGGCGCCCGTGGTCGACGAGGGCGGCTCGCTGCTCGGGGCGGTCACCGTCGACGACGTGCTCGACCACATGCTGCCCGACGACTGGCGCGAGACGGAGTTCCACCTGGAGGAGGAAGGAGCGGGCCATGGCGGCTGACCGTGAGCGCGACAACCGCGCCGAGCCGCGGAGCCCGCGATTCCGGCTGGACCAGCCGAGGACCCCGCGCCCCAAGCTCCTGCCCGACTACGACCCGGAGGCCTTCGGCCGGCTCTCGGAGCGCATCGCCCGCTTCCTCGGCACCGGCAGGTTCATCGTCTGGATGACGGTCGTCATCATCCTGTGGGTGGTGTGGAACGTCGCGGCCCCCGACCACCTGCGCTTCGACCACTACCCGTTCATCTTCCTCACCCTGATGCTGTCGCTGCAGGCGTCGTACGCCGCTCCGCTGATCCTCCTCGCCCAGAACCGCCAGGACGACCGCGACCGCGTCAACCTGGAACAGGACCGCAAGCAGAACGAACGGTCGATCGCGGACACCGAGTACCTCACCCGCGAGATCGCCTCGCTGCGCATGGGCCTCGGCGAGGTGGCGACCCGCGACTGGATCCGCTCCGAGCTCCAGGACCTGGTCAAGGAGCTGGAGGAGCAGCGCGCGCTCTTCCCGCCGGACGGTTCGCGCGGGAGTGATGTAGGCGACCGCTGACAGGCCTTTCCCGGGCGGGGTTACCGCGCCGTACTATCGGTCGTATGGCTACGGAAGACGCGGTGCGTGAAGCACTGTCGACGGTGAACGACCCCGAGATCCAGCGACCCATCACCGAGTTGGGGATGGTCAAATCGGTGGATATCGCCGCTGACGGGGCGGTAGCGGTCACCGTGTACCTGACCGTCTCCGGCTGCCCGATGCGCGAGACGATCACCAAGAACGTGACCGACGCGGTCGCCGCCGTCGAGGGCGTCACGCGCGTCGACGTCACCCTCGACGTGATGAGCGACGAGCAGCGCAAGGAGCTGGCGGCCGCGCTGCGCGGCGGCACCGCCGAGCGCGAGGTCCCCTTCGCCAAGCCCGGCTCGCTGACCCGCGTCTACGCGGTCGCGTCCGGCAAGGGCGGCGTCGGCAAGTCCTCGGTGACGGTGAACCTCGCGGCCGCGATGGCTGCGGACGGTCTGAAGGTCGGCGTCGTCGACGCCGACATCTACGGCCACTCCGTGCCGCGCATGCTGGGCGCCGACGGCAAACCCACCCAGGTCGAGAACATGATCATGCCGCCGTCTGCGCACGGCGTGAAGGTCATCTCCATCGGCATGTTCACCCCGGGCAACGCCCCGGTCGTCTGGCGCGGCCCGATGCTCCACCGCGCGCTCCAGCAGTTCCTCGCGGACGTCTTCTGGGGCGACCTGGACGTCCTCCTCCTCGACCTGCCGCCGGGCACCGGCGACATCGCGATCTCGGTCGCCCAGCTCGTCCCGAACGCCGAGATCCTGGTGGTCACCACGCCGCAGCAGGCGGCCGCCGAGGTCGCCGAGCGCGCCGGTTCCATCGCCGTGCAGACCCACCAGAAGATCGTGGGCGTGGTCGAGAACATGTCCGGGCTGCCCTGCCCGCACTGCGGCGAGATGGTCGACGTCTTCGGCACCGGCGGCGGTCAGAGCGTCGCCGAGGGCCTCACGAGGACGACGGGCGCGACGGTGCCGGTCCTCGGCTCCATCCCGATCGACGTCCGCCTGCGCGAGGGCGGCGACGAGGGCAAGCCGGTCGTCCTCACCGACCCGGACTCCCCCGCGGGCGCGGCTCTGCGCACGATCGCCGGCAAACTGGGCGGCCGCCAGCGAGGCCTCGCAGGCATGACCCTGGGAATCACCCCCCGCAACAAGTTCTGACCCCGTACACCCCGTCGTCGCCCCCAGGCAGCGGGGGCGGGCCGCGCAGTTCCCCGCGCCCCTAAGAGCGCCCTACGGGCGCACGCATCAGGGGCGCGGGGAACTGCGCGAGCAACCACGCCGAACCCGCAGATCCCCACCACCCCAGCCCCACAGATCAGGGGCGCGGGGAACTGCGCAAGCAACCCCCACGGACCCGCAGAGCCCCACCAACTCCCGCACACGGGGAAGGGGGCGCCGTCACCCCGACGACGCCCCCTTCCCCGTACAGCCCGCCGCCCTAGGCGTACGCTCCGATGTCCCCAATCACCGAAAACCCCAGCCCATAAGCGCTCATCCCCCGCCCGTACGCCCCCAGATGCACGCCCTCCTTCGTGGAGCCCGCGAGGACCCAGCCGTACTCGGACTCGCGGTAGTGGAACGGGGTCGGCGCCCCGTCCACCGGCAGGGACAGCGACGACCAGTCGGAGCCCTCCAGGTCGTCGGCGAGGACCCAGGCCGTCTCCGTCTGCTGGTCGAGCCAGTCGTCGCGCAGGGTGTGGTCCATCTGGATGGGCCAGGTGAACGACAGCAGGCCGACCCCGGCGAGCCAGGCCGCGGAGGACACCGAGGTGGCCTCAAGGACACCCGTACCGTCCGCGCTGCGCCGAACGGGGCTGGCCGCGACGGTCACCACGACCGCGAAGCGTTCCTTGTCGCTGTTGCCGAGGACGCCGTCGGCACGGACGGACGGCTCCTCGCCGTGTCCGATCGAACCGTGCTCCACGGTGCCGTCCGACGTCGCGCCGACCTGCATCAGCCAGCGCTGCCCCGTGAAGGCCTCGTCCAGGCCGTACCAGGGGAAGGGCGCCAGCAGGTAGCCGTCGATCGTGCGCCGGGCGGAGGGCACCGCTTGTGCGGTGCCGTCCGCGACCGGCGCCTGCGCGCCCACCCGACTAGTCGTCTCCATGTACCCGGCCGCCTCCTCGCTCTCGTGTGTCCGGAGCGGCCCGCCCCCCTCGGGCGTCCTCACGCCGGACAACAAGGCAGGATAGCCACACCTGTTGGCGGCGGCAGTTCAGGCGATGCCTCAGGTGGCGTCCGCGTCGAACGGCGGCGGGTCGCCCGCGTCGAGCTTCCTGGGCTCCGCGGACTTCTTCTGCATGTCGACGCGGGCTCCGCCGGAAGAGGTGCCCGCGGCCTCCGAACCGGCTTCGGAGGAGTCGCTGTCGCGGCCGTGCACGGCGTCCGCGACCTCGTTCATCTCCTTCTTCAGGTCGAAGCCGTTGCGGATTTCCTTGATCCCGAGCTCGTCGCTGTCGAGATGCTTGCGGATGAACTTCTTGGGGTTCAGGTCGTCGAACTCGAAGTCCTTGAACTCCGGGCCCAGCTCCTCGCGGATGTCCGCCTTCGCGCTGTCGGAGAACTCGCGGATCTTGCGGATCGTGCGGGAGATGTCCTGAATGACCTTCGGCAGCTTGTCCGGACCGAAAATGAGCACGGCGAGGACGACCAGCGCCACTATCTCGAGTGCGCCAATGTCATTGAACACCTAGAGCTCCTTGCGATGTCCTCAGCCCGCAGCAGGTCGTCCGTGCATGGTCCGTGCGTGGATGGCAGGTGGTGCGCAGCAGGTCTTGCATGGTCCGGACCGGAACCACGGTACCCGCCGCCCATGTCCGTCCGGTAGCCGCTGCACGACAACGCGGATCAGTCCTGGCCAGTCCTTTACCCGGACTCCACCGTCCGCCCGGCCCGCACCGCCGCTCAGTCGCCGCCGGCCGAGCCGAGCACCAGGGTGACCTCGCGGTCGTCGCCGCCCCGCTCGACCGTCAGCCGCAGGCGGTCCTTCGGGCGGTGCGCGCGGACCTTGACGATCAGTTCGTCACTGGAGTGCACGGGGCGGCCGTCGACCTCGGTGATGACGTCGCCCGGCCTGAGACCCGCCTTGTCACCGGGGCCGTCGCTGTTGACCGACGGGCCGCCGTTCTTGCCCTTGTCCGCGATCCGGGCGCCGTCGCCGGTGAACTGGCTGTCGAGCGTGACGCCTATCACGGGGTGCGTCGCCCTGCCGAAGTTGATCAGCTCTTCGGCGACGCGCTTGCCCTGGTTGACGGGTATGGCGAAGCCGAGGCCGATGGAGCCCGCCTGGCCGCCGGTGGGGGCGGAACCCTCGTCCGCCGAGCGGATGGCGCTGTTGATGCCGATGACGCGTGCCCTGGAGTCGACGAGGGGACCGCCGGAGTTGCCGGGGTTGATGGGAGCGTCGGTCTGCAGGGCGTCCACGTACGAGACGTCGCTGCCGTCGCCCTTCTCGCCGCCCGCGGTGATGGGCCGCTCCTTGGCGCTGATGATCCCGGAGGTCACGGTGTTCTCCAGGTCGAAGGGGGCGCCGATGGCCACGACGGGGTCGCCGACCTGGACGTTCTCTGAGTTGCCGAGGGCCAGGGGCTTCAGGCCGTGCACGTTGGACACCTTGACGACCGCGAGGTCGTAGCCGGAATCGCGGCCGATGACCTCGGCCTTGGCGGTCTCGCCGCCGCTGAAGGTGACCGAAACCTCGCCACCGGTGCCCGCGGGCTCGACGACGTGGTTGTTGGTGAGGATGTGGCCCTTGGCGTCGAGGACGAAGCCGGTGCCGGTGCCCTGTGCGGAGTCGCCGCTGACGTGGAGGGTCACGACGCCTGGCAGGGCGGCCGACGCGATGCCGGCGACGCTGTCCTTGGGGCGGTCCGCGGATTCGGCGCCCGGCTGGCGGAGCTCGATGTCGTCGGCGCCGTTGCGTTCGAGGTACGAGCCGACCGCGCCGCCGATGAGGCTGGACACGAGAGCGATCACGACCGCCCCGCCGACCAGCATCCGCTTCCCCCGCTTGCGCCGCTTCTCCGCGGTCTCCGGAGGCAGCGAGCCGATCTGCTGGAGGGGCGCGTTCCACGGGTCGTAGGGCTGCCGGGCCTGCGGGAGCTGCGGGGCCTGAGGGAGCTGCGGGGGCGCCTGAGGGTGGGTGACGGTGTCGTACGGGGGCGGGGCGGTCCCGGGGGCCGGCGTGCCGTGCGCGGGCGTCCCGTGGGCCGGGTCGCCGCCCGGCGCGGCGGGGGGAAGGGCGGTGCCGCGGGCCGGAGTCGCCCCGGGGTGCTGCACCGGCGGCGCGGGCGCCCAAGGTCCCGGCTCGCCGTAGGGCGGAGTGCTGTACGGATCCGGGTCGTGCAGGGGCCGCGGGCGCCCCGCGGGGGCCGCCGTCGCGTCCTGGGCCGGCGGATGCTGTGCGGGAACGGGGGCGGGCGTCCCCCCGTCCGTGGTCCTGGTCCCGTACGGGGCACCGGCGGCCGGTATGGGGCCGCCGGGGGTTCCGCCGTGCGGGGCGGGGGCGGGGGCGGCGGCCGCGGTGCCGACGGACTGGGACGGCGCTCCCGCATCCGGCACCGGAGCGTCCAGGTTCCAGCCGTCCTGCGCCGGGGCGCCCGGGGCCGGGGTGGCGGGGGCCTGCCCGGGGAAGACGGCGGGCCGGGGCTGCGGTTCCGCGGCCTGGTCGGGGGCGCCCGGAGCCGGGTCGGCGGGCGCCAGGCCAGGGAGAGCGGCGGCCGTGTCATCAGGCTGCGGCTGCGCTCCCGCGTCCTGCGGCAGAGCACTTGGAGCCTGCGTCAGCGGCTGCTCCGGAAGCGGAGCCGGGGTGGCGGGGGCCTGACCGGGGAAGTCAGCGGCCGCCTCGGCGGCCCCGGGCTGCGGTTCCGGGGCCTCGGCCGGGGTGACCGGAGCGTGCGTCAGCGGCTGCTCCGGGGCCGGGGCAGAGTCCTCGGCGGGCAACTGATCCGCCGAGCCCGGCACTTCCGGCCGGGGGCGACTCCACCAATTCGCCTTCGTGGGCTTCCCCTCGTCCATGTTCTCCCCACAACTGGCCCGCGGCGGACGCCGTTCGCATGGTCTACCCCGCGCCCGCCACGATCCCCGGCGAGCACGGCCCACCGAGGATTCAACCAGGTTCCCCCGCGCAAGCGCAGGGCACCGTCGGGTCAGCGCATCTGCGACGTACCCTTCAACGCCCCCGTGCCCGGGGACGCCGCCGTGGTCCGCACCGGATTCGACTCCCTCGCCACCACCGGGTCCTCCGCCTGCGGCAGGTCCATGCCGGGCAGCACACCGGAACGAAGGCCCTGCGGCACCGGACGTATCAGCGGGGAGATGGTGGCGGCGCCCGCCACCATCGGCGCCGTCAGCTCGTACACCGAACCGCGGGGGCGGAGCGGCTGCGTGGGAGGTCCTGGCAGCAGCGGTCCCGTGACCTCGGTCGGCGCGACCGGCGCCGACAGTGCGCCGGGGCGCTGGCCCTGCACCGACAGCGGATTGCCGCCACCACGGCGCCGCACGGAGTCGGAGGTCGCCGAGGTGCCCGGGCCCTGACTGCGCTCCGGGGTCACATTGCTGCCGGAGCCGCCCGCGCGGGTGTCGCCCGAACCGACGGGAGCACCCACCGTGACGCCGCCGAGCGCGATCGCGGCCAGCGACACCGCGCCCGCCGCCGCGAACGCGAAACGGCGGCCGCGCCAGAGCGACCGCTCCGCCTCGTGCCGGGTGACCTCGTGTATGCGAAAGCCGTGCTGCTCGCTGGGCAGCACCGCGGCGTGGGCGCCCGCGGGCACGTACTCCACGAAGGGCTCGGGGGCCACGCCGAAGATCCCGCCCCTCGGCAGACCCGCGGAGTCGGTGGCTCCGGTGGCGAACCCCTCGTCACCGCCGAGCACGCCAGGTCCTCCCGACGGCCCGGCACCAGCTCCCGGAAGACCCTGGAGACGGGCGAGGAAACTCTCGGAAGGCGGCGGCGGGGCCGCCTGCGCGAAGACGTTCTTCAGGCGACGCTGCGCGTCCGCCTCGGTCTTGCACATCGGACAGGTCGCCAGATGCGCGAGGACGCGCTCGCGCGCGTCATGTCCCAACTCGCCGTCCACAAGGGCGGCGAGCCGGTCCCCCAGATGCTGCTCGGCCTCGGCTAGTCGCCGTTCGGCAGGATTCGACCGTGATCCACTCACGCGGTCGCACCCCCTCCTCCCAGCGCCACGGCTCCGGTCACCGCGAGCGAACGGCGCTCCGCGCGGGCCTCGGGAGACCGGTGCTTGAGGGCCTTGCGCAGCTGCGAGCGACCCCGGTGGATACGGCTGCGGACCGTACCGAGCTTGACGCCGAGTGTTGCGGCGATCTCTTCGTACGAAAGGCCCTCGATGTCGCAGAGGACCACGGCGGCGCGGAACTCGGGCGCAAGCGTGTCGAGCGCCTGCTGGACGTCCGCGTCGAAGTGCGTGTCGTTGAACACCTGCTGCGGCGACGGCTCGCGGCTCGGCAGACGCTCCGCGGCGTCGTCCCCGAGCGCGTCGAAGCGGATGCGCTGCTTGCGGCGCACCATGTCCAGGAAGAGGTTGGTGGTGATGCGGTGGAGCCAGCCCTCGAACGTGCCGGGGGTGTAGGTCGAGAGGGACCGGAAGACACGGACGAAGACCTCTTGCGTGAGGTCCTCGGCGTCGTGCTGATTGCCGGTCAGGCGGTACGCCAGGCGGTACACGCGGCCGCTGTGCGTGCTGACGATCTCCTCCCAGGTGGGCGGAGTCCACGCCTGCGATTCCGCGTCAGCGGCAAAGGTCGCGGTCTGAGCGGAGTCGTTGGCACGGATGCGGTCAGCGGTGTCGGTCACGGATTTGGGCTCACCCGCCAACCCGAGAAAACGCCGGAGCGCTCCTCCCCGATCCGCGGACGCAGCCGCACCTCCCCTGTCGGCTCTGGTGGTGTCCAGTGGAGCCCCTACCATAACCACCTCGCCCGTTAGCTCCGGATAAGCGTTTTTACGTGAATTTGGTACGGGCTTCGCAGCAGGTGTCCTGCCGCTTCGAGCCGCCCGCTTCCGGTCTTGATCCATCCGTCCACCCCCGCTGTTCTCCCACCCCCTAATAACGCCCGGTCCCATCTGCGGGTTCCCGCCCCCAACGGATACAGTCACGGCCAGGCAACCACGGGGACAGGAGAGGGCCATTACCGGCAACCAGCACACGAGCTGGGCGTTCGCCGACGCCTTTGTCGCCGAGGACGAGTCACTGCGCTGGGCCCGGGACCGGGCCCGGGAGGCAGGCCTGCCCTCGGTGTCGCCCGGCACCGGCGCCGCGCTGCGCATGCTGGCCGCCACGGCTGACGCGAAAGCGGTGGCCGAAATCGGTACCGGGACCGGAGTGTCGGGCATCCACCTGCTGCACGGCATGCGGCCCGACGGCGTCCTCACCACGGTCGATCCCGAGCCGGAGCGGCAGCAGTTCGCCCGGCAGGCCTTCCGTGCGGCGGGCTTCGCGGGGAACCGTGCGCGGTTCATTCCGGGGCGCGCCCTCGATGTCCTGCCGCGTCTCGCCGACGGCGGGTACGACCTCGTGTTCTGCGACGGCGACCGGCTGGAGTCCCTCGAATACCTCGCTGAATCGTTGCGCCTGCTGCGGCCCGGTGGGCTCGTCTGCTTCGAGGGCGTCTTCGCGGACGGCAGGACCGTGGACTCCGGACCTCAGCCGGTCGAGGTCCTGCATCTGCGGGAGCTGTTGCGGGCGGTGCGGGAGAGTCCGGACCTTGTTCCGTCGTTGCTGCCGGTGGGGGATGGGTTGCTGTGCGCCGTCAAACGGTAGCGCTGCGCTGGCTTGGGCGGTTTGGGGTTGTGGAGGGTGTGGGGGCGCGGGGGGGGTAGGCGTGGTCGCGTCTGCGGGTGGGTCGTGGCTGGTCGCGCAGTTCCCCGCGCCCCTGAAGGACCCGCCCGACGTCGTCCGACGGCCGTCCCTGGTTGCTCGCGCCGTTCCCCGCGCCCCTGAAGGACCCGCCCGACGCCGTCCGACGGCCGTCCCTGGTTGCTCGCGCCGTTCCCCGCGCCCCCGAAGGACCCCGCCCGACGCCGTCCGACCGCCGCCCCCGGTTACTCGCGCCGTTCCCCGCGCCCCTGCGGGACGCGCCCCCGCACCGGCCCGCGCAACCTCTTACGGCCCCGGACACACCCCTGCCCCGGCTCGTCGTACGATGCCGGGGCAGGGGGAAGATTGGGCGCTTCCGCGTCAGCCGACGACCTTCTTCAGGGCGTCGCCGAGCGCGTCGGCCTCGTCCGGAGTCAGTTCGACGACAAGTCGTCCGCCGCCTTCGAGCGGAACGCGCATGACGATGCCCCGCCCCTCCTTGGTCACCTCGAGCGGGCCGTCGCCCGTCCGCGGCTTCATGGCCGCCATGCTCGTTCCCCTTCCTGAAACCAGCTCATCGCAGCCGACAACCCAGGTGTCACCGGCATCGAACACATTGCTTCCAGGCCATTATCCCGCATGGCAGGACCCGATGACCAACATCGGTCGGCATCGACTGCGCAACGCGCGCCCGCAAAACCACTCAATTCGGCGATGTGGCTGCGATACTTCGCCACCCCATACGCCTCACGGCCCCGGATTTGTTAGACGCAGGTCACATATCCGTCCTCATGCCGGACCCCGATGATCTCCGTCATGCTGAGTTCCTACGTACTGGACCAGCGGAGGGGAACACCATGGCCGACAGCGTGCTCTACGAGGTGAGCGACGGACTCGCGACGATCACGATCAACCGTCCCGAGGCGATGAACGCCATGAACACCGAGGCGAAGGTCGGCCTGCGGGAGGCGGTGCGGGCGGCCGCCGCGGACGAGGCCGTGCGCGCGGTACTGCTCACCGCGACCGGGCGCGCCTTCTGCGTGGGGCAGGACCTCAAGGAGCACATCGGCTCGCTCGCCGCGGACCGCGAGGCGGGCACGGGGCAAACGATGAGCACGGTCAGGGAGCACTACAACCCCATCGTGCGGGCGCTGACGAGCATGCCGAAGCCGGTCGTGGCGGGCGTCAACGGCGCCGCGGCGGGGGCCGGCCTCGGCTTCGCGCTGGCCGCCGACTACCGCGTGGTCGCGGACACGGCGAAGTTCAACACCTCGTTCGCCGGCGTCGCGCTGACCGCGGACTCGGGCGTCTCCTGGACGCTGCCGCGGGTGATCGGCCCCGGCCGCGCCGCCGACCTGCTGCTCTTCCCGCGCAACATCTCCGCGCAGGAGGCGTACGAGCTGGGCATCGCCAACAAGATCGTGCCCGCCGCCGACCTCGCCGACGAGGCGGCGCAGGTGGCCCGCGCCCTCGCGGACGGCCCCACCCTCGCGTACGCGGCGCTCAAGGAGTCCCTCGCCTACGCGGCGGGCCACTCCCTGGACGAGGCGCTGGACAAGGAGGACGAACTGCAGGGCAGGGCGGGCGCGTCCGAGGACCACACGATCGCCGTGCAGGCCTTCATCGCCAAGGAGAAGCCGAAGTACCTCGGGCGCTGAAGCGGCGACATGCCCCCGGCGTCCAAGCGGCGCCCAAGCGGTGCCCCTACGCCGCCTCGCGGGCCACGCAGTCCGCGAGGTGGTCGTCCACCAGGCCGCAGGCCTGCATCAGCGCGTACGCCGTGGTGGGGCCGACGAAGCGGATGCCGCGCTTCTTGAGGGCCTTGGAGAGGGCCGTGGACTCGTCGGTGATCGCGGGCACGTCGGCGAGGGTCCGCGGGGCCGCACGGGTCGCCGGGTCCGGCGCGAACGACCAGATCAGCTCGTCCAGTTCGCCTTCGGCCCAGTCGGCGAGCACGCGCGCGTTGGCGAGGGTCGCGTCGATCTTGGCGCGGTTGCGGATGATCCCGGGGTCGGCGAGGAGCCGCTCGCGGTCCTCGTCGGTGAACCCGGCGACCGAAGCGATCTTGAAGTCGGCGAAGGCGGCACGGAAGCCCTCGCGGCGGCGCAGGATCGTGATCCAGGAGAGGCCGGACTGGAAGGCCTCCAGGCAGAGCCTCTCGTACAGCGCGTCGTCGCCGTGGACCGGGCGGCCCCACTCGTCGTCGTGGTACGCCACGTAGTCCGCGGTGGACAGGCCCCACGGGCAGCGGAGTCCGCCGTCCGGGCCCGCGACCGCGCCGCTCTCGGTGCTCACTGGTCGTCGCCCTTCGTGTCCTCGGTGGTCTTGCGCGGTTCGTACCCCTCGAAGAGGGCGGGGCCCGCGACCGCGGTGGCCTGCGCGCCCGCCAGGGCCGCCTCCAGCTCGGCGATGCGGGCGTCCCGCTCGGCCAGTTCGGCGCCGAGGCGGCTGAGCACGTCGTCGACCTCGTCCATGTGATAGCCGCGCAGGGTCATCGGGAAGCGCACCGCGTCGACGTCGGCGCGGCGCAGCGGCCGGTCCGGGGGCAACGGGTCGGTGAGCCGCTCGGGCGCGACGTCGGCGAGCGCGCCGCTCTCGCCACCGCCGATCACGGCGAGGGACACCGCGCCGACCACCACGACGAGGGCGATGACCAGGAACAAGAACAAGACCATCTCTGCAGGCCCCCACGCTCGACTGCCCGTGCTCAAACTGTCAGGGTCCGATCGTGCCATGCGGCTGTGACAGTTAAGGTCGCAGGCGGCCGCACCGCGACTAGGACCCAGGAGGGCCACAGGGGATGCTCAGGCTTGGCAGGCGCGAGTTCGACGCGCACGAGCCGGTGATCATGGCGATCGTCAACCGGACCCCGGACTCCTTCTACGACCAGGGCGCCACGTTCCGCGACGAGCCGGCGCTCGCGCGCGTGGAGCAGGCCGTGGCGGAGGGCGCCGCCATCATCGACATCGGCGGGGTGAAGGCGGGCCCCGGCGAAGAGGTGACCGCGCAGGAGGAGGCGCGCCGTACGGTCGGCTTCGTCGCCGAGGTGCGCAGGCGCTTCCCCGACGTGGTGATCAGCGTCGACACCTGGCGGCACGACGTCGGCGAGGCGGTCTGCGAGGCGGGCGCCGATCTGCTCAACGACGCCTGGGGCGGCGTCGACCCGAAGCTCGCGGAGGTCGCCGCGCGGTACCGGGTGGGCCTGGTCTGCACGCACGCGGGCGGCGCCGAGCCGCGCACGAGGCCGCACCGGGTCACGTACGAGGACGTGATGGCCGACATCCTGCGCGTGACGGTCGGCCTGGCCGAGCGCGCGGTGGAGCTGGGCGTGCCGCGCGAGTCCGTGATGATCGACCCGGGGCACGACTTCGGCAAGAACACCCGGCACAGCCTGGAGGCCACCCGCAGGCTCGGCGAGATGGTGGACACGGGCTGGCCCGTCCTGGTCTCCCTGTCCAACAAGGACTTCGTGGGCGAGACCCTCGACAAGCCGGTCAAGGAGCGCGTCATCGGCACGCTCGCCACGACGGCGGTCTCGGCGTGGCTGGGCTCGCAGGTCTACCGGGTCCACGAGGTCGCGGAGACGAAGCAGGTCCTTGACATGGTGGCGACGATCGCGGGGCATCGGCCCCCGGCGGTCGCCCGCCGAGGGCTCGCCTAGCACCCCTCAGACTCGCGAGAGCTCGCCCAGTACCCCTCGAACTCGCGAGAGCTCGCCCAGTACCCCTCGAACTCGCGAGAGCTCGCCCAGTACCCCTCGAACTCGCGAGGGCTCGCCCAGTACCCCTCGAACTCGCGAGGGCTCGCCCAGTACTCCTCGGATTCGCCTGGTACTCCCCAAAGGGGAGTCCTACTTCCCGACTTCCTTCGTCACCAGGGAGATGGCCTCCTCGACGTCGTCCGTGACGTGGAAGAGGAGCAGGTCGGCCTCGGAGGCCTTGCCCTGGGCGATGACCGTGTTCCTCAGCCAGTCGACCAGGCCGCCCCAGTACTCCGTGCCGAACAGCACGATCGGGAACCGCGTGACCTTGCGGGTCTGCACGAGGGTGAGCGCTTCGAAGAGCTCGTCCAGGGTGCCGAGGCCGCCGGGCAGGACCACGAAGCCCTGCGCGTACTTCACGAACATCGTCTTGCGGACGAAGAAGTAGCGGAAGTTGACGCCGATGTCGACGTAGGGGTTGAGGCCCTGCTCGAAGGGCAGCTCGATGCCGAGGCCGACGGAGGTTCCCTTCGCCTCGACGGCGCCCTGGTTGGCGGCCTGCATCGCGCCGGGGCCGCCGCCCGTGATCACCGCGAAGCCCGCCTCCACGAGCGCCTTGCCGATCTCGACGCCCGCCGCGTACTCCGGCGAGCCCTCCCCCGTGCGCGCCGAGCCGAACACGCTGATCGCGGGCGGGAGTTCGGCGAGCGTGCCGAAGCCCTCGATGAACTCGGACTGGATGCGCAGGACCCTCCAGGGGTCCGTGTGCACCCACTCCGAAGGGCCGTCGGAGTCGAGGAGACGCTGATCGGTGGTACCGGCCTGCACCTTGTCCCGCCTGCGCAGCACCGGACCGAGCCGCTGCTCCTCGGGACCCTTCCCGCCAGCGCGGGCAGCACCGTCGTGGGGATGGCTCATCGTCTGCTCCCTCCATGCGTACGTGACTGACAGCGTAGATCTACGCGGGTTACGGCAGAGGGACCTCGGGATGTCCGGTACCAGGAACCTCCTGCGGCTACGCCGTCAGCCAGGCCCGCAGTCTCTCCTCCGCCACCGGGATCAGCGACGCCTCGACCCGCTCGTCGATCTTGTGCGCGAGCAGTGGGTTGCCGGGGCTGTAGTTCACCGCGGGCACGCCGAGGGCGCTGAAGCGGGAGACGTCCGTCCAGCCGAACTTGGGGCGCGCCTCGCCGCCGACGGCGGCCATGAACGCGGCGGCGGCCGGGTGGGTGAGGCCGGGGCGGGCCGCTCCCGTGTGGTCGTCGACGACGAACTCGTCGACGCCGCAGTCCGCGAAGTAGTCGCGCACGAAGGCGAGGGCCTCCTCCTCGCTGCGGTCGGGGGCGTAGCGGAAGTTGACGGTGACGGTGCACTCGTCGGGGATGACGTTGGTGGCGACGCCGCCCTCGATGCGGACGGCGTTGAGGCCCTCGTGGAACTCCAGGCCCTCCACCACCGGCTTGCGGGGCTCGTAGGCGGCGAGTCTGGCGAGGATCGGGGTGGCGGCGTGGATGGCGTTGGAGCCCATCCACGCGCGCGCGGAGTGCGCCCGTACGCCCCTGGTCTTCAGCAGGACGCGCAGGGTGCCCTGGCAGCCGCCCTCGACCTGGCCGTCGGTCGGTTCGAGGAGGACCGCGAAGTCGCCCGCCAGCCAGTCCGGGTGGGCTTCGGCGACATGGCCGAGGCCGTTGAGGTGCGCGGCCACCTCTTCGTTGTCGTAGAAGACGAAGGTGAGGTCGCGGTTGGGCTCGGTCACCGTCTGCGCGATGCGCAGCTGGACGGCGACGCCCGACTTCATGTCGCAGGTGCCGCAGCCCCACAGCACGCCGTTCTCGTCGAGCCGGGAGGGCACGTTGTCCGCGATCGGCACCGTGTCGATGTGTCCGGCGAGGATGACCCGCTCCGCGCGGCCGAGGTTCGTCCGGGCCACGACGTTGTTGCCGTGCCGGTCGACCGTGAGGTGCGGCAGGGCGCGCAGGGCCGTCTCGATGGCGTCGGCGAGAGCCTTCTCCTCGCCGCTCGGGGACGGGAAGTCGACCAGGCGCGCGGTCAGCTCCGCGGCGTCGAGCGTGAGGTCAAGCGGTGTGTGAGGCATGCGGACGACCCTAGCGTCGGACGACGCGTCGCCCGGTTGGCGGGCTCCAGTACGTTGGGCGCGGTCCGCATCGTCACCGGCGAGTAGGAATGTCGACCACTACAGGAGTACGGGACGTCACTCGATCGGGGCGCGCCGAACACGGTGGGACGACACCGCGCACGTCTTTGCGTACCCCTCCCGCACAGCCCCCAAAACCCTTGAGAACTCCAGGGATTATGGATTCCTCGGGCCATCGGCGCTCTGCCCCTTTGCCCTCCTTTATCCGCAGCTGATTATGCGACGCATTGCCAACTCTTTACGTTGACGCACCGCAACCTTCGCGGCCTTCGAGCGGTAGTCACTGCGTCCGATCGCCGGAAGCCGTCCGGCGGGATGCCGGAGCCGATCCGGTCGGACACCCCCAAGTTCTCTCCCGTCTGAAGGAGCATCATGTCCCTCCCCCTGACCCGCCGGATCGCCCGTGCCGCGCTGCTCAGCGCAGCGGGTGCAGCTTCCGTGGTCGGTGCGGCCGGCTCCGCGAGCGCCGTCGGCCTGCCGGCCGGCCCCGACCTGGGCGGAGTGAGCGCCCTGGACGGCGCGGGCCTCGGTGACGCCGTCGACGGTGCGGCTCAGAACGTCACCAACATCGCCGGCGAGACCGGCAGCAAGGCCGTGAAGCAGACGGTTCCCGCGGCCGGCAAGGCCGTCGGCAGGGCCGGCAAGACGGCGACCCCCGCCGCCCAGCGGGCCGCCGGTGACGTCGCGGGCAGCGCGGGCAAGACCCTCGGCGACACCGCCGACACGGCCACGGAGGGCGGCCTGCCCACCGACTCGCTGACCGAGGGCGGCCTGCCGACCGACCAGCTGCCGGTGAAGAGCCTGCCGCTCGGCTGATCGCCCGGCACCCGTGCGAAGGGCCCGGAGCCAGTGGCTCCGGGCCCTTCGCATGCTCACGGGCGGGTCACGCCAGGCGCTCGACCGCCGCCGCGACCCGTTCGTCCGTCGCCGTCAGCGCCACCCGTACGAACCGGTCGCCCGCCGGGCCGTAGAAGTCGCCGGGGGCCACCAGGATGCCGAGGTCCGCGAGGTGCCCGACGGTGTCCCAGCAGGACTCGTCGCGGGTGGCCCACAGGTACAGGCTCGCCTCGCTGTGCTCGATCCGGAAGCCGTGCTTCAGGAGTGCGTCGCGCAGGGCGGTGCGCCGGGCCGCGTACCGCTCGCGCTGCTCGCGCACGTGCTGGTCGTCGCCGAGCGCCGCCACGATGGCCGCCTGGGTCGGCGCGGAGGTCATCATGCCGCCGTGCTTGCGGATCTGCAGCAGCTCCCCGAGCACGGCCGCGTCACCGGCGAGGAACGCCGCGCGGTAGCCCGCCAGGTTGGACCGCTTGGAGAGCGAGTGGACGGCGACGATCCCCTCGTACGAACCGCCGCACACGTCCGGGTGGAGGACCGAGACCGGCTCCGCCTCCCAGCCGAGCTCCAGGTAGCACTCGTCGCTGACGAGGAGCACGCCGTGCTCGCGGGCCCATGCGACGGTGCGGGTCAGTTCGTCCTTGGTCAGGACGCGACCGGTGGGGTTCGAGGGCGAGTTGAGCCAGAGGAGCCTGAGGTTCGCCGGGTCGAGCTCGGTCGGGTCGTCGTAGGAGACGTACGCGGCGCGGGCCAGGCGCGCGCCCACCTCGTACGTCGGGTAGGCGAGCCGCGGGTAGGCGACCACGTCGCCGGGGCCGAGCCCCAGCTGCGTCGGCAGCCAGGCCACCAGCTCCTTGGAACCGACGACCGGCAGCACGTTGCGGTGCGTGACGCCCCGGGCGCCGAGCCGCCGTTCGCACCAGCCGGTGATCGCGTCGCGCAGCTCCGCCGTGCCCCACACCGTCGGATACCCGGGCGAGTCCGCCGCCGCGATCAGCGCTTTCTGGATCAGCTCGGGCACCGGGTCCACCGGGGTGCCCACCGACAGGTCGACGATGCCGCCGGGGTGGGCGGCCGCCGTGGCCTTGTACGGCTCCAGCTTGTCCCAGGGGAAGGTGGGAAGCCGGTCGGAGACTACGGACACGTGGTGACTCCCGTACTGGTACTGGTCGTTGCAAATGCCTCGGCCCCGTGCGGCGGGATGCCGTACGGGACCGGGGCGACGCGCGGGCTGCCGTTACTGGTTCTGCGGCGGCAGGGCGGCGATGAAGGCGTGGTCGCGCTCGATCAGACCGAGCTTGCTCGCGCCACCGGGCGAACCGAGCTCGTCGAAGAACTCGACGTTCGCCTTGTAGTAGTCCTTCCACTCCTCAGGAGTGTCGTCCTCGTAGAAGATCGCCTCGACCGGGCAGACCGGTTCGCAGGCTCCACAGTCGACGCATTCGTCCGGGTGGATGTACAAGGACCGGGAGCCCTCGTAAATGCAGTCGACCGGGCACTCCTCGATGCACGCCTTGTCCTTGACGTCGACACAAGGCTGCGCGATGACGTAGGTCACGCTGTCGTTCCTCCTCGATACGGGCGTTGGCGGGCCGTCCTCAGGCTCCGCTCGCCTGGCGCGCGGGAGCGCGGCGTCGTCGATGCCCACCCCTAGTATCTCCGTTCCCAGGCATGATCCGAACAGGAGGGGCTCACAGAGCTGTGGAATTCACCGCCGGCGGACGTCTTGAAGTCCGCATCACCCCTGCTGACGTGGGCAAAAGAGTCTCCGTCCGGTGCTTGAGCGACGCTTTGGCGCCAGGCGAGAAGTTCACCGACACGGTGGGCGTTCTCGTATCGTGGAACAACGGTGTAATGCTCATCACACGACGGAACGGCGAGAGTGTCCGGATTCCGGACAGGACGCTGGTCGCCGGCAAGGTCGTGCCGCCCGCGCCCGCCCGCAGGCGCGGACCCGCCGCCTCCTACGAGGAGCTGGCCCGGGTGTCCGCGCGGGCCTGGCAGCCCGTGGAGAGCGAGCGGCTCGGGCAGTGGGAGCTGCGGGCGGCCGCCGGGTTCACGCGGCGGGCCAACTCCGCGCTGCCGCTCGGCGATCCCGGCCGGCCGCTGGACGAGGCACTTTCGTACGTGCGCGAGTGGTACGCGGCCCGCGGGCTGCCCCCGTACGTCCAGACCGCGACCGGCGCCGAGGGCGCGCAGGAGCTGCTCTGCGCCGGCCTGGAGGAGCACGGCTGGGCGCGCGAGGTGAGCGCGGAGCTCCACATCGGGGGGCTCGCCGCGGTCGGGGACCTGACGGCGGACGTGGAGCGGGTGGAGCTGTCCCGTTCCTTCGACGACGCGTGGCTGCGGCGGTACCAGCGTTTCGGGGTACCCGGACCACATGTGTTCAAGGTGCTGGCGAGCGGGCCGTCGGTATGGTTCGCTTCCGTGCCCGGGAGCGGTGACGCCCCGGCCGCGATCGGGCGGTGCGTGGTGGACGGTCGCTGGGCGGGGTTCATGGCGGTCGAGGTGGACCCGGCACACCGGCGCCAGGGGCTCGCCACCGCGGTGATGGCCGCGCTGTCCCGGCAGGCCCTGGCCGAGGGCGCGTCGGCGGCCTGGCTGCAGGTCGAGGCCGCCAACGACGGCGCGCGGGCGCTGTACGGCGGGATGGGTTTCACCGCGCATCACGCCTATCACCACTACCGGTACGGCTCCGCCTGAGCGGGCACGGCGGCCCGGCGGAGCACGGCAGAGCAGAGCAGAGCACGGAGACAGCGCCCGGCGAGGGCAGACACGAGGCACGTATGCACGCGGAGTCCGGCGAATGGCGACGGCGGTTCGCCGAAGAGGCGCGGTCGGAACGGCCCGGTCTCGCGCCGCTGTGCCTGCTGATCGGCACCGAGGCGGACCCCTCGCTCGACGAGGAGGGCATCGACGCCGCCGAGATCGAGCTCGACCGGCTCGCGGGGCTGCTGCCGTTCCGGCCCGGCGGGCCGCGCGCGTGGGCCGAGGCGATGGCCCAACTCCTCGGTGAACAGTGCGGGTTCGAGGGGACGCCGGGCGACTACCAGCGCCTGGACTCCTCGCTCCTGCACCAGGTCCTGCGCCGCCGCAGGGGCCTGCCCATCCTGCTCTCCGTCGTCTGGATGGAGGTCGCCCGGCGCGCGGGCGCGCCCGTCTACGGGGTGGCGCTGCCCGGGCACTTCGTCGTCGGCTTCGGGCCCCGCGACGAACAGGTGCTCGCCGACCCCTTCGACGGCGGCCGGCTGCTCACCGGCGCCGACGCGGAGCTCCTCGTCGCCGGGACGGCGGGTACGGGCATCCCGCCCTCGATGCTGACGCCCGCCGATCCGCTCAACATCGTGCAGCGCATCCTCAACAACATCCGCGCCTGGGCCGCCGCGCGCCCCGAGCGTTCCGAGGTCGCGCTGTGGGCCCTGGAGCTCTCGCTCCTGCTGCCCGCCCATCCGGCCCGCCTGCGCTACGAGAGGGCCCAACTCCTCGTACAGCGCGGCGACTTCCTCGGCGGCGCGCGGGAACTCGACGCGTACGCGGAGGTCGTGTCGACCGTCGAGCCGACCACGGCGGACCGCGTGCGCGAGCAGGCGCGGGCCGCGCGGGCGATGCTGAACTGACGGCGGCAGGGGCGGGCGCGGCGGACCCCGGCGACGTATCGATCGGCGCGAGGGGGCACCAAGGACGTATGCGCCCCCTACCCCCCGGAACCACCGAGCGGCGGCGGCTGTTCGCCGCCGAGGCCGAGTCCTCGCGGCCCGACCTGGCACTCCTGTGCCTGCTGATCGGCGCCGAGGCGGACCCCTCGCTCGACGGGACGGGCATCGCCACCGCACGGTGCCTGCTCGACCGGCTCGCGGAGCGGGCCGTGCACGGCCACCGGCAGCGGCGCGCCGACGACCCGCGGTCCTGGGCCACCGCCCTCGCCGAACTCCTGGGCGGCCACTGCGGATTCAGGGGCAGACCCGGCGACTACCAGCGTCTGGACTCCTCGCTCCTGCACCACGTCCTGCGCCGCCGCAGAGGCCTGCCCATCCTGCTCTCCGTCGTCTGGATGGAGGTCGCCCGGCGCGCGGGCGCGCCCGTCCACGGAGTGGCCCTGCCCGGGCACTTCGTCGTCGGCTTCGGGCCCCGCGACGAACAGGTGCTCGCCGACCCCTTCGACGGCGGCCGGCCGCTCACCCGCACGGACGTGGAGCTCCTCGTCGCGGCCGCCACGGGAGCCCCCCTCGCGCCGTCGATGCTCCGCCCCGCGAGCCCGCTGGATGTCGTGGGGCGCATCCTGGACAACATCCGCGCCTGGGCCGCCGCCCGCCCCGAACGCACCGACGTGGCGCTCTGGGCCGTCGAACTCGCCCTGCTGCTCCCGGCGCCGCCGCCCCGTCTGCACTACGAGCGCGCCCAACTCCTCGTACAGTCGGGGGACTTCGTCATGGGCGCCCGCGCGCTCGACTCCTACGCCGACGACGTCGCCGAGCGGGACCCGGCGACGGCCGACCGGGCGCGGTGGCAGGCGTCCGGGGCGCGGGCGATGCTGAACTGACGGGCGGGGGCGATGCTGAACTGACGGCGGGGGCGCCGACGCGCGTCAGAGCCAGCCCTTGTCCCTGGCCGTCCTGACCGCCTCCGCGCGGTTGCGGACCGCGAGCTTCTGGATCGCCGTCGAGAGGTAGTTGCGGACCGTGCCCCGGGAGAGGTGCAGGAGCGTGGCGAGCTCGGCGTTGGTGGCGCCGTCGGCCGCCGCGCGCAGCACCTCGCGTTCGCGCTCCGTCAGCGGGTTCGCGCCCCCCGCGAGGGCCGCCGCGGCCAGCGTGGGGTCGATGACCCGCTCCCCCGCGAGCACCTTGCGCACCGCCGCCGCGAGCTGGGCCGCGGGGGCGTCCTTGACCAGGAACGCGTCGGCGCCGGCCTCCATGGCACTGCGCAGATAGCCGGGGCGGCCGAAGGTGGTGAGCACGATCAGCTTCACCTCGGGGAAGGCGGCGTGCAGTTGGCCGGCCGCCTCGATGCCCGTCATGCCGGGCATCTCGATGTCGAGCAGCGCCACGTCCACGGCGTGCTCGCGCGCCGCCGCGAGCACCTCGTCGCCGCGGGACACCTGGGCGACGACCTCGATGTCCGGCTCAAGGCCGAGCAGCGCCGCGAGGGCCTCGCGGACCATCGCCTGGTCCTCGGCCAGCAGAATCCTGATGACATCGCCCGCGCCGACGGCGCCTTCCCCGCTGTTCCCGCTGTCCCCGCTGCTCATGAAGGGGATCCTACGGTGGCCTTCGCCAGCGGCACGCGGGCCGCCAGACGGAAGCCGCGGCGGGCCCCGGGCCCCGTCTCCAGGTCCCCGCCGACCGCCTCCACGCGCTCCGCGAGGCCGGTCAGGCCGTTGCCCGCGACGGCGCCGGAGCCGCCCGCTCCGTCGTCCTCCACGGTGAGCTCCAGGAGCGGCCCCGCGAGCGTCTGGCGCGCCGTGAACGCCACCGTGCAGCGCCGCGCCCCGCTGTGCCGTACGACGTTGGTCACGGCCTCCCGCAGCGCCCAGGCCAGCGCCGCCTCCGCCTCCTCGCCCGGCAGTGCGGCTGGCGGTTCCATCGGGACGTCGGCGTCGATGCCCGCGGCGGTCAGGGCGGTGCGCGCGCCCGCGAGCTCGCCCGCGAGGGTGCGCCGCCGATAGCCCGAGACCGCCTCCCGGACGTCCACCAGGGCCTGGCGGCTGACCTGTTCGATGTCAGCGACCTGCTGGGCGGCCTTCGCCGGATCCGTGGGCAGCATCCGCCCGGCGAGCTCGCTCTTGAGCGTGATCAGGGAGAGCGAGTGACCGAGCAGGTCGTGCAGGTCACGGGCGAGCCGCAGCCGCTCCTCGTTGGCGGCGAGCTGGGCGACGGTGGCGCGGGCCTGCCGCAGCTGGATCGTCGTACGGATCAACTGGCGTACGCCGGACATCGCGAAGCCCACCAGGAGGGTGATCACCCCGAGGTTGGTGATCAGGTCGCCGAGGCCGTCGTCGCGCAGGCCGACCACGATCATCAGGAGGGTGACCGAGGGGATGGCCCAGAGCGCGTACCGCATCGGCAGGACGGCGCCCGCGGAGACCGAGGCGTACACGAAGAGTCCGAGCCAGGGGTCCCCGAGGCTGAAGGCGAGGGCCGTCGCGAGGACCACCAGGAGCCCGAAGGAGGCGATGACTCCGCCCCATTGGAGGATCCTGGTGGTGTAGCGGAAGACGAGGGTCAGGTAGCAGACCACGAAGACGGCGAGGCCCAGCGAGCCGAGCACGGTGGCAAGGGCCGTGTGACGGCCGTCCGTCAGATCCTTGACCGGGGCGCTCAGGAAGACCAGCCAGACACCGATCCAGAGGGACTTCGTCAGGAACTGACGGCGGTTCTGGGGCGGTCTCCCGAACGTGTACACGGGGTGGAGCTCGCTGTCTTCGGCTTCTGTCTCGCTCACGCCTTCAGTGTGTCCTTCCGGTACAGCCACGCCGCGCCGCCCGCGAAGAGGAGGAAGTAGGCGACCAGGAGTGTGACGTCCTTCGCGTGCGGCGCCTCGCCCAGTTCGATGGCCTGCCCGAGGGCAGCGTACGCGTGGGTGGGCAGCCACGACGCGGCCTCCCGCAGCCAGTGCGGGAACGTCGTCACGGGCATCCACAGGCCGCCGAGGAGGGAGAGCCCGAAGTAGATGATCATCGTGATCGGGCGTACGGCGTCGCCGGTCGCGAGGTAGCCGATGGCCACGCCGAGCGCGGCGAAGCAGAGGCTGCCCGCCCAGATCGCACCGGTCAGCGCCAGCCACTGCCAGGCGTCGAACCGGACGCCCTTGAAGATCCCCGCGACCGCGAAGACCACGACGATGGACGGCAGGCTCACCACGGCCGCACTGGCGGTCTTCGCGAGGACGTAGCCGCGGCCGGGCAGGGACGTCAGCCGCAACTGCCGTACCCAGCCGCTCTCGCGCTCCTTGGCGATGCGCTCGCTGTTGCCCATGAGGACGGCGGTGAGGGCGCCGAAGGACGCCATCGAGACCATCATGAACGCGGGGACGGACAGGCCCGTGCCGGAGACCTCGTCGGAGCCGCCCTGGCTGCCCGCGATGATCACGAAGAGCACCGACGGGTAGATGACGGAGAAGAACAGGAATTTGCGGTTGCGCAGGGAGCGGGTGATCTCGAGCTTGATGAGACTCCGCGAGGCGAAGGCGTTCGTCATCGGGTCCTGGCCTCCTCGGCCTCGGTGATCGCCACGAAGGCCTGCTCTAGTCCGAGCCCGGCGACTTCGAGGTTGCGGGGGTAGAGGCCGAGCCCGTACAGCGCGTGCACGGTGGCGTCGGCGTCCGTCGACTGGAGGCGGACCGTGTGGCCCGAGACGTCCAGCGTGGTGAGGTGCGGCAGGGCGCGGAGCCTTTCGGCGAGGGCGGCGCCGATGCCGGTGCCGGTGTCCGGGGCGCCGTCCGGCAGGTCGAAGGCGACCTTGCGGGCGCCCGCCTTGGCCTTGATCTCGGCCGCGGTGCCGTCCGCGAGGAGGCGGCCGCGGTGCAGGACCAGGACGCGGTCGGCGATCGCGTCGGCCTCCTCCAGGTAGTGGGTGGCGAACAGGACCGCGCGGCCCTGGTCCGCCTGCTCCCGCATGGTGGCCCAGAACGCCTGGCGGGCGGTGACGTCCATGCCGGTGGTCGGCTCGTCGAGCACGATCAGGTCGTTGGCGCCGGCCGTGGCGAGCGCGAAGCGGACGCGCTGCTCCTGGCCGCCGGAGAGCTTGTCGACCTTGCGGTCGGCGATCTGGGTGACGCCCGCGTGGGCGAGCACGTCGCTCACGCGGTGCGGCCTCGGGTGCAGGTCGCAGGCGAGCGTCACCAGTTCGCGCACGGTGACCTCACCCATCAGGCCGCCGCTCTGCAGCATGGCGCCGACCCGGCCCGCGGTGATCGCCTCGCGGGGCGTCGCCCCGAAGACCCGCACCGTGCCGCTGTCCGGGCGCCTGAGGCCGAGCAGCAGATCGAGGGTGGAGGACTTGCCCGCGCCGTTCGGGCCGAGGAGCGCCACCGTCTCACCCGGGTGGAGATCGAGGGTCAGGCCGTCGACGGCACGGACCTCTCCGTAGTTCTTGGTCACCTGCTCGAAGCTCACCGCGGTCGTGGTGGCCGCGACGGCGGGCGGTGATGTGGTCGTCGTCATGTCCACCATCGTCACAAAACCGCAGGTGGCGGCGGCAGTGCCGGATGTGGTGTCTCCGGGATGACAGATGTCATGCCGGACGACGTGCCGTGTGTCGTACGGGACGGCATGCGCGCAGGCCGGACGGTTCACCCGGGGACACCCGGGCGAGTCCGTCCGGCCTGCGCGCTCGTGCGCGTGCGCGTGCGCGTACGCATACGCATACGCATACGCATACGAGGATCAGCCGGCGTGCGGCGTCAGCTCGCGTTCGTCTCGATCACGCCGATCCGCTCCGCGGGCGTCTTGCCGACCAGCGCCTTGCCCATCGCCTGGGCGACGTCCGTGGCCTGGACCGGGGTCTTGGAGCCGTTGCCGCGCTGGATCAGGACTCCGTCGAAGACGTTGCCGTACAGCTTCTTGAGCTCTTCCAGGTTGTAGTGCACCTGGAGGGTGCCGTTCGAAAGGGGCCTCGTCTCAAGGATCTTCGGCAGCGACCTCGCCGGGCCGAACGGGATCGACTTGGCGCCCGCCTTGATCGTGACGTTGGCGGACATGGCCGGCTTCGCGAAGGTCGTCATGAACTTGTCGACCTCGGCCTTGGCGATCCGCGGCTTGCGGGTGGTGACCGGCACCCGGACCGCGCCCGCGCCGCCCGTCTCGACCTGCTTCTTGTACGCCTCGGCGACCGCCGTGGTCGACGCCTGCGGGTCGATCCCCTTGCCGACCTTGCCGTAGACCGGGACGGCCTTGCCGGGCAGGAACTTGACCGTGCCCTCCTTCGCCGTGCCCGAGCCACCCGCGGCGCGCTCCAGGGCGGCCGCCAGCTTCTCCTCGTCGACGGGCATGACGGGCTCGACGACCCGCTGACCGCCGAAGAGCGAACCGATCACGGAGACCGGGTTGTAGTCGCTGCCCGCGGCCTCGCGGACGGTGGCCTGGCTGTCGAGGGTCAGGCCCGCCTGGTCCGGCTTGAGCGTGACCGACGTGCCGTCGACCGACAGCTTCAGGGGCTTGGTGACGCGCGCGCCGAGGGCGTCGTCGAGCTTCTTGACGGCCTCGTCGCGGGTGCCGCCGCCGATGTCGACGCCGAGGACGGTGGTGCCCTTCGGCACGTCCGCGTGGTTCATCAACAGGCCCGCGCCGTAGGCGCCGCAGCCCAGGACGACCACGGCGACCGCGACGAGGACCAGCTTGTTGCGGCCCTTCTTCTTCGGCGCGGGCGCGGCGGGCGGCACGTTCGAGCGGACCGGCTCGGGCAGCTTCGGCGGGGTGTGCGGCACCGGTCCGTCACCCTGCGGTCCCGACGGGAACGGCGAGTTGTCCTGTACGGGCGGCACGACGGGGATGCCGCTGGTGAGGGTCTCACCGGAGACGTTGCCGCCGGGCGCGGAGCCGCCGGGGCCACCGGGGGCGCCGGGCACGCCAGGCACGCCGGACATGGGGCCGCCGCCGCCGACGGGCGGGCGCGGGCCGCCGGGCGGCGTGGCGGGGCCGGACTTCTGCGGCGTGAGGATCGCGGTGTCGTCGCCGGCAGCGCCGGAACGGGGCGGCCGCCCCGCGGAGTTGGCCGGAGCGCCGGGGCCGCCGGGCCCGCCGGGCGCCGGAGTGCGGGCCCCGGAGGCGGGCGCCCCCACCGGGCTGTCGCCGGTGACCGGGCCGCCGGTCGGGCCTGTGGGGGGCTGCCCTGCGGGGTTCCGGGAGCCCCCGGCCCCACTCGCACCCGCGCCCGTGCCCGCGCTCCCGGAGAAGTACGGCAGATCGCCACGCTGCGGGTCGCCGCCCTGCGGGGCGCCCGTGCCGAGCGGCCCCGACGCCACGGCGCCGGAGACGTCGAAGGAGCCCGTACCGGAGCCGTTCGACCCTGAAGCGCCGGAAGCGCCTGAAGCGCCGGAACCGCCCTGGGCGGGCTTGCGCGGCGCGAACCAGTCGCTCGTCTTGTCCTCGGCCGCCGCGGAGGCCGCCGTACCGCCGTCACCCGGTCCGGCACCGCTGCCGGCCCCGGGGGCGAGCGGGGCTCCGGCGCCCATGGAACCGCCCGCGTCGCCCGCTCCGGGAGCACCCGGCAGGCCGTCGTCACGGCGGTCGTCGTCGTCCGCGTTCGCGAAGTCCCCGCGCGCGCCGTCGTCGCCGACGGGCGTGCGCATGACGACCGGCGGGATGGGCCGCGAACCGGGGATGTTGATCCGGATGCGGGTGGTCAGCGTGGTCTGGGTCTCGGGCTCTTCGGGCCGCTCGTCGGCGGCCTGCCGCCGCACTCCGTCCTGGCCGCCGTCGGCGGCACCCTGGGCCGGGGAGCCGTAGGGCGGCGTCCCCGAGGGGTATGCGGCTCCACCGCGCCCCTGAGGGCCGGAGGACGAACTGTCAGTTTCACGACTCAAGGCAGGTTCTCCTGGTTGACTCCGCCGCCCGTCTCGACCTCATCCGGGGTCCCCCCGGCCGGAGGTTGGGGAGGCTCGGCGGCCGCACCACCATACTGGCCGCCGTCGGCACTCATCCTTTGACCGGCGTCAAACCCGTGCGGGACACGGGCCGAAGTGGTACGTCACTTGCCAAGTCGGGCGGCGGGACCGCTCGGTTGCGAGCCCTGCCCGAGCGTGGCGCACATCACAGCAACGGCCATTCCGCCGAGCAGGAAGCCGTACGAGCCGAGACCCGCGCCGAAGAGGAAGTCGCCCTCGGGTCTGGTCGCGGTGAGCAGCAAGACCGCCACCAGCCAGCCCGCGGCGGGCGCGACGGCCCCCGCTCTGGTGCCGGTGGCCCGCGACCCCCCGTAGAAGAGTCCGGCGGCGCCGAGGAGCGCGAGCAGCAGCCCGGCCGGGAAGAAGCCGCCCTGGACGAGTGCTCCGGCGACGCCGACGACGGCGCCGAGCACGAAGAGCCCCGCGTACGCGGCGAGCCGCCCCGGTCTCACGGGCTGGGCGAGGAAGCTCCCCGCGGGCGCGGCGGCACCCGCGCCGGACGCCGCGGCGGCGGTCTTCTCGGAGGCGCCGGAACCGGCACCCGACGACGCACGGGATCGCGTACTCACAGCGCGGTCACCTCGGCCACATCCGTCACCCTTTCGAGACCCGCGAAGAGATCCGTCTCGCGGGCCGTTCCCTCAGTGGAGGCTGTGGGGACTTCTCCCCGCACCAGCTCGTAGTACTCCACCTCGAAAATCGGCTGCGCGAGCTCGTTCGAGAGGATGAAGAGCGGGCCGCTCACCGTGATCTGGGTGGCGTGGGCCGCCATCGCCGCGGCCTTGGCCGCCTTGTAGGGGCGGCCGTCGATCTCCGTGGTGATCCGCTCGTCGTCCGTGACGCCCGGCACGTCGGCGACGACGGCGGGCGCAGCGAACGGCGAGTGCCGCAGCGCCCCCGACATCCACCGGAAGCGCTCCTCGACCACGGACCGCGGGGCGCGGTTCCAGTAGATCTTGGCGACGGTGTGCGGGTCGCCGAGGTCCGCGCGGAAGGCGGGCTCGGAGGCGAGCTCGGCGGCGCGCATGGCGACGCGGTGCGCCTGGATGTGGTCGGGGTGGCCGTACCCCCCGTCGGGGTCGTACGTGACGAGGACCTGGGGGCGCACCTCGCGGATCACCTCGACGAGGTACGCGGCCGCCTCGTCGAGGTCGGCCGACCAGAAGGCGCCGGGGCGGTGGTTCTGCTCGACGCCCATCATTCCGGAGTCGCGGTAGCGCCCCGTGCCGCCGAGGAAGCGGTGGTCGCTGACCCCGAGCGCCTTCATGGCGGCGGCCAGCTCCCCGATGCGCTGGGCGCCCAGGGTGTCCTCTCGGTCGGCGGCGAGATGGGCGAGGTCGGCCGGGATGACCTCGCCCTCCTCGCCCAGCGTGCAGGTCACCAACGTGACATGGGCGCCCTCGGCCGCGTACTTGGCCATGGTCGCGCCGGTGGTGATCGACTCGTCGTCGGGGTGCGCGTGCACGAGCAGCAGGCGCCGGGCGGGCAGTTCCGTCATGGGACCACCCTACGAGTCCCCGGCTCAGAACTTGATGTCGCCGATCACCCCTGCCACGTTGGTCGTCAGCTCGTTGATGGTCGGCGCGACGGACGAGCTCGCGAGGTAGAAGCCGAGCAGCGTACAGACGACCGCATGCCCCGCCTTCAGACCTGACTTCTTGACCAACAGGAAGACGATGATCGCCAGCAGCACCACCGCCGAAATCGAGAGTGCCACGGCGGTCACCTCCAAGTCGTTGCCGTAACCCAGTGCGGACGCCAGCAGGTTCATACCCACCAAGCGCTACGGATCATAACTATCCGTGTGGACGCATGAGTCGGAGCACGGCAGCACAGGGGGGCGCATGCGCCATAGGCTCGGGGGATGACCACCGAGATCCCCGGAATTCCCAGGCCCGACGAGAGCCCGGCACAGCGGCTCTCCTTCCCGCGTCAGCACGCCCGCACCCAGCGTTTCACCCTCGGCGCGCCCCGCGCGTTCACGGTGTCGCCGGACGGTTCGCGCGTCGCGTTTCTCCGTTCGTCCTCCAGTACCGATCGAGCCAACCGGCTCTGGGTCCTCGATGTGTCGGACGGTTCCGTCGAGCGCGAGGTGGCCGATCCGCTGCTGCTCCTCGGCGGCGCGGCCGAGCAGTTGTCCGCCGAGGAGCGCGCGCGGCGCGAGCGCAGCCGTGAGGGCGGCGCGGGCATCGTGGGCTATGCGACGGACGCCGCGGTGGAGCTGGCGGCGTTCGCCCTGTCGGGCCGCCTCTTCACGGCGGAGCTGCGGGCGGGCACGGCGCGCGAACTGCCCGCGCCGGGGCCGGTGATCGACCCGCGCCCCTCGCCCGACGGGCGTCATGTCGCGTACGTCGCGGGGGGCGCGCTGCGCGTGACGGGGGCCGACGGCACGGGCGACCGGGCCCTCGCGGAGCCGGAGACGGGCCAGGAGGCGACCGTCACGTACGGCCTGGCGGAGTTCATCGCGGCCGAGGAGATGGCCCGTTCACGGGGCTTCTGGTGGTCGCCCGACTCCACCCGGCTGCTGGTCGCCCGGGTGGACGACGCCCCGGTGCAGCGGTGGTGGATCGCGGACCCGGCGCACCCGGACCGCAAGCCCGAGCAGGTCGCGTACCCGGCCGCGGGCACGCCCAACGCGGACGTGCGCCTCTTCGTGCTCGGCCTGGACGGCGCGCGCACCGAGGTGGCCTGGGACCGCGCGCGCTTCCCCTACCTGGCGCGGGTGCACTGGTCGGCGGACGGCGCCCCGCTGCTGCTCGTGCAGTCCCGCGACCAGGGCAGCCAGCTGTACCTCGCGGTGGACCCGGACGACGGGTCCACCCGGATGGTGCACGCGGAGGAGGACGCGGACTGGCTGGAACTCTTCCCCGGCGTCCCGTGCTGGTCGCCCAGCGGCAAGCTGGTGCGGATCGTGGACGAGGGCGGTGCCCGCGTCCTGGCCTGGGGGGAACGGCCGCTGACGGGACCGCAGTTGCATGTGCGCGCGGTCCTCGACGTGACCGAGGAGGATGTCCTGATCTCGGCGTCGGCGGGCGAGGCCGCGGCCGACCCGGAGACCGGCGAGATCCATGTGTACCGCGTCAACGAACTGGGCGTGGAGCGCGTCTCGCAGGAGCCGGGGGTGCACTCGGCGGTCCGCGCGGGCGGCCTCACCGTCCTGGTGTCGGCCACGCTCGACCACCCCGGAGCGCAGGTACGGGTGATGCGCGAGGGCAAACAGGTGGCCGCCGTCACCTCGCACGCGCAGCGCCCGGGGCTCACTCCGCGCGTGACGCTCACCGAAGGGGGCACGCGGCGGATTCCGTGCGCCGTCCTGCTCCCCACGGATTACAAGGAGACAGACGGCCCCCTTCCGGTACTGCTCGATCCGTACGGCGGTCCGCACGGCCAGCGCGTCCAGCGTGCGCACAACATGTTCCTGACCTCGCAGTGGTTCGCCGACCAGGGCTTCGCGGTGATCGTGGCGGACGGCCGCGGCACCCCCGGCCGCTCCCCCGGCTGGGAGAAGTCGATCAAGAACGACAAGACCCGGACGCTGGAGGACCAGGTCGACGCGCTCCACGCGCTCGCCGAAAGGTTCCCTCTCGACCTGGAGCGGGTGGCGATCCGCGGCTGGTCCTACGGCGGCTACCTGGCCGGCATGGCCGCGCTGCGCCGCCCCGACGTGTTCCACGCGGCGGTGGTCGGCGCCCCGGTGACGGACCTGCGGCTCTACGACACGCACTACGAGGAGCGCTACCTCGGCGACCCGAACCAGGCTCAGGAGACGTACCGGCACAACTCCCTCATCTGGGACGACGGCCTCGTCGAAGCGGCCGAGCCGCACCGCCCCATGCTGATCGTGCACGGCCTGGCCGACGACAACGTGGTCGTGGCGCACTCCCTGCGGCTCTCCTCCGCCCTGCTCGCCGCGGGCCGCCCGCACGAGGTCCTGCCGCTGTCCGGCGTCACGCACATGACCCCGCAGGAGCAGGTCGCGGAGAACCTGCTGCTGCTCCAGGTCGACTTCCTGAAGCGGTCCTTGGGGCTCTGAGGGGCTCTGACCGGCCGCGGGCCCGCGGCCTACGGCACGACTTGCTTCTCCTCGGCGAAGTGGCAGGCCGAGGCGTGTGCCGCGGGTCCGTCCTCGTACCGGAACTCCGCGGGCACCGCGAGCGCCGGGACCTCAAGGGCGCACCGCTCCCGCGCCTTCCAGCAGCGGGTGCGGAAGCGGCAGCCGGAGGGCGGGTTGGCGGGCGAGGGCACGTCTCCGGAGAGGATGATCCGCTCCCGGTGCTCGCGCGCCTCGGGGTCGGGGACGGGCACGGCGGAGAGCAGCGCCTGCGTGTAGGGGTGCGTCGGGTGCTCGTAGATCTCCTCGTCCGAGCCGATCTCGACGATGCGCCCGAGGTACATGACGCCGACCCGGTCGGAGATGTGCCGCACGATCGAGAGGTCGTGGGCGATGAAGACGTAAGAGAGGTCGAACTCGTTCTGCAGCTTGTCCAGGAGGTTGATGACCTGCGCCTGGACGGAGACGTCGAGCGCGGAGACCGGCTCGTCGGCGACGATGATCTCGGGGCGCAGCGCGAGGCCGCGGGCGATGCCGATGCGCTGGCGCTGGCCGCCGGAGAACTGGTGCGGATAGCGGTTGATGTACTCGGGGTTGAGCCCGACCACGTCGAGCAGCTCCTGCACCTTCCGGCGGCGCGACCCCTTCGGCGCGACCTCGGGATGGATCTCGTACGGTTCGCCGATGATGTCGCCGACCGTCATGCGCGGGTTGAGCGAGGTGTAGGGGTCCTGGAACACCATCTGGATGTTGCGGCGCACCGCCTTCAGGGCGCGTCCGGACAGCTTGGTGATGTCCTCGCCCTTGTAACGGATCTCGCCCGCGGTCGGCCGCTCCAGGTTGACCAGCATCTTGGCGACCGTCGACTTGCCGCAGCCGGACTCCCCCACGATGCCGAGCGTCTCGCCCTGCGCCAGGTCGAAGTCGACGCCGTCCACGGCCTTGACCGCGCCGACCTGTTTGCGGATGACAATGCCCTGGGTGAGCGGGTAGTGCTTGACCAGTCCGCGGACCTGGAGGATCGGCTCGCCGCCGTCACCGTGAGGCATCGAGCGTCTCCTTCCAGAAGTGGCAGGCGCTCCTGCGCTCGGCGGTCAGCCCCTCGTACGTCACCCGCGCGAGCGGCGGATCGTCGGTGCGGCACACGTCCTGGGCCATGGGGCAGCGGGGGTGGAAGGGGCAGCCGGGCGGGATGTTCATGAGGTTCGGCGGCAGGCCCTTGATCGCGTAGAGGTCCTGGCCCTTCTGGTCCAGGCGCGGGATGGATTCGAGCAGGCCGAGGGTGTACGGGTGGGCGGGCGCCCGGTAGATCTCGTGGACGGGGGCCCGTTCGACGATGCGGCCCGCGTACATGACGGCGATGGTGTCGGCGACGTCCGCCACGACGCCGAGGTCGTGGGTGATGAGGATCAGGCCCATGTTCATCTCGCGCTGCAACTCCGCGAGCAGGTCCATGACCTGGGCCTGGACGGTGACGTCGAGGGCGGTGGTCGGCTCGTCGGCGATGATCAGCGAGGGTTCGAGCGCCATCGCCATGGCGATCATGATGCGCTGGCGCATGCCGCCGCTGAACTGGTGCGGGTACTGCCCGACGCGCTCCCTGGCCGCCGGGATCCGCACCCGGTCCATCAGCTCGATCGCCTTGTTCTTCGCGTCCTTGCGCGACATGCCCCGGTGGACGACGTACATCTCGCCGAGCTGGGCGCCGACGCTGAGCACCGGATTCAGCGAGGAGAGCGCGTCCTGGAAGATCATCGCCATGCCGGCGCCGCGCACCTTGCGCCGCTCCTCCTCCTTGAGCTTCAGCAGGTCCCGGCCCTGGAAGAGGATCTCGCCCCGGGTGATCTTCCCGGGCGGGACGTCGAGGATGCCCATGACGGCCTGGGCGGTCACGGACTTGCCGGAACCGGACTCGCCGAGCACGGCGAGGGTCTCGCCCGCCGCGACGCTGTAGTCGACGCCGTTGACGGCCTTGGCGATCCCGTCCCGGGTGCGGAACTCGACGTGCAGGTCGCGCACTTCGAGCAGCTTGGCCGCCCCGGGCTCCCTGCGGGCGGACGGATCGGATGCCACGGTTGCCATGGGCGCCTACCTCAGCTTCGGGTCGAGGGCGTCGCGCACCGCGTCGCCGAGCATGATGAACGCGAGCACGGTGATGGCCAGGGCTCCGGCGGGCCAGAGCAGCATGTGCGGGGCGTTGCGGATGTACGGGGAGGCGGCCGAGATGTCGATGCCCCAGCTGACGGTCGGCGGCTTCAGGCCGACGCCGAGGTACGAGAGCGTCGCCTCCAGGGCGATGTACGTGCCGAGCGCGATGGTCGCCACGACGATGACCGGGGCGACGGCGTTCGGCGTGATGTGGCGAAGGAGCATCCGGGAGTTGGAGGCGCCGAGCGCCCGCGCCGCCTGGACGTAGTCGTTGTGCTTGGCGGTGATGACCGAACCGCGCGCGATGCGGGAGATCTGCGGCCAGCCGAGCAGCACCATGAAGCCGACCACCGGCCAGACCGTGGAGCTGGTGACCACCGAGAGGAGCACCAGGCCGCCGAGTACGACGGGGATGGCGAAGAAGATGTCGGTGATGCGGGAGAGAATCGCGTCCCACGCCCCGCCGAAGAACCCGGCGAGCCCGCCGAGCACGCTGCCGATGAGCGCGACGCCGAGGGTGGCGCACACGCCGACGGTGACCGAGACCCGGGTGCCGTGGACGACCCGGGTGTAGACGTCGCAGCCCTGCTCGTTGAAGCCGAAGGGGTGGCCGGGCGCCGAGCCCTTCTGCGCGTTGGCGAGGTCGCAGTCCAGCGGGTTGCCGGAGGCGATGAGGGAGGGCCACAGGGAGATGACGACGAGGAAGAGGATGATCAGGCCCGAGACGATGAAGACCGGGTTGCGCCGCAGGTCGCGCCAGGCGTCGGACCAGAGGCTGCGCGCCGGTGCCGAGGGGCCGCCGCCGTCGGGCCCGCCGGGCGGCTTCTCCAGGGTCGTCGCCTCGCTCGCGGCGAGGTCCATCGCGCCGCCCATGCCGGTCGCCGCCATGGCGCGCTCCGGCTGCTGGGGTTCAGGCATAGCGGATCCTCGGGTCGAGTACGGCGTACAGGAGGTCGACGATCAGGTTGGCCGCCAGGAAGACCAGGACGAGGACGGTCACGAAGCCGACGACGGTCTGGGTGCTCTGGCGGAGGATCCCCTGGTAGAGCTGGAAGCCGACGCCGTGGATGTTGAAGATCCGCTCGGTGACGATCGCGCCGCCCATCAGCGCGCCCACGTCGGTGCCGATGAAGGTGATCACCGGGATGAGCGAGTTGCGCAGCAGGTGCCGGATGATGACGCGGCGCCGGGGCAGGCCCTTGGCGACGGCGGTGCGGACGTAGTCGGCGCGCCGGTTCTCCGCGATGGAGGTGCGGGTCAGGCGGGTCACGTACGCCAGGGAGACCGAGGCCAGGACGAGTCCGGGGATCAGCAGCTCGTTGACGGGTGCCTCGCTGGACACGGAGGGTTTGATGACGCCCCACTGGACGCCGAGCAGGAGTTGCAGCACGAGTCCGGTGACGAAGGTGGGGATGGAGATCACGACGAGCGTGAGCAGCAGCACCACGGTGTCGACGGGGCGCCCGCGCCGCAGCCCCGTGAGCACGCCGAGCGAGATGCCGATGACGATCTCGAAGACGACGGCGACCAGGGTGAGCCGGATGGTGACCGGGAAGGCGGCCGACATCAGCTCGGTGACCTTCTGTCCGTTGAAGGCGGTGCCGAAGTCGCCGGTGAAGAGGTTGCCCATGTACGTCAGGTACTGCTGCCACACCGGCTTATCGAGGCCGAACTCCTTCTTCAGCCGGCCGGCCGTGGCGGGGTCGCACTTGCGGTCGCCGCAGAGGCCCGCGACGGGGTCGCCCATCACGTTCACCATCAGGAAGATCAGCAGGGTGGCGCCGACGAAGACCGGGATCATCTGCAGCAGACGCCGGATCACATAACGTCCCACGGTGGCTCCGGAATTAGGGGGAGCGGCCGCCGGGCGCCCTCGCGGGGGGCCGGGG
>NZ_JBHVZA010000009.1:0-30091 GCF_042880275.1 Streptomyces sp. NPDC058308
GTACGCCCAGTACCGGGATGACCCTCCGCCTTGCGATCGCACGCACCAGACGCCGCGAGGCCGCCCTCCGGGCGAACGACGCGAGTTTGACGACATGGCCTAGGAGTTCCGGCCGGGCCGGCGCGACCCCCTTCCGCTCCGCACCCGGCGTACCCGTCTCGCACCGCGGGTGGCAGCGCTTCGTCCCTGGGATCTGGAGACGTCCCGGGGGCGAAGCGCTGCCGGGCGTGGGTCAGGAGTGGTCCCCGCCGGTGCGGCGGCGCACCTTGTAGTACGCGGTGCCGATGGTGCCCAGGATCAGGGCGCCGCCGAGGGCGATCTCGTGCGCGTCGAAGCCGCCGAGGCTGCCGCCGGTGCCGGCCTTGACGCCTTTGTGGACGCCGTGGTCCGGGCGGTGGGTGTTGTGGTCGGGGTGGTGGCTGTTGTTGTCGGGGCGGCCGGTGGCGATGGTGAGGTCGGTCTTGTCGCTACCGGGGTTGCTGCCGTTGCAGGTGAACGTCACCTCGTACATCGCGCCCGGTTTGGCGTCCCAGAACACCTGAGCGGTGGCGGACTTCTGCCCCTTGGGGATGGTGGTGTCGTCGAAGACGCCGGAGGTGACCTTGGTTTCGCCGTCGCAGCCGTCGACGTTCAGGGTGATCTGACCGCCCGCGGCGATCGTGGTGGGCGTGATGCTGAAGCCGAACGCGGTCACGTTCTCCTCGTCGACGACGGCCGCGGCTGCGGTCGGGACCGTCACGGCAAGCGCGGAAGCGGTGAGCAGTGCGGCCGAAGCGACGCGTATCGCGCGCATGATGTTCCTCCGGGTCCTCCGAGGAGCAGCTGCGGACTCTTCTTCCGCTGACGCCTGAAATGCACCTCGATGACCGAAACGCTAGGTACGGACGCGGGGCGCCGCGATCCGTGTCGCGCGAACGGGGCAATCGTGTGGGCCGGTCAGGCGAACGGGGCGGCGTGGCGGGCCGGGTGGCGGCCGGGGGTGTGCGAGGGCGAGAGCGCGTCCTGAGGGAGGGGGTGCGCGAGCACTACGGCGTCAGGCCGGTGTGCGACGCCAGCCACGGGAGCTGCTTCTCCAGACCCGGGCGCCAGACCTGCCAGCTGTGTCCGCCCGGCAGCTGGACGAGCTCGGCCTTCATCCCGGCCTTCTTCGCCGCCGCGTACACCGTGAGCGCCTGCGGGCGGTACGTCGAGTCGTCGGTCCCCGCGACGAACGCCCCGGCCGTGTCAGGGAACTTCTCCCGCGCCATCACGTCCACCGGGTTGACCTTCTCGAACGCCGCCTCGTCCCCGCCGAACGCCGCGTCCACCGTCTTCTTGCGGCTCCCGAGCGTCGGCTCGTCCTGGCCGGAGATGTCCAGGAAGGTGCCGTAGCGCCGCGGCGCGTTGACCGCCAGCTGCAGGGCGCAGGTGCCGCCGTTGGAGAGGCCGGAGACCGCCCAGTGCGCCCGGCCCGTGGCCGTCTGCAGATGGCCGGCCGCCCAGTCCGGGACGTCCTCGGCGAGATACGTCTGCACCTTGCCGAGCCGGGAGTCCATGCACAGCGGATTGTCGAAGGAGGAGCCCAGCGGGTCGACCACCAGGACGACCGGCGCGAGACCGGCGTGCCGGGCGGCGAAGTCGTCCATCATGTCGGGCAGCTGACCCGAAGTGATCCAGTCCTGCGGGGCGCCCGGCTGCCCGGCCATCAGGACGAGCACGGGCAGCAGCGGGCGGGGCGAGGCACGGTAGGCCGGGGGCAGGTAGACGTAGGCGTCGCGGGCCTTGAACCCCGACTTCGTGCCCGGAATCGAGGCGGTCGACACGGTGCCCTTGGCGGGCAGCCCGGCCGGTGCCTTCCAGACTTCGGAGAGCGCCTTGCCGCCGGGCACGTCGAGCGTCGGTTCCTTCTTGCCCGTGGCGTCCTTGAGGCTGACGGTGTCCTGGGGGCCGAGCATGGTCCGCGGGGTCGGGTAGTTGTCGTAGTGGATGTTCACCTCGGAGAGCCCGAGGACGACGACGAGGAGCCCCGAAAGCAGGGCGCCCGCGCGGCCGCGCCAGCGCAGTGTCGCCAGCCGGCAGAGGGCGAGGCACACCCCGAGGACGGCGACGCCGATCCACACCACCACGTCGCCGGGGAGTTTGTCGGGGAAGGGCTGCCACCAGTCGTCGACGGTGACCTTGACCAGGAGGGTCAGGAGCGCCGCCGTGACCACGGCGAGCGGGAGCAGCCGGGTCCACCAGCGGCGGTCGCGGGAGAGGAGCAGGGCGGCGAGGGCCAGGCAGCCGAGGATCCGTACGACGAGCGGGACCGCCCCGTCGACCAGTGACCAGTCCAGCGGCCCGGCGGCCATCGGCACCCGCTCCACGCGTGTCCCCGTTCCGTTCGGTTCCGTGTGACACGGCCCCGGGGGCCGGCCAGCAGGCCGGCCCCCGGGGGAGGTGTCCAGGCGAGCGGGCCGCTCTGCCTTGAGCTACAGCCCCACGCAGTGGAGCTGGGTGGACTTGAACGCACCATCTGCCCGCTCACGAAAACCATAACAATGGGGTCGAGTCTGGCAAATCGGATGGCTGGGTCCGGCCCGTGTGCCCTCAGGCGCCGGTCCACGCGTGCGCCGCACCGCGCCACTCGACGAGGTGCGGGTCGTCGAGCGCGATGTCGGCCTCGCCGAGGCCCGCGCGCCGTAGGAGCTCCGCCAGGTCCCCGTCGCTGTGGGCGACGCCGACGTCCTGCCCGCGCACGGTGACCCGCCGTCCGCCGTCGGCGGCGGGCGGGTGGACGACGATCGGTGACTGCCAGGGCATGACACAAGGGTGCGCTGTACGGGGGCGCGGCGCAGCGCGGTTCACGGCCAAGGCGGAACCGAGACGGGCTCAGGTGAGCTGAACGGGCTTCCCGCGCCCCGGGACGGTCCGGGTCAGCCTCCCAGTCCGGGGAACAGCGCGCGGAAGGGTTCCGCTGTTGCCGCGATGCCGCGGCTGTAGGGCGCGTCGAAGTCCCAGATGAGGAAGAGCAGGAAGGCGAACAGGGCGGAGAAGATGCCCGCGAGGACCAGTTCGCGCGCGGTGCGGCGGATCTGCAGGGCGAAGATCATGCCGATGGTGATGAGCCCTCCGATGATGAGGCCGAACCAGACCACGCCGGGCATGGTCGCCCCCGTACTGTCCGCGCGGGCGCCGCGCGCATCGTCCGCGGCCGCCACCGCGTCGACCAGTGGCTGATAGGCCTGGGCCTCGAAGTCCGACTTCGGCTCGTAGTCGGTCACGTCGTGCCGGACACGGGCCAGCAACTCGGCGCCCCGGTCGGTGAGTTCACCCTTGTCCTTCATCGAGTCCCACTCGGTGGTGACGACATGGCTGGCATAGGCGTGGACATCGGCGCGGATCCGTTCCCGGACGTCCTCGGGGTAGACCCGCGCCCGCTCCGAGACCTCGTGCAGCGCCTGGGCCTCGAGCCGCACGTGCTCCTGGGCGGCGCCCCGCGCCTCCCAGACGCCCGCGATGGCAAGGCCGAGGACGATGGCGTAGACGACGCCGATCATCATCGTCATGTACTCGATGACGTCCGGGGTCTCGGACGCGTCGTAGTCCGCGCCGGTCCTGCGGTGCCGCAGCAGCGTCACGATGAGGACGACAGCGCAGGCAGCGGCCATCGCGAGGGTGAGAACAAGCCATTCCGACATGGAAACCTCCGGCGGTCAGCGCGGGCGGAGCGCGGCGACGGCGAGCACCGCGGGCGCCGTGATGAGCAGGGTGAGCGAGACGAGGGACGGTCCGCCGCGCGGCGGCTGCCTGCGCGACTGGGCGTGATACGCCGGATAGGACACGGACGAGGGCGACGGGGTGGGCCGGGGGGTGACGGAAGGCTTCGGCTTCTTCGGTTTCGGCTCGGGGGCCGGTGCGGGGGGCGGTGCCGGTGGTGGTGGCGTCGCGGGCCGGACGGGTGGCGCGGGCGCGGGAGGCGGCTCCGGGGCGGGAGGCGGCTCCGGAGCAGGCGGGGGTTCCGGCGCCGGCGGTGGTGGCGGTGGGGGAGGCGGCGGCGGAGCCGGGCGTGGCGGTGGGGGCGGAGGTTTTGGGTGGTGCGTGGGTCCGGCGTGGCAGTCGCCGTCGCCCGCGACGGCCACCGCGCCATCGCCCGAAGTGCCGCCGTCCTGACTGATCGAGGCGTACGCGCAGTCGTCGGCGGAGGCCGCGCCGACGGCCGACGAGGCGCCGAGCAGCAAGGCCAGCGCGATGAACGCCAACACGCGTATGGCCAAGGGTGACAAGGCCCGTGAAGTTCCGTGCACGACGGGGAGCATGAGCCGTACACACGCCTGCCACGCCGGAGAGGCCCGGGAATGACCCGAAGGGAGGATCTGCCCGGCCGGGGGTTCGACGGCGTGGTCTGCCGGTTCGAGGTTTCGACGGCGCGATCTGCCCGCTTGGGGGTTCGACGCCGCGCGGTTCTCTCCCGGCGGCCGAGCCCGCCCGGCAAAGAATCTTGCGGCGCGGGTGAACGCGACGGGCGCTCCCGCCCGTACCTAGGGCCATGTGTGACGCAATCGGGCGCCACAACACCTCTGTGGACAGTGGGAGTCAAGGATGCTGCATCCAAGTGGGGTTTCCCCCCGGGCCTGGCGGAGCGCCTCGCTCGTAGCGACAGCTGCGGCCCTGCTGGCGCTGACGACGGCGTGCGGCCAGGAGAAGGGCGACCAGTCACCGAACGGGCAGAACGTGGGCAACCAGGCGCCCGCGAAGGACGGCGACTACGGATCGGACGACGGCTACGGGTCGGACTCCGGCGCCGCGGACAAGGGTGCGGACACCAAGGCGAAGCCCGCGGGGCAGCTCGCGGTCTGGGACAGCAAGAAGCTCGGCAAGGTCGTCACCGACAGCAAGGGCTTCACCCTCTACCGCTTCGACAAGGACACCGCCCAGCCGCCCAAGTCCAACTGCGACGCGGCCTGTCTGAAGACCTGGCCCGCTGTCGTCGCCGACGGCGCCAAGGCCGCGCCGGGCGTCGACGAGTCCCTGCTCGGCGAGGTCACCGCCGCCGACGGCACCAAGCAGCTGACCGTCGACGGCTGGCCGATGTACCGGTACGCGCAGGACGCCGAGCCAGGCGACGCCAAGGGGCAGGGCGTGGGCGGGACTTGGTACGCCGCGGCCCCCGACGGCAAGAAGGCGGCGCCCGCGCAGGCCGGTACGGCCCCCGTGGACCGGGCAGGCCTGTCCACCCGCAAGGACCCGAAGCTCGGTGAGATCGTCGTCGACAAGAACGGCATGACGGTCTACCGCTTCACCAAGGACTCGGCCTGGCCGATGAAGTCGGCATGCACCGGCGCCTGCCTCGACAAGTGGCCCGTTGTGGCGCCGGTGGCCAAGAACGACACTCGAGGAATCCTCAAGAAGGGCTTCATCGTCTTCAACCGGCCCGACGGCGCGAAGCAGCAGACGATCAACTGCTGGCCGCTGTACACCTTCGCCGGCGACAAGAAGCCCGGCGACACCAACGGCCAAGGCGTGGGCGGCACTTGGTATGCCGCGAGCCCGCAGGGGAAGCCGGTGGGCGCCGCGAAGTAGCCCGTACGGCGTTCGGACAGACCGGCCCGTCCCCTCCCATATCACAGGGAGGGGACGGGCCGGTCCGTGATGTGGCACAAGGCACTTGCCAAAGGCAGTGACCGAGAACGGACGACCAATTTCCGTTTTGACTCGCTCCCTTGGCGGACGATCAGTAGCCTCACCCTCGAACGCCGGATCGCCTGCGCCACCCCCTACGCCTTGGAGTCTTGATGGAGCGTCCCGCCTGGGCCCCGCTCGGCATCGACATCTCGATGCCCAGCGTGTCCCGCATCTACGACTACTACCTCGGCGGCTCGCACAACTTCGAGGTGGACCGGGAGGCGGCCCGCCGGGCGATGGACTCCATGCCGGGCCTGCCGAAGGTCATGCAGGCGAACCGGGCCTTCATGCGGCGTGCGGTGCGCCACGCCGTCGAACAGGGCGTCACGCAGTTCCTCGACATCGGCTCCGGCATCCCGACGTTCGGCAACGTCCACGAGGTGGCGCGGCAGGCGAGCCCCGAGGCCCGCATCGTCTACGTGGACCACGACCCGGTCGCTGTGGCGCACAGCCAGGCCGTGCTCGAAGGCATTGAGGGGACCGCGGCCGTCGCCGGGGACCTGCGCAAGCCCCGGGACATTCTGGGAAGTTCGGAAGTCGCCTCGGTCCTCGACCTGGACCGCCCGGTCGCCCTGCTCCTCGTCGCCGTACTGCACTTCGTCGAGGACGCGTACGATCCTTACGCGGCGGTCGCCGAGCTGCGGGACGCAACCGCGCCCGGCAGCCTCGTGATCGTCAGCCACGCCTCGTACGAAGGGATCCCGGTCCCCCCCGAACAGGCCAGCCGGACGGTCGGTGTATACAAGGACATCCGCAATCCACTGATCATGCGCTCGCGCGACGAGGTCGCGCGGTTCTTCGAGGGATACGACATGGTGGAACCCGGTCTGGTGCCGATGCCGCACTGGCGGCCCGACACCGCGCCCGAGGAGGAGGAGCCCTACGCCTTCTCGGGATTCGCCGGCGTGGGACGGAAGCGTTGAGCGGCGAGCAGGACGGACCCGAGGGAAGAATCCGCCGGTTCGCCACCATCTGGAGCCGCGCGATCTTTCCCGTGACGGCGACCTCGCTGACCCGCCCCGAGTTCGAGCAGCAACTGGTGCCGCTCGCCCGGCGGTTGTGCGACGTGCTGCGGGCACGCGTATTCGACGCGGCGGAGAGCCGGTCCGTCGGCGCCGCGCTGATCGGCACCCACTGCACGGACCCCGAGGCGCTCAGCCGCACGCTCGACTGCGTCGACGCCTATCTGGTCCTGTACTGCGGCGGTGACGGCCCGCAGGAAGCGCTGCGCGCCCGCTCCGCGCGCATCCAGCACGCGATGGCCGCCGGTTTCGCCGAGGCCCTGCGCGAGCGCACCCTCGCTGAGCAGGAGGCGATCTCCCGGGCCGCGCTGAGCGCGCGCAGCGCCGTCGCCGAGGCCCTGCACGCCAGCGAGGCGCGGTTCCGTGCCGTCTTCCACGGCGCCGCGATCGGCATCGGCATCGCGGCCCTCGACGGCACGGTCCTGGAGGTCAACGACGCGCTGATCCGCATGTTCGGCGGCCTGGAACACCAGCTGCGCGGGCGCAACGTGGGGGAGTGGACGCACCCCGACGACTCGCCCCACGTCTGGAAGCTGTACGAGGAACTGGTCCGCGGCGACCGTGAGCACTACCGCGTCGAGAAGGCCTTCTACCGCCCCGACGGCACGGTCCTGTGGACCAACCTGACCGTCTCCCTGCTGCGCGACGCGGACGGCATGCCGCAGTACCAGCTGGCGCTGATGGAGGACACCACCGAGCGCCGGCTGCTCAACCTCCGCCTGCGGTACGAGGCCACACACGACGCGCTCACCGGGCTGCCCAACCGCACCCTGTTCTTCGAGCGCCTGGAGAAGGCCCTCGCGGCGGGCACCACCGCCCGGTTCGGCCTCTGCTATCTCGACCTCGACGGCTTCAAGACCGTCAACGACAGCCTCGGGCACGCGGCCGGCGACCGGCTCCTCGTCGAGGTCGCCGACCGGCTGCAGTCCTGTGCGACCGCCCCCGGCGAGATGGTGGCCCGGCTCGGCGGCGACGAGTTCGTGGCGCTCACCACCGGCCCCGACACCGAGACGGAGGTGGACGAGCTCGCGGGCCGCATCATGAACGCGCTCGCCGCCCCGATCCGCGTCGACGGACGCGAGCTGACCGTGCGCGGCAGCATCGGCATCGTGGAGGGCCCGGCGGGCGAGCGCGGCGCCGCCGAGGTCCTGCGCAGCGCCGACATCACGATGTACCGCGCCAAGTCCGCGGGCGGCAACCGGTACGAGCTCGCCGACCCCGAGGCCGACGCCCGCGCCATCACCCGGCACGGCCTGACCACCGCGCTGCCCGCCGCCCTGGAGCGCGGCGAGTTCTTCATCGAGTACCAGCCGCTGGTGCGCCTCCGCGACGGCAGCGTGCGCGGCGCCGAGGCCCTGGTGCGGTGGCTGCACCCGCAGCACGGCGTCATCGGCCCGGACCGCTTCATCCCGCTCGCCGAGCACACCGGCCTGATCGTGCCGCTCGGCCGCTGGGTCCTGGAGGAGTCCGTGCGCCAGGCCCGCCGGTGGGAGGCCCGGCACACCGACGCGGGACCGCTGCGCGTCAACGTCAACCTCTCGCCCATGCAGCTCACCCACCCGGGGCTGGTCTCCGACACGGTCGACATCCTGGAGCGCGAGGGCCTGGAGCCGGGCGCGCTCTGCCTGGAGGTCACCGAGTCCGCGCTGATAGGTGCCGACGACGACCTGCTCAAGCCGCTGCGCAGGCTCGCCGAGATGGGCGTCGACATCGCACTCGACGACTTCGGCACGGGGTACTCCAACCTCGCCAATCTGCGACGCCTGCCGGTGAGCGTGCTCAAGCTGGACCGCTCGTTCACCCAGGGCATGCAGCACTTCCCCGCGGACCCCGTCGACCTGAAGATCGTCGAGGGGATCGTCGCGCTCGCCCACAGCCTCGACCTCGCGGTCACCGTCGAGGGCGTCGAGACGGGCGCGCAGGCGGATCAGCTGCGGGAGCTCGGCTGCGACACGGCGCAGGGCTGGTACTACGCCCGGCCAGGACCGCCGGACCAGCTGCACGAACTGGCGCTCGCGGACGCGATCAGCTGAGGGCGCGCGACGCGGGGCGGGACGTCATCCGCCGATGGCGCGAGGGACCCGACGTGCGGCAGGGCCACGAGGTGCGGGGCGGTGCGGGCGGCGGGACCCTGGAAGGGAGGAAGTGAGTCCCATGAGGGTCATGCTGAGAGCACGTCTGGACACGCAGGCCGCGAACGAGGCAATCAAGAGCGGAGCCCTGCCGAAGATGATGGGGGCGTTGACGGAGCGGCTCCAGCCGGAGGCCGCCTACTTCGGTCCGGCCGACGGCGGCCGCTGTTGCACGTTCGTCTTCGACCTGAAGGACCCGTCGGAGCTGCCGTCCATCACCGAGCCGCTCTTCGGCGAGGTCGGCGCGGAGATCGAGATCTGTCCGGTCATGAACGCGGACGACCTGAACAAGGGCCTGGCGGCGCTGGGCCGCTGACCCGGCACGCGAGACCCGCGGCCGGACCGCCTCGCTCCTCGAAGCGGTCCCGACCGGTGGCGCCTCCGCATGCCCTCACCGCGTCAGCAGCATCCGCTGGAATTCACGTGCCGCGCGCGGCGGCGCCACGTCGCTGCGGTGGGCGAGTGCGATCGTGCGGTGCAGGCTCGGGCGGGCCAGGGGCGTCATCCGCAGGCCGGCGCCCGAGCGCTCCGCGACCATGCGGGGGACCACCGCCACCCCGATGCCCGCGCGCACGAAGCCGAGCACCGCGTCCATCTCGCCGCCCTCCACCGCGAACTCGGGCTCGAAGCCCTCGGCCCGGCAGGCGCTGACGGTGAGTTCTCGCAGGTCGTAGCCGTGCCGGAACATCACGAGGCGCTCGCCCTGCAGATCCGCGATCCGTACCGAGCGCCCCAGATTCCGTGCTTCCGGTGCGGACACCACGACCAGGTCCTCGCGCAGCAGCTCGACGGTGGTCAGGGCCGGCGAGGGGCTGGGCAGCGGGAGCACGACCAGCGCCAGGTCCAGCGCGCCGCGCGCCAGTTCGCGGACGAGGTCGTGGGAGCCGCCCTCCTCGATGAGGAGCTGGATCCCGGGGTGGCGGTCGTGGAAGGCGCGGAGCACGTCGGGGAGCAGCCCCGTGCACACGCTCGGGGTCGCGCCCAGGCGGATGCGGCCGCGGCGCAGCTGCGCCAGTTCCTGCACCTCGATCCGGGCGGTGTCCGCGTCGGCGAGGATCCGGCGGGCCAGCGGCAGCAGCGCCTCGCCCGCGTCGGTCAGGGTGATGTTGCCCCGCGCCCGGCTGAACAGCTCCGCGCCCAGCTCCTTCTCCAGGGCCCGGATCTGCTGGGAGAGGGAGGGCTGGGAGACGTGCACATCCTCCGCGGCGCGGGTGAAGTGCCGGGCCTCGGCGACCGCGACGAAATACTGCAGCTGCTGGAATTGCATGGCCGAACGATACGCCGTCGATAGGCTCAGGCTATGGAGATGAGCTGAACCATCTCTTGGACCGATCGGGACTTTCGGCCGTAGCGTCTCTGACATGGCTCTGGCAACGCGGACGGACAAACGGCCGTCCATGACCCGCACGCTGTGGGACTCGACCATCGGCAAGAAGGCGGTCATGGCGGTGAGCGGCCTGATCATGCTGCTCTACCTCATCGCGCACATGATCGGGAATCTGAAGATCTTCTTCGGTCCCGCCGAGATGAACCACTACGCGCACTGGCTCCGCACCGTCGGCGAGCCCTTCATGCACTACGAGTGGACGCTCTGGCTCATCCGCGTGGTGCTCGTCGCCGCGGTCGTCGCGCACGCCACCTCCGCGTACCAGCTGAGCCGCCGCGACATCCGGGCGCGCCCCACGAAGTACGTGCACAAGAAGCGCGAGGCGAGCTTCGCCACCCGCACCATGCGCTGGGGCGGCATCATCATCGCCCTGTTCATCATCTGGCACATCCTCGACCTGACGACGGGCACCGTGCACCCGGGCGGCTACGAGCACCTGCACCCGTACCAGAACATCATCGACACCTTCTCGACCTGGTACGGCAACGTCGTCTACATCGTCGCCGTGGTCGCCGTCGGCTTCCACGTGCGGCACGGGCTGTGGAGCGCGGCCCAGACCCTGGGCGTGGGCACCGCCACCCGCGACCGCGTCCTGGGGCTCCTCGCCAACGGCATCGCCGTGGTGCTGACCCTCGGCTTCGTCTCCGTACCCGTGGCCGTCATGACCGGACTGGTGAGCTGACCCATGAACTACTCCAGTGAGTACTCCGCGTACGCGACCGGTGAGCCGCTCGTCGACGACAAGGCCCCCTCCGGGCCCATCGCCGAGCGCTGGGACACCCGCCGCTTCCAGGCGAAGCTGGTCAACCCCGCCAACCGCCGCAAGCACACCGTGATCGTCGTCGGCACCGGTCTGGCCGGCGGCTCCGCCGGGGCCACCCTCGCCGAACAGGGCTACCACGTCGTGCAGTTCTGCTACCAGGACTCGCCGCGCCGCGCCCACTCGATCGCCGCGCAGGGCGGCATCAACGCCGCGAAGAACTACCGCAACGACGGCGACTCCATCCACCGCCTCTTCTACGACACCGTCAAGGGCGGCGACTTCCGCGCCCGCGAGTCCAACGTGCACCGCCTCGCGCAGATCTCCGTCGAGATCATCGACCAGTGCGTCGCCCAGGGCGTGCCGTTCGCCCGCGAGTACGGCGGACTCCTCGACACCCGCTCCTTCGGCGGCGTGCAGGTCTCCAGGACGTTCTACGCGCGCGGCCAGACGGGACAGCAGCTCCTGCTCGGCGCCTACCAGGCACTCAGCCGCCAGATCGCCGCGGGCAACGTGGAGATGCACCCCCGTACCGAGATGCTCGACGTCATCGTGGTCGACGGGCGGGCCCGGGGCATCGTCGCCCGTGACCTGGTCACGGGCAAGATCGACACCTACTTCGCCGACGCGGTGGTCCTCGCGTCCGGCGGCTACGGCAACGTCTTCTACCTGTCGACCAACGCCATGAACTCCAACGCCACAGCCATCTGGCGGGCCCACCGGCGCGGCGCGTACTTCGCCAACCCCTGCTTCACGCAGATCCACCCCACCTGCATCCCGCGCACCGGCGACCACCAGTCCAAGCTGACGCTGATGAGCGAGTCGCTGCGCAACGACGGCCGGATCTGGGTGCCCAAGGCCAAGGGCGACGACCGCCCGGCGAACCAGATCCCCGAGGACGAGCGCGACTACTACCTGGAGCGCATCTACCCCTCCTTCGGCAACCTCGTGCCCCGCGACATCGCCTCACGCGCCGCCAAGAACGTGTGCGACGAGGGCAGGGGAGTGGGCCCCGGCGGTCAGGGCGTCTACCTCGACTTCGCCGACGCCATCCAGCGCATGGGCAAGAAGAGCGTCGAGGAGAAGTACGGCAACCTCTTCGACATGTACGAGCGGATCACCGCGGAGAACCCGTACGAGGTGCCGATGCGGATCTACCCCGCCGTGCACTACACGATGGGCGGTCTCTGGGTCGACTACGACCTGCAGACCACCGTCCCCGGGCTCTTCGCGGTCGGCGAGGCCAACTTCTCCGACCACGGCGCCAACCGGCTCGGCGCGAGCGCCCTCATGCAGGGCCTCGCCGACGGCTACTTCGTCCTGCCGTCCACCATCAACGACTACCTCGCGCGCCACCCGCACAAGGACGAGGTGGGCGACGACCACCCCGCGGTGCAGGAGGTGCTCGCCGAGACCGAGGACCGCCTCAACCTGCTCCTGTCCGTCGACGGCGACCGCACCCCCGACTCCTTCCACCGCGAACTCGGCGAAGTCATGTGGGAGTTCTGCGGCATGGCCCGCACGGAGAGCGGGCTGCGCAAGGCCCTGGAGCGCATCCCGCAGATCCGCGAGGAGTTCTGGCGCCGCATCAAGGTGCCGGGCACCGGCGAGGAGTTCAACCAGTCCCTGGAGAAGGCCAACCGCATCGTCGACTACCTCGAACTCGCCGAGCTGATGTGCCTCGACGCCCTGCACCGCGCCGAGTCCTGCGGCGGCCACTTCCGCGAGGAGTCCCAGACCCCCGACGGCGAGGCCGCCCGCGTCGACGAGGAGTTCTCCTACGCGGCCGCCTGGGAGTTCACCGACACCGGCGCCGCACCCGTCCTTCATAAAGAAGACCTCGTCTTCGAGTACGTCCACCCCACTCAGCGGAGCTACGCATGAAGCTCACCCTGCGCGTCTGGCGCCAGAAGAACGCCGACGCCGACGGCGCGATGTCCACGTACGAAGTGGACGGCATCTCCCGCGACATGTCCTTCCTGGAGATGCTCGACACCCTCAACGAAGAGCTCATCCTCAAGGGCGACGACCCGGTCGCCTTCGACCACGACTGCCGCGAGGGCATCTGCGGAGCCTGCTCACTCGTCATCAACGGTGACGCGCACGGCCCCGAGCGCACCACCACCTGCCAGCTCCACATGCGGTCCTTCGAGGACGGCGACACCATCGACATCGAGCCGTGGCGTGCCGCCGCCTTCCCGGTCGTCAAGGACCTGGTGGTCGACCGCTCCGCCTTCGACCGGATCATCCAGTCCGGCGGCTACATCAGCGCCCCGACCGGCGCGGCGCCCGAGGCGCACGCCACGCCCGTGCCCAAGCCCGAGGCCGACTCGGCGTTCGAGCACGCCGAGTGCATCGGCTGCGGGGCGTGCGTGGCCGCCTGCCCGAACGGCTCGGCGATGCTGTTCACCTCGGCCAAGGTCAACCACCTCAACGTCCTGCCGCAGGGCGCGCCCGAGCGGGAGACGCGGGTCCTCGACATGGTCACGCAGATGGACGCGGAGGGCTTCGGCGGCTGCACGCTGACCGGCGAGTGCGCGACGGCCTGCCCGAAGGGCATTCCCCTTCCCTCCATCGCGGCCATGAACAAGGAATGGCTGCGGGCCACCCGGAAGGTGAGCCGGGCCTGAACCGTCCGCCGACGGCCCGGGGGTCAGCCCCGGCCGTCGGCGGCTCCCCGCGCGCGGGCCAGATACGGCGCGGTCCGGCTGCCCTCGGCGCCCGCCACCTCCGCCGGGGTGCCCGCCGCCACGATCAGGCCACCCCGGTCGCCGCCGCCGGGGCCGAGGTCGACGACCCAGTCCGCGCCCGCCACGACCGCCATGTCGTGCTCGACGACGACCACGGAGTTGCCGCCGTCGACCAGTTCGTGCAGGCGGTGCGTGAGGACCTCGACGTCGGCCGGGTGCAGGCCGGTCGTCGGCTCGTCGAGGAGGTAGAGCGTGTGGCCCCGCCTGACCCGCTGCAACTCGCTGGCCAGTTTGATGCGTTGGGCCTCGCCACCCGACAGCTCAGTGGCCGGCTGGCCGAGCCGCAGATAGCCGAGGCCGACATCGAGGAGCGTACGCAGGCTGCGTACGACGGCCGGTGTGTCGGCGAAGAAGTCCGCGGCGGCCTCGACGGTCAGGTCGAGCACGTCCGCGATGTTCCTTCCCCGGTACGTCACTTCGAGCGTGGCCGGGTTGTAGCGGGCGCCCGCGCAGTCCGGGCAGGGCGCGTAGGTGCTCGGCAGGAAGAGCAGCTCGACGCTGACGAAGCCTTCGCCCTGGCAGGTCTCGCAGCGCCCGCCCGCCACGTTGAAGGAGAAGCGGCCCACGCCGTAACCGCGCTCCTTCGCCGTGTCGGTGGCGGCGAACACCTTCCGCACGACGTCGAAGAGACCGGTGTAGGTGGCCAGATTGGAGCGCGGCGTACGCCCGATCGGCTTCTGGTCGACGCAGACCAGGCGGCCGACCCCCGCGAGGTCCTCGGTGATCTCGCCGACGAGTGTGGACTTCCCCGAGCCCGACACGCCCGTGACGGCGGTGAAGGCGCCGAGCGGGATCTCCGCCGTCACTTCCCGGAGATTGTGCCGGGTGACCGGACCGACCTTCAACCAGCCCTGCGGGGCGCGCACTTCACGTGCCGGAGGGGCTTCCCGGTCGAACAGGAAGCGGGCCGTCGCCGACTCGGCGGCACCTTCGAGCTCCGCCACGGGACCGCTGTGCAGCACCCGCCCGCCGTGCTCGCCCGCCTGCGGGCCGACGTCGACGAGCCAGTCCGCGTGGCGCATGACATCGAGGTGGTGCTCCACGACGAAGACGGAGTTGCCCGCCGCCTTGAGCCGGTCAAGGACGGTCAACAGGGCTTCCGTGTCCGCCGGGTGGAGCCCCGCCGACGGCTCGTCCAGGACGTACACCACGCCGAAGAGCCCCGAGCGCAGCTGGGTCGCGAGGCGCAGGCGCTGCAGTTCGCCCGCCGACAGGGTGGGCGTGGCGCGGTCCGGACTGAGGTAGCCGAGGCCGAGCTCGGTGACGGTCGCGATGCGGGCGAGCAGGTCCCCGGTCAGGACGCGGGCCGTCTCCGAGGTGTCCGTGGCGCCCGCGAGGGCGTCGGCGAGGTCGGACAGGGGCAGCGCGGCGAGCTCGGCGATCGTACGGCCCGCGAATGTGACCGCCATCGCCTCAGGCCGCAGCCTGCTCCCGCCGCACGCCGGGCACGGCGCGCTCGTCAGGAACCGCTCGGCCTTGGCACGCAGCGTCTGGCTCTTGGAGTCGGAGAAGGTCTTCATCACATAGCGGTGGGCGCTCATGTAGGTGCCCTGGTAGGGCCGGTGGATCCGGCCGGCCTCCCGCACGGGGTGCACGGTCACGACCGGCTGCTCGTCGGTGAACAGGATCCAGTCGCGGTCCCGCTGCGGCAGCTCGCGCCAGGGCCGGTCCACGTCGTGGCCCAGGGCGTCGAGCACGTCCCGCAGGTTCTTGCCCTGCCAGGCGCCGGGCCAGGCGGCGACGGCGCCCTCGCGGATGGACAGCGACGGGTCGGGCACCAGCAGCTCTTCCGTCGTGCGGTGGACGCGGCCCAGACCGTGGCACTCGGGGCACGCTCCGGCCGCCGTGTTCGGCGAGAAGGCGTCCGAGTCGAGCCGCTCGGCGCCCGCCGGATAGCTGCCCGCGCGGGAGAAGAGCATCCGCAGGGAGTTGGAGAGCGTGGTGACCGTGCCGACGGAGGAGCGGGAGGTCGGCGCCGAGCGGCGCTGCTGGAGCGAGACCGCGGGCGGCAGCCCGGTGATCTCGCCGACCTTCGGGGCGCCCACCTGGTGGATCAGCCGCCGGGCGTACGGCGCGACGGACTCGAAGTAGCGCCGCTGGGCCTCGGCGTAGACGGTCCCGAACGCGAGCGAGGACTTCCCGGAGCCGGAGACGCCGGTGAAGACCGCGAGGACGTCGCGCGGGATGTCCACGTCGACGCCCTGGAGGTTGTGCTCCCGGGCACCGCGGACGCGTACGAACGGGTCATGGGGGCTGTGCATGGGGGCTCCGTACGCGACTCGGGGACAAACCCCACCATTCTAGGCCGCGGGCCGACGCGCGAGCCTCTACGGGTGCGGGACCGGGGTCAGCTCTGCCACGCGGGCCAGCCGCCGGAAGGAGTCCAGAAGCCCTGCCCGGTCGTACGTACTGGTCGTCACAAGGACCTCCTGCGCCCCGCTCTCCTTGATCACCCGCTCCAGCTCGTCGGCCACCTGCTCCTCCGTGCCGTGCACATGACCACGCAGCCCCGCCTCGTAGAAGCCGCGCTCCTTCTCCGCCATGGTCAGCGCCTCCACCCGCTCGGCCGACGGGAGCGGGGGAAACGTGCCGTGCGTGCGGGAGTACGCCATCGACCAGGCCTCCGGTACGAGGAGCCGACGGGCCGCCTCCTCGCTCTCCGCCACCGCGACGGTGCCCGCGATCATGACGTACGGCTCGGCGAGCCACGGCGAGGGACGGAAGCCACCGCGGTACTGCTCGATGCCGCGCAGCATCTTCTCGCGGCCCCGGATGTCCCCGATGACCAGCGGCAGCCCCGCCTCGGCGGCGATCGTCGCGCCCTCGCCCACGGCCAGCACGTACGGCGGCACGGTCAGCCCTTCGGCGGGGCGGGCCCGCACTCCCGTGCCGGACGTGCCGCGAAACCAGTCGAGGAGCTCGCCGAGCTGCCCCGCGAAGTCCTCGGCATCGTGCTTGTCGCGCCCCAGCGCCTTGCGCACCCCATCGGTGAAGCCGACCGAGCGGCCGAGCCCCATGTCGATCCGGCCGGGAAAGAGTGCTTCGAGTACCCCGAACTGCTCTGCCACGACCAGCGACTGATGGTTCGGCAGCATCACCCCGCCCGTGCCGACGTGGATGGTGCGGGTGGCCGCGGCGACGGCCGACGCGAGGACCGTGGGCGCGGAACCCGCCACGCCCGGCACGCCGTGGTGCTCGGAGACCCAGAAACGGTGATAGCCGAGCGCTTCGAGGTCCTGCGCGAGGCGCACGGTGTCGCGCAGCGCCGCGGGACCGTCGTACCCCTCGCGAGTACGGGAACGGTCGAGGACGGAGAACCGGGTTGCTGCGATGACTGAGCTCACACAGGGTTCAACACCTGGGCGCCGTCATGATTCCCTGTCGCAGTGACCGAGAACAGCAGACCCCTCGCCGTGTTCGACCTGGACAACACCCTCGCGGACACCGCGCACCGCCAGCGGTACCTCGTGGGCAGGACGCGCGACTGGGACGCCTTCTTCGCCGCCGCGCCCCAGGACCCACCGCTGGCCCGCGGCATCGAGCTGGCCCTGGCGAGCGCCGAGGAGTGCGAGGTCGTCTACCTGACGGGCCGCCCCGAGCGGTGCCGGGCGGACACGGAGGACTGGCTGGCACGCCAGGGCCTGCCGGCGGGCCGCGTCTGGATGCGCCGCGACGGCGACCGCCGCCCGGCCCGCCGCACCAAGCTGGAGATCCTGCGCTCCCTCGCCCGCGACCGCGAGATCCGCGTGCTGGTGGACGACGACGAGCTTGTCTGCGACGAGGCGGAACGCGCGGGCTTCACCGTCCTGCGCGCGACCTGGGCCGCCGAGTCCGTACCCCTGAAGACGGCCCAGGAAAGCGACGGCCGAACCTGACCGCCCCCGCCTACGCGCTGTCGCCGTCCTCCAGACGGAACCCCACCTTCAGCCCCACTTGGTAGTGCTGGATCTGCCCCTCCTCGATGTGCCCGCGCACCTGCGTGACCTCGAACCAGTCGAGCGAGCGGAGCGTCCGCGAGGCCCGCTCGACGCCGTTGCGGATCGCCTGGTCGATGCCTTCGTGGGAGGTGCCGACAATCTCGGTGACGCGATAGGTGTGGTCGGTCATGAGCGTGTTCCTCCGGGCCGTCGGGTGGCGTCGTACGGCGCCGTGGAGCGCCGTCACTCCACCGTGCACCAGCGCGCCCGCTCGCGCGAGATGGCGTACCCCCTTGACCAGCCCTTTGGTACATACCAAAATCCAGGCCAGTAACCCGTTCGAGCCACGAGCTCATCCCCCCGCGTCGGGCCGACCTTCCCTGTCCGCAGGCAGAAAGTGACCCACGTGAACCCGCACCACCGCGCCGCCGTGTCTCTTGCCCTCGCGCTCTCCTCCTCCGTTCTCCTCTCCGGATGCGGGGTGCTGCCCGGCGGGGACGACTCCCGGACCGTCACGGTCTGGCTGATGCGGGGCAGCGCTTCGCCCGAGTTCGTCGAGCGTTTCACGGCGGACTTCGAGAAGGAGCACGACGGGCTCGACCTGGACGTCCGTGTCCAGGAGTGGACCGGCATCGGCACCAAGGTGAAGAAGGCGCTCAAGGAAGAGGACGGGGACGGCCCCGACGTCATCGAGGTCGGCAACACCCAGGTCGCGCAGTACGTCGACGAGGGCGGCCTGTACGACCTCACCCTGGAGTCCGCACGCGACCTCGGCATGAACGACTGGCTGCCGGGCCTCGCCGAGCCGGGACGCTACCGCGGTGCCCAGTACGGCATCCCCTGGTACGCCGCCAACCGTGTCGTCATCTACAACAAGGACCTGTTCGCGCAGGCGGGCATCAAGAGCCCTCCGCGCACCCGCGAGGAGTGGGTCACGGCCACGGAGAAGCTCAACTCCGGCGGCAACCAGGGCATTTACCTGGCGGGCCAGGACTGGTACACCCTCGCCGGGTTCATCTGGGACGAGGGCGGCGACCTGGCCAAGGAGACCAAGGAGTCCTCCGGCGACTGGCGCGGCAGCCTGCACACGGCGGCGGCCCGGCGCGGCATGGAGTTCTACCAGCGGCTGCAGGCACTCGGCGACGGCCCGCGCGACGCCGACGAGGAACACCCGTCGCAGGCGGGCGTGTTCGCGGGCGGCGATGTCGCACAGATCGTCACGGTGCCCGGCGCGGCCCGCGCCATCGAGGAGAAGAACCCCGAACTGAAGGGCAAGCTGGGCTACTTCCCCATCCCCGGCAAGAAGGCGGGCAAGCCCGGCGCGGTCTTCACGGGTGGCTCCGACCTCGTGGTGCCCGAGCACAGCGACGACCACAAGGGCGCGGTCGAGGTGATCGAGGCGCTCGCGGGCAAGAAGTGGCAGACCGAGCTGGCCCGGACGATGAACTACGTCCCGAACAAGGCGAAGCTGGCCCCCGCCGTCGCCGGCGAGGAGGGTGTCGCGGCGATGGCCGCCGGCGCGGCGAACGGCCGGGCGACCCCCAACTCGCCCCGCTGGGCGGGCGTCGAGGCGGACAACCCCATCAAGGACTACATGTCGCAGGTCCTCATGGGCGGCGACCCGGAGGCCGAGGCCCGCAAGGCCTCCGACCAGATCACCGAGGCGCTGAACGTCGGAGGGCTGTGACGGACGGCCCGGTCCCGCGCCGCACGGGCGGGACCGGGCACCCCGGGTAAGCCGTCGGGCCCGGCCGGGGAAATGGCACAGGCTCTTACGCCACCGTGCTCAGCGACAGCGCGAAGCGGCTCCTCTCGTCGGTCCACCAGTGCGTCAGTTCAAGCCCGGCGGCGGCCAGTTCGGTCCGTACGCCGTCCTCCCGGAACTTGGCCGAGATCTCCGTACGGAGCTCCTCGCCCGCGACGAAGTCGACCGCAAGGTCGAGCGCGTGGATCTTCACCGTCTGATCGGCGGTGGAGCGCAGCCGCATCTCGATCCACTCGCGTTCGTGGTCCCAGACGGCGACGTGCTCGAAGGCGTCCGGGTCGAAGTCGCCCGCCAGCTCCCGGTTGATCACCGACAGGACGTTCTTGTTGAACGCCGCCGTCACGTCCGTCCGGTCGTCGTACGCGGAGACGAGCACCGACTCGTCCTTGACCAGGTCCGTGCCGAGGAGCAGCGCGTCGCCGGGCTGAAGGAGCGCGTGCACGGAGGAGAGGAACGCGGCGCGTTCGGCGGGCAGCAGATTGCCGACCGTGCCGCCGAGGAACGCGACCAGGCGCGGTCCCGGCGTGCCCGGCAGCGCGAGGCCGCGGGTGAAGTCGGCGATCAGGGCGTGCACGTCGAGCGCGGGCCGCTCCGCGATCAGGGTGTTCGCGGCACCGGTCAGCGCGCTTTCGCTCACGTCCACGGGGACGTAGGTGTGCAGGTCGGGCAGGGCGTCGATCAGGTGACGGGTCTTCTCCGAGGAGCCCGACCCCAGTTCGATCAGCGTGCGGGCGCCCGTGACCTCGGCGATCCGCGCGGAACGGGCCACCAGGATTTCGCGCTCCGCGCGGGTGGGGTAGTACTCGGGCAGGGTGGTGATCTCGTCGAAGAGGGCGCTGCCGCGGGCGTCGTAGAACCACTTGGGCGGCAGTGACTTCGGGGTGTGGGTGAGGCCGTGCAGGACGTCCGCGCGCAGCGCGGCGTCCGTGGCGTCCTCGGGCAGGGTGCGGGTCAGCAGGAACGGGCTCACGCAGGGGGCTCCTTGAGCGGGGTCAGCAGTACGTCGGTGCGGTCGGCGGCGAGCAGCGTGCGGTCGGGCACCTCGCGCCAGTGGGGGTCGTCGTCGTAGGGCTCGGAGGCCACGACGGTGCGCCGGCCGGGCTCCGCGAGGTACCAGAGGGTGTCGCCCCAGGCCGTCGCGGTGATCGTGTCGCCGTCGGTGAGCAGCAGGTTGAGGCGCGATCCGGGGGCGGCCTCCGCGACCTCCAGGACGGTGTCCGCGAGGGCCTGCCCGGCCTCGTCGCCGCGCAGCAGCCGGTGCCGGACGAGCGCCCACACCAGCGCGGAGTCGCAGCGCGCCTCCATCGAGAGCAGCTCGGCGGGCGGCAGGCCGTGGGTGAGCGGGGCGAGCGAGCCGGGCCAGCCGGCGACCGCGCCGTTGTGACTGAACAGCCACGGCCCGGTGGCGAACGGGGCCGCCGCCGCTTCCCCGTCCGCGCCCGCCACGGTCGCGTCGCGCACGGCCGCGAGGAGCGCCCTGGAGCGCACGACCCTGGCGAGATCGGCGAACGACTGATCGCCCCAGATCGGCCCGGTGCGACGGTAGCGCGCGGGCTCGGGGTCGCCGTCGGCGTACCAGCCCACTCCAAAACCGTCGGCGTTGACCGTGCCGTACCGCTGCATCCGGGGCGCCCACGACTGACGGAACAGGCTGTGCGCGGGCGTCACGAGGAGGGCGCCGAGCGGCTCCGGCGGTCCGACGCAGGCAAGGTGACGGCACATCAGGCGGTCTCCGGGTCCGCGGTCTCCGTGGGCCCGGCGTCCCGCGCCGTGCGGAACCCGGAGAAGATCTGCCGCCGCACCGGATGGTCCCAGTTGCGGAACGTGCCGCGGCAGGCCACCGCGTCGACGGAGAAGGCGCCGCCGCGCAGCACCTTGTAGTCGCCGCCGAAGAAGACGTCCGAATACTCGCGGTAGGGGAAGGCGGAGAAGCCCGGGTAGGGCAGGAACCCGCTGGAGGTCCACTCCCAGACGTCGCCGATCAGCTGCCGGATGCCGAGCGGCGATTCACCCGCCGCGTAGCTTCCGGCGGGCGCCGGCCGCAGATGCCGCTGTCCCAGGTTGGCCCGCTCCGGGGTGGGGTCCGCGTCACCCCACGGGTAGCGCGTCGACCGGTCGGTCACCGGATCGTGCCGGGCGGCCTTCTCCCACTCCACCTCGCTGGGCAGGCGCCGGCCCGCCCAGCGCGCGTACGCGTCGGCCTCGTACCAGCTGACGTGCAGCACCGGCTCGTCGGCGGGCACCGGTTCCACCGTCCCGAAGCGCCGCCGCAGCCACTGACCGCCCTCGCGGCGCCAGAACAGCGGCGCCCGCAGCCCGTTCTCGCGGACCATCGCCCAGCCGGCCGGGTCCCACCAGCGCATCGTGTCGTAGCCGCCGTCGTCGATGAAACGCTGGTACGCGGCGTTCGTCACCGGAGTCGTGTCGATGAAGAACGGCGGGACCAGGCGGCGGTGCGCCGGGCGTTCGTTGTCCAGGGCCCACGGCTCGGTGGAGGTCCCCATCGTGAACGGGCCGCCGGGGACCAGCACTTCGGCGGGACCGTCGAAGGGCTCCGCGGGTGGCGGGTCCGGCGCGGTGAGAGCGGTGGGGCCAGTCCGCAGCTGATGGGTGATCAGCATGGTCTCGTCGTGCTGCTGTTCATGCTGCGCGATCATCCCGAACGCGAAACCCGCGTCGGTGAGCGGAGTGCCGCGCAGCGGCGTCTTCTCCAGGACGTCGAGCGCGCGGCCCCGCACCTCGGCCGCGTAGCCGCGGGCCTCGGCGGGCGCCAGCAGCGGGAGTCTCGGCCGTTCGGCGCGTGGATGCTCGAAGGCGTCGTACAGCGGATCGATCTCCGGGCGCATCGCGTCGCGGCCCGCGACCGCGCGCAGCAGCCACTGCTCCTCCTGGTTCCCTATGTGCGCGAGGTCCCAGACCAGCGGTGACATCAACGGCGAGTGCTGCGCGATCAGTTCGGACTCCTCCACACAGGTGGTGAGGAGGGTGGTGCGGTCCCGGGCGGCCAGGAGCGCGGCCAGCGCGCGCTCCCGGAGGGCTTCGGGGTCGGCGGTGGAGCCTGTCATCGGCGGGAGTCCTTCCCAGGCGTGTCATGGGGGTGGCGGGCGTCGCGCAGGCCGTCGAGCAGGTCGTCCGCGGGGCAACGGCCCCGCTCGACGTAGCGGTCGGCGAAGGTCGCGACGGCGTCCCGCACGGAGGCGGCCGCGCCGAGGCGGGGCAGCGCGTCCATGGCGGCGGCGAAGCAGACGACGGCGGCCTCGCGCAGTTCGGGGTCGGCCATGCCGTGCCGCGCCGCGTCGAGCCAGAGCGGGTTGTGCGGCGCGGCGGGGGGGCCCGGCGGTCCGTACCGCTCGGCCAGCGGCTTGACGGCGCGGTAGGCGGTCTCGGCCGCCTCCGGGTCGTCGAACAGCGCGCTCGTCACGGCCAGCGGCACGATCCAGCCGTCGTCCCCGGGCTGCGCGTCCACCATCCGCAGCTCCAGGTGACCGCGCGGGCGCACCGGCGGAAACAGCGTGGTCAGGTGGTAGGCGAGGTCCTCGTGGGTGGGTCTGCGCGGTGCGCGGGCCCGGGCCCACTCCCGGAAGCTCAGCCCTTCCGGGACGCACCAGGGGCCGTCGCCCGGCTCCCTCTTGACGCACATGACGGGCGCGTCGAGGGCGTGCCGGGTCCAGACCTCGCGCGGCTCCCCGTCGAGCGGCGGAGCACCGGATCTGCCGGGTTCGATGCCCGCCCACACGGCCTGCCGGGTCGAGCGCCAGCCGGTGGGAAGGCCGTCCTGCAGCGGCGAGTTGGCGAACACGGCGACCAGGACGGGGCCGAGCAGATGCGCGAACCGCCAGCGCCGCGCGTAGCCGAGCGGACCCGGCTCCTCGTAACCGGCGTCGAGGCAGATCTGCACGGAGGCCGTCGAGCACATCATGCGGCGCCCGGCCGGTCCGCCGCGGTCGAGGCAGGCTTCGAGGGCGTCGTAGCGGGGTTCGCGCAGGATCCGCGACGGTGGCCGCCACGGGTCGGCGCCGAATCCGCTGAGGGCGAGGTGATGGGAGCGTAACGCGTCGCGGACGATGCCGAGATCGGCCTCCATGGCCGATACGCACTCTGTCAGCGAGGGGGCGGGAAGCGAGCTGAGCTCCAGCTGGCCGCCGGGTTCGACGGTGACGGACGACTGCAGGGGCAGGGCCCGCAGTGCGGTGTAGGCCGCTTCGAGGCGGGCGGTGGGTACGGGCAGGTGGGGTCGGCCGGGCTCGTGGACGAGCCATTCCAGTTCGACGCCGATGGCACGGGGTGGGCCGGTCTTGAAGCAGATGCCGCGGACCAGCGCCTCCACCTCGGCCTCCGACACCGTGTCCCGCGCCCTTGTGGGGCGCGTGGTGCGGTGTTTCCTACAGTCTCCCTCAGGCATGCGGAGATCCTTCCATCCGGTACTGCTCGTCACACCCAAAACCTTTGAGGGCCATCGCACAAGAGTGCCCCTCAGGCCGTTCTCGTACCGGGAATTTCGGTTGCGCCGCCCGGCGCGCACAGCTCACCATGCGGACATGAACGACACGGGGGTGCGGGCCTGAGCGCCCGGCTGCGCGCTCAGGCGCAGGAGACCGAGCGGATCGTCGCGGCGGGCGCGTATGCCGCGGACGGCCGCGAGACGGTGATCGCCGACGCGGTGGCCGCGGCCCGCGCCGGTACGCGGATGTACGGGCCCGAGCCGGTGGAGGCACCGGCCCGGCCGGTCGTGGACACCGTCTTCGAGGTCACGGGGGAGAGCAGCCTGGAGGCGGCCCGCAGGCTGACGGCCGAGGACGGCTCCCCGGTGGCCGTGCTGAACTTCTCCTCGGCCCGCAACCCCGGCGGTGGCTATCTGAACGGCGCCCAGGCGCAGGAAGAGGCGCTGTGCCGCGGCTCCGCGCTCTACACCTGTCTCCTGCGGGCCCCCGCCTTCTACGCCCATCACCGGGCCGACCGCGACCCCTTCTACAGCGACCGCGTGATCCACTCGCCGGGCGTCCCCGTCTTCCGGGACGACCGCGGGCGGCTCCTCGACGAGGCGTACACCGTCGGCTTCCTCACCTCCGCCGCGCCGAACGCGGGCGTGATCCGCCGTCAAGCACCCGAGCGCGCGGCCGGAATCGAGCGCGCCCTTGCCGCGCGCGCCGCACGCGTCCTGGAGACGGCGGCCGCGTGCGGCTACCGCCGCCTGGTGCTCGGGGCATGGGGCTGCGGGGTGTTCATGAACGACCCCGGGCAGGTCGCGGGAGCCTTCCGCGCGCTGCTCGACGAAGGCGGCCGGTTCGCCGGGCAGTTCGCGCACGTCGTGTTCGGGGTGCTCGACCGCACGCAGGGCGCCGTGACGCGCGGCGCGTTCGAGAGAGCTTTCGCGCACCGCACCGGCACCGCTCAGCGCCAGCCGTAACGCTCCCTCAGGCGGAGCACGACCAGGTTGAACCGCATACGGTCGAGTGCGCACGCCTCCCGCCGCATCCCGCGCTCGTGCACCCGCAGCACCCGGTCGATGTCCACCCAGGAGTCGCGTCCCTCGCGGTCCCAGGGCCCGCTGCCGATCGGCACCCACTCGCGGTCGTGGTCGTGCCGCTTGCTGGACAACTGCACGGCGAGCAGCGTGCCGGACGCCTCCCGGGCGACCACGAGCACCGGCCGGTCCTTGCCCCGCCCGTCGTTCTCCTCGTAGGGCACCCAGGTCCAGACGATCTCTCCGGGGTCGGGATCGCCGTCGCGGTCCGGCGCGTACTCCGTGTGCACCCGGCCCACCTCGCGCGGCTCGGCCTCGGCGGTCGCGGTGGCGCCGGAGCGGCCCGGTGATGCGGACATGTGCGGGTCATCGATGGAAGCAGTCACATGGATCACCGTAGAACGTGTCCGCCCCGGTCCGTGGAGCGGCACCGGCGGACGCTCCGCAGGCCCGGCCTGCGCGCTACGCCGCCGGAGCCGCGTCGGGCAGCGGCGCCGGCCACTGCTCGTACCACCGCTGGTCCGCCTCCAACTGCGCGGCCAGGGAGATCAGGAGCGGCTCGCTGCCCGCGGGGCCGAGCAGCTGGGCGCCGACGGGCAGGCCGCCCGGGGTACGGCCCGCGGGCACGTTGACGCCCGGCCAGCCGAGCACGTTCCACGGCCAGGCGTAGGGGCACGCCGCGATCATCGCCCGGTCGGTCCGCCAGCCGTTCAGCGCGGCGAGCGTGCCGACGCGCGGCGGGGGAGCGGCCGTCGTGGGCGCGAGCACCACGTCGTACGTCGAGAAGACGGCGCCCACCCGGCTGTGCAGCGCGGCCTCCGCACGGCGCGCGAGCCGCAGCGGGGCCCGCCCCAACAGCCGCCCCATGCGGACCGCTTCCCGCGTACGGCGGTCCAGGAGCGAGACGTCGGGCACCCGCTCGCTCCACTCCGCGATGCCCGCCGTGGCACGCGGCACGAACGCCAGCCCGATCTGGCCGTAGCGGGGGTCGGCCTCCGCCACGTCGTGCCCGAGCGCGGCGAGCCGGTCCGCGAGCGCCGTCACCCGGTCCCTGACCACCGAGTGCAGCTGCTTGGGCGTCGCGGTGAACGGCATCCGCAGCGACAGGGCGATCCGCAGCCGCCCGGGATCACGGGTCGCGGCCTCGGCGGCCCGGATGGGCGACGGCCGGTGCAGGTCGCCCTCGTGGCTGCCGCTCGCCGCGTCCAGGAGCAGCGCGGCGTCCGCGACCGTCCTGGCGAGCGGCCCGTTGACGGTGATGCCCTGGAAGGCCTCGGGCCACGGCCACGTCGATATCCGGCCGCGCTGCGGCTTGATGCCGACCAGCTGGGTCCAGGCCGCCGGTATCCGCACCGAGCCCGCGCCGTCCGAGCCAAGGGCCGCGGGCACCAGACCCGCGGCGACCGCGGCCGCCGAACCGCCCGACGAACCGCCGGGTGTGTGGCCGGTGTTCCACGGGTTGCGGGTGACGCCGAAGCCGGGCCCCTCCGTGAACGGCCACTGCCCCAGCTCACACGTGTTGGTCTTGCCGACGATCACCGCCCCGGCCGTCCGCAGCCTGCGCACCGCCTCGGAGTCGGCCGTCTTCGGCGGGAAGTCGCCCCGGCAGCCGAACGCGGTCGGCTCGCCCGCCACGTCCATGTCGTCCTTCACGGCCAGCGGCACCCCGAGCAACGGCCGCCCCGCGGCCGCGCCGCCCGCCGCCAACTCCCGGTCGGCCGCGTCCGCCTCGGCGAGCGCGGCCCGGACCCGCACCAGCTTGAACGCGTTGAGCACCGGCTGCGACGCCTCGATCCTGGCCAGCGTCCGCTCGGTCAGCGCACGCGCGGACACCTCTCCATCGGCCAGCGCCCGGGCGGTGCGCGCCAGGCCTTCGGCACGGTCGGCAGTCATGTGGGGCCACACCTTCGCTCGACGACGGGTGCCCGAACGTTAACCGGCTAGTAGGGCAACGCGGAACGCGGGAAAGGAAGTTCACACACACGCAACCGGACCGCGGACCGAGCGCGCTCCACGGCCCGCCCGAGGCCGCACCGGCGGCATCTGCAAGGATGACGGGGCCATGGCGCAGATACCGAAGCAGCAGTCCACGCAGCGCTCCGTGCCGACGAGCGCCGACGTCGCCCGTCTGGCGGGGGTCTCCCGCGCGACCGTCTCGTACGTCCTCAACAACACCAGCGCCGTCCGCATCAGCGAACCCACGCGCCGCCGCGTCCACGAAGCGGCGAGGGAGCTCGGCTACGTTCCCCACGCCGCCGCCCGCAGCCTGCGTGCCGGACACAGCCGCATGGTCCTGATGCCCACCGCGGAAATCCCGATCGGCCCGCTCTTCAGCCAGTTCTTCAACGAGCTGCAGTGGGCGCTCGGCCGTCTCGACTACACCGTCGTGCAGTACGCCAGCCTCGGCCTGACCGGCGAGGACGCCGCCCGGGCCTGGGCCGAACTGCGCCCCGTGGCCGTGCTGGCCCCCTACGCCTCCGCGGTCGGCGCGCGCGGCGTCACCGTCCTGAAGCGGTCCGGCGCCAAGGCGGTCTTCACCCTGGGACCGCACCAGGTGGAGGGCGCGCACGCCCTCCTCATGGACGGACGCAGGGTCGGCGAGGCCGCCGCCCTGCACTTCCTGGCCCGTGGGCGCCGCCGGATCGGCGTCGTCGTTCCCGAGGAACCGGGCCTGGAACACTTCTCGCGGCCCCGTCTCGAAGGGGTCCGCCAGGCCGTCGAGAGCACCCGCACCACCGGCGCGTCGGTCACCGAACTGCCCCTCGCGTACGACGAGGAATCAGCGGCCCGGCTCGCGGCCCGCTGGCCCGGCCTCGGCCTCGACGCCGTCTTCGCGTACAACGACGAATACGCCATGCTTCTGATGCGCGCCCTGCAGGACGAGGGCATCGCCGTCCCGGACAGGACCGCCCTCGTCGGCTCGGACGACCTGATGCTGGGCCGACTCCTCAGGCCCCGGCTCAGCACCGTCCGCATCCAACTGCCCTCGGGCCGCGGACTGGCCGAACTCGTCGACCGTGTGGTGCGCGACCCGGGTGCCGAACCCGAGGTGCACGACGTGCTCGAAGCGAACGTCGTGCACCGCGAGTCCAGCTGACCGCTACGGCCCGGAGTACCGCCTTACTCGCCCTGCGCCTGCGCCTGCTGCTGGGCCTGCTCCTCGGCGACCTGCCGACGGACCTCGTCCATGTCCAGCTTCCTGGCCTGGCCGATGACGTCCGTCAGCGCGGCCTCGGGCAGCGCGCCCGGCTGGGCGAACACCGCGACCTGGTCGCGGACGATCATCAGGGTCGGGATCGACTGGATGTTGAAGGCCTGCGCGAGCTCGGGCTGTGCCTCCGTGTCGACCTTGGCGAAGACCAGGTCGGGGTTGGCCTCGGCGGCCTTCTCGTACACCGGGGCGAACTGCTTGCACGGCCCGCACCACTCGGCCCAGAAATCGATCAGGACGAATCCGTTGTCCGTGACCGTCTGGTCGAAGTTGTCCTTGGTGAGCTCCAGGGTGGCGCTGCTCATGGTGTGTCCCTACTTCCTGCTGTCGGGCGTAGCCGCTGTGCACAACGGCCGGTGGCGCGGACGTATTCCGCCTGTCGTACGCGCGGAAGGTGCCGCATGTGCACCGGCGCATTACGCGCGCGTACCCGTGTGGCCACGGCGCACACCTGCCGACAGACTGTCCTCATGACGGATGCCATCACGTACGACGTAGTAGTCATCGGAGCAGGTCCCGTGGGGGAGAACGTGGCCGACCGGGCCCGGGCGGCCGGGCTCAGTGCCGCGATCGTGGAGAGCGAGCTCGTCGGGGGCGAGTGCTCCTACTGGGCGTGCATGCCCAGCAAGGCCCTGCTGCGCCCCGTCATCGCCCGCGCGGACGCCCGCCGCGTCCCCGGCCTGCGCCAGTCCGTGCAGGGACCGCTCGACGCCCCCGCGGTCCTCGCGCACCGCGACGACTACACGTCGCACTGGAAGGACGACGGCCAGGTCGGCTGGCTGACGGGCGTCGGCGTCGACCTGTACCGGGGCCAGGGCCGCATCGCGGGCCCCCGCGAGGTCACGGTCACCGGCACGGACGGCACCGCGCACACGCTGCGGGCCCGCCACGCGGTGGCCGTCTGCACCGGCACCCGCGCCGCCCTGCCCGACCTGCCGGGACTCGCCGACGTCAAGCCGTGGACCAGCCGGGAGGCCACCAGCGCCGACCACGTGCCCGGCCGCCTCCTGGTCGTCGGCGGCGGCGTCGTCGCCGTGGAGATGGCCACCGCCTGGCAGGCCCTCGGCTCGGCCGTCACGGTGCTTGTACGGGGCGGGGGCCTGCTGCCCCGCATGGAGCCGTTCGCGGGCGAGCTGGTCCAGGAAGCCCTCACGGAAGCGGGTGCCGAGGTCCGCTCGGGCGTCTCCGTCACCGCGGTGCGCCGCGAGAACGGCACCGTCACGGCGACCCTGGACGACGGCTCGATCCTCCAGGCCGACGAGATCCTCTTCGCCACGGGGCGCGCCCCGCGCACGGACGACATCGGTCTGGAGACCGTCGGCCTGGAACCCGGCTCCTGGCTGTCGGTCGACGAGAGCCTGCGCGTCGAGGGCAGCGACTGGCTGTACGCGGTCGGCGACGCGAACCACCGCGCGCTCCTCACCCACCAGGGCAAGTACCAGGCCCGCATCGCCGGCGCCGCCATCGCCGCCCGCGCCCGGAAAGTCCCGCTCCTGGAGACCGACCGCTGGGGCGCGCACGCCGCCACGGCCGACCACGACGCCGTCCCGCAGGTCGTCTTCACCGACCCCGAAGCAGCCTCCGCGGGCCTGACCCTCGCCGAAGCGGAGGCCGCGGGCCACCGCGTCCGTGCCGTCGACTACGACATGTCCGGTGTCGCGGGCGCGGGCCTCTACGCCGACGGCTACCGCGGCCGCGCCCGCATGATCGTCGACCTGGACCGCGAGATCCTCCTCGGCGTCACCTTCGTCGGCCCCGGCGTCGGCGAACTCATCCACTCGGCGACGATGGCGGTCGCGGGCGAGATCCCCCTCGACCGCCTGTGGCACGCGGTCCCCGCCTACCCGACGATCAGCGAGGTGTGGCTGCGGCTGCTTGAGACGTACCGGGGCTGAGAGCCTATCTTTGAACCCCACTGGCGGTGGCCGTCGGCGGGGGGGGGTCCCCCGGCGACGGCCCGGGCGCGGGCGCGGACCCAAAAGCCGCCCACAAACACCTCCACGACAAAGGGGGCCGCGGGGGCCACCACCCGCCCCCCCC